>JANQKI010000172.1 GCA_028281165.1 Opitutaceae bacterium | reverse complement strand
CTAACAGCTATCACCGACGCTATCCAGAACGTCGCTACGCTTCGCGCTACTAACGGCGCCCAGTCTAGCCGTCTGCAGTTCGCTTCGGACATGCTGACTGTTAACAAGACCAACCTCGAAGCTGCTAACAGCCGTATCATCGATGTGGACGTCGCCTCTGAGTCTACTCAGCTCGCTCGTTTCAACATCCTGGTTCAGTCTGGCGCTTCCATGCTGTCTCAGGCAAATGCAGCCAGCCAGGTTGCTCTGAGACTTCTAGGATAAACAATCCGATATCTCTTTTTCAAGTGGTCCCCACTCGGGACCACTTTTTTTTTTGCCAAAGCGCAGGTATGATAGATGTTGTTACTCAGATGATGGAAGAACCTAAAGGCGTGCTACTGCTCTCAACCGGAAGCAAGGTTGCCATTGCCAGAGCAGCATCAAAGGCGGCGTCGAGAAGAGACTTAATTCTTCATGGATCGGATTGTACCGAAAATGTCCCTACGCGACATTTCGTAGATCGATTCACCTGTTTTGATACTAGCTCGGAGGAATCTTGGATTGAGAAGCTAAAATCCTATTGTTTAGAAAACAGCATATCGCTCGTTATTCCCACTCGGCATGCAGATCTCGACGCGCTGGCAAACCAGAAATCTTCTCTGGCCAAGGAGGGGATCTGTGTGGCTGTTTCTGATACGCAAACGATTTCCGTTTGCCTAGACAAATTGGCTACATCGACATTCTTTGCCGACCTTTCAGTCCCGTCCCCTCAAACGGGCCTAGTTGAAGAAGCTCAAAACGGGGTCATAGATTTGCAACACCCATTGTTCGTGAAACCCAGATTTGGTTCGGCTGGAAGAGGCATCAAGGAGATCGAGTCGAAGCAAGACCTTTGGGAATATCCAAGCGATTGGATTGCGCAAGAGAAGGCGGTAGGACTCGAATACACCATTAACGTTTACGTATCCAAAAAGGGAAAGTGCGTCTGCGCCATTCCGCATCAGCGGATTCTGACCGATGGAAGCGAATCGGTTCAGGCTCGAACGGAGAGAATTCCTGTTCTCATCAATTGGGCAGAACGAATTGTCGAGGGGCTTCCAGGAGCGTGGGGGCCATTGAATATTCAATGCTTTTATGATCGCCAGAAAGATAGCCCGCAATTTATCGAAATCAATGCACGACTAGGGGGAGGGTTCCCGCTGGCCCAAGCTGCCAAGGGCGAATTTATCGAATGGCTCCTCCAGGAAGCCTTTGAAGAGTCAGAGCTTACCCGCTTCGATGACTGGACGGATCAGCTTTTGATGATGAAATATCGAGAAGCGATTTTCGATCCGGTGGATTGATAATTCGCTGTAAATTATAGGCTATTTTAGCAGCAGACCTTAGGCTCCAGACTCTATGGTCGATACGAAAGGTGGATATCCATGTCCATATTGATTCTATATGGAAAACAACACCAACCTGTCGACTACTGAGAGAACAGACCTCTCGGCTCCAAGGACTCTAGAGTTGGAGACCTTCGCGTCATCCATTTCCTGGGACGGATCGGACGTATTTTCACGTCGAGTATTCAATATCTGGGGAGAGTCTGGAGTTGGAAAAACCAGTTTCATCAAAGCCTTTCGCGATTCCGAGCTGGTTAAGAATAAAAAAGTCTTGTTTTTATATCCAACAGAGGGCGACTCGGTCGAGACAATCGAAGAGTTCATCGCGGCTTGCGCGGAAACCGTTCGTTATCCCTCAAATCCAACGAAAGGAGAAATCATTGAAGAACGTCTGGAAAACGTCCAGCGGGGTAAAGTGAATCCCATGATTTCGGATGATTCGATCCTCATTGCTCGATCCAGTATCGCGACCAATAAAAAGCCCTACGTGAACAAGGCTGCCGCCGCATCAGTTGGTAGAACCGAATTTGAGCACGAAGACCTGCAAGTCCAGATCGGCCTCGGAGAGAGTAAAGCGGATAACCAGGCCGAAGGCTTTCTTGACGCGCTACCCCTTCAGTCGCTCGGGACCGACGTTATTTTTCTAATACTTGGTCGGATGGAGGAACTCTCTATCAGCATTAAAGATTGGATTCGAGACTACGTTATACCCGCAGCAAGCAAGGGAGCCTATCGAAGAAACATTGTCATCATAACCGAATCCGAGTCTCCTTTCGAACTTCATTCAAGCGAGAACTCGCTCGGCAGCTGGAAAACGGCCTCAAATGACTTCAGATTGTATCCGCTCGTCGAGGACGAAGTTTATGAATTAGCCCTTAGCCAGAAAATCGACCCAGGTATTGCTCGATTCATCTTTATCGAGAGTTTAGGCTATCCTCAAATAGCAGTCGATACGGCGCAAAGAGCGAGCCAGGGCGATCTAAATGAAAGTGGAAAGGCTAAGGCGCTGAGCTTCCTAGATCAACTGGAAGCAGCGGATCGTCTGAAAATAGCTGCCGCATGCCTACCCAAAAAATTGTATCCGGAAGAGCTGGACGCCCTCTACGGCAAGGGAAAGGGAGCGAGTACTCTTAGCTGGCTAAAAGGGTTGATCCAACTGCCTATCGAGGAGACCGATGACGGAAACGCCTACTCCATCGACGATAACTTCAGGTGGGTCGCTATCGAAAAGGCCAGGTCAGAAAAGGAGTTCAAAACCTACCGAAACCGGTGGGCGCCGTATGGAAGAGTAGTTAGAAACACTTCTTCGAAGGCTTGCCGCTCCAAACTCGCATTGCTATCTGGACTCAACTGGATGGATACAGAGCTATGCAGCGAGTTGTTTGATGAGAAAACGATAAAGGTACAAGAGCTCATTGAGAATAAAGGCGAATATTTTATCAGGAAAGAAAATCGGTTCCGCATAACGGATTTTCTCAGAAGAGATTTGAACAAGATTGCTCTGAACCTCCATCCCGCAGGTTCCGATTCGATTCATGACCAAGCGCTCGAGCTCTGGGAAAAGCAAAAGATCCGAATCAAGAAGAAAATCGAAGATGCCAAAAGAGCAATCAAGATTGTACAGGAAGAGATACATAAACTCACCCGCAAGCAGATCGAAACCAATGCCCATCTGCGGGCTATGAAAAAGAAGGAAGCTAAAGGCGAAGCAGTGTATCCAGAAGTTCCTGTTCGAAAGGAGAACGGGTTTCGAGGCCCGCTCATCTTTTCGATGTTCTTTATTTCGCTGGTAGCCTTCGCTTCCGGGATGGTCTCGAATTTTCCAAGTCCAATCATATCGGTCGCAGCTGGCCTTATCGCTTTGTTTGTTGGAATCGCCTTAATTCCGGGCTGGAAGAAGAATCAGCCTTTGAAAAAGGAATACGGAATGATCACGACAAGCTCAGGCATTCCAATTCGTGGCAATCTGGAGATGACTCGAAAGATCAGAGAGCGGGAGATTGCTCTCGAAGAATTGCAGAACGAACTCGCAAGGCTAAACGAGGAACTTTCTTACTCCTACATTGAGGAGGCTACTCCTTTAGAGTCTTTAAAAGAAGAGTCGAACGTTCAGCAGTAAGCCATAAACATACGGTTCGATATTCCCGTTGGTCCGATGCGGACGTGATAGGCCTTTCCACAACGAGGACAGCTTCCCACGTACGCTGTTCTATCGTCATTTAAGTACAGCCGGCCATACGTGCAACAGTTGACGAACCTGACCCCAAGAAAAGGCTTTTTTCGCCGAGTATTCCTAAACGAAGGCCGAGTTCTCACGGCATTATCCTTTCCGTCAGACTATGACGGGATCTTGTTCCTGAACAGTGTATTCGTACTGGCTGGACAGAGCCTGCATCGCTCCTATCAATGTGATCCAGGAGCTAGCCCCTCTCCGATAGGGTTCCCAGCATTCCGATACAGAACTGTATCCATCAAACTGCCACATAAGCAAATAGTAATCCATTCCTGGTCTCCCATCGCTATGGCTCATGCAATCAGTCAATAAACTTGGGTTGACGTAATCGAAAATCGGATGTTCGTAATCGGTTATTGCCTGAAGCACATCAACCTGAGGAGCCAACTGGCATGATCCAGAACGGCTTTTGGCAAGATAGTCCCAAACCGTTTCCTGAAAGCGAGCAACTACCAGAGTGGGACTATTTGAGTCAAAAGAAAGCGAATACACTTCCTCTGGACCCTCAATCGGAATGTGAACAAGCGAAATGTAATCTCCCGCTTTTCTGCCATCACCCTTATCGCAAGGAGCGAAAGACAGGAGAGTGGAAAGGTATTTATCAATACTGATATCCATAGGATTCTTCCCTTCTAGCCAAGCAAGCGGAGAACGCTTTGCGGCAAGGCGTTAGCCTGGCCCAGCATCGCCGTTCCTGATTGAACCAGGATATTGTATTTAGAAAAATTCGTAGACTCTTGGGCCACATCCACATCTCTGATACGCGAAGTAGCTGATTCTAGATTCTGAAATTCGACTTGAAGTTGAGCTTCAATAACGTCAACGCGAGAGAGAACGGATCCAAGTTTGGCTCGTTCTTGAGCAACCTGCTCTAAAGAGCTGTTTAAAACGCCAACGACCCCGCTTGTATCTACGTCTAAAGTGGGTTGACCAGCATCCACCGTGTTGTCCCACAAAAGATCCGAGAGAGCGGATCCAATTTCACGCAAATTGATCGCGCCGATAGTCATGGTGTGATCGCCACTCGAACCAGTGACAACTACCATGTCCGCTCTAGCTCCGAAAAGACTAATTCCATTAAAAGCGCCAGCTGGCTCCGAGCTCGAGGTATTCCAATTCGGATCACTATCCGTTCCATTTGGCCCATTGCCAATCACATCCCTCAAGTGCTCTCTGAGCTGATCGAACTCAATCGCGTACAAAGCAACGTCGCTGGCATTCTTTGTTGCATCCAAAGAAAGGATAGACAGCTCGCTCATGCGATTCAGCACGTCGCTCATCTTGCTCAAAAAGCCATCTGCCGTCTGCAGGAGCGAAACCGTATTCTGAGCATTAACCCGAGCCGCTTGGATACGGGAATTCTGGGCTTCAAGCTTTTCGGTGACAGCTAGACCAGCCGCGTCATCAGATGGATTTATGATTTTCGATCCCGAGCTCAATCGAGCCAGCGAACGATTTAAAGACGCTTGACTACGCTGCAAGACACTTGCCGCATCAACCGCGTTTTGATTTGTATTTATAACCATGTTACGACCTCTTCCTTTAGGTTGTGAAGAACCGCTTTCCGTTCCAGCTCTTCTGCCACCTGCCCTCAATCAGGGACTGGTGACGTGTTGTTCCTTTTTAAGTTTCTTGGATGCCAAACTCTTAGCTAGCCCTGATAGCTGAGGCTTAGCTGCCTTATCGGCAGTCGGCTCTGCAGCAGGCCTGGCAATGGCCTCGCGATTGGTCTCCTTGATTTCTTCAATCAATTCCTTGCGAACGATGGGAATGGAACGTGGAGCGTTGATACCTAGCTTAACCACATCGCCATCGATCCGTGTAATGCAAATCTCGATATTGTCGGCGATTACAATCGCCTCGTTAGCCTTCCTTGAAAGTATAAGCATGACAGTCCTTCCTCGGTTAGTTTTCCTCGACTCCCTCCATGATGGGATGACGCGCCGAAAACTTATGATTATTCAGTATGACTACTTGCTTACCTTCCATCGTGTGACGATTCAGCACGATAGGCCCTATCAGATTAACAGTCGCCGATTCGATTGGATCTCCGTCCTTAAGCGTAACGATATTCAAAACGAGCGTATCCGCCTCAGACTTAATATCGAGAGCCGCTATATCGTCGTCAGGAATCTCCACCTCATAGCTATCGAGGATTTCGGATGGTTCGATAACAATGAATCCCACTTCGTGTCGCTCAATACTGCGTATCCACATAAAGGGGAGCTCATCAGTATTGGCGAGTAGTTCAAAATCGGTTACGTCAGGAAAGCCGATAAGACCTTGGGGAAGTTTGAATTCCGCAGGCTTTATCCAGACCTCCTTGTTAGATTGAGCTTCTGTTGCGACTTTCATGAAGATTAACTGGTGAAATGAATGACTTCAGTCTAAATGAACTGGAGGAGCGAACTGTTGAGGACACGACCCGCGCTTTGCAAAGAAGCCTGGAATGCGTTTTGAACCTGAGTCAACCTGACCACAGTTTGCGAAATATCCACATCGGCCTCGGCTGAGATGTTCTCCTCGAGATCCGTGTAGCGTTGTCTGTTTAAATTTAGATCGAATTCGATGCGCAGCTGAACCGAGCCCTGACGGCTTAGACTGAATATCAGCTGATCTTCCGAAGTCTCAAGATTCTGGCGAATAGCAGGTGTAACCGCATTTTGGGTACCACTCTCTAGAGCATCCCGAAGCTCAACCATATTGTTAATGAAATCGGCGAATTGCTGATTGGTGGTACCGTCTGTAAAAGGCGAAACGAGCCCGGATTCCGAGAGATGGAACTCCGGACCTGAAGCGGCTCCATTGTAGGTAACAGCTACACCAGCTCCGGCCCCATCAGGATCAACTACTTTGCCATTGGCATCAACGTTGGCCGCAAATGGAGCGGATCCGCTAGCAGTGCCTCCAAAAATGTATTCGCCATTGAACTTTGCATTCGCGCCTTGCAGGGCATGTTCAATGAGCTCGTTCACCTCCTCAGCGTAAGCTTGCAGGCCTTCTTCGCCCTTCAAGTCATTAGCTAGTGTAGCGATTTCATTAACACGATCGGAAATTTTTATGAAATTCTGAACCTGCGAGATCGTCGTGTTATTAATGTTCTCCGCCCTAGCGCCATTTTTCGTGAATTGAGCGATCTTCTCTTTCTCCTCTTGCATATCCAGGATTCGATTGGCTGCCGCCGAATCGTCGGACACGTTTGTAATGCGCTGGCCATTGGCCGCCTGCTCTTGCAGTTTATTCATATCGACCGTTATCCGCTCGAGATGCCTTAGCAGGGAATTCGGGAAGGTGTTACTGGTAACTCTCATGGCGCGTGGGATTTAGATTAGTATTCAGAATTTTAGAACATTCTGTTGATGATAACGTCTAGCATTTCGTCGATCGCTCGTACCAAGCGGCCAGTCGCCTCGAAAGCCCGCTGGAATTTAATCATGTCCGTCATTTCTTCGTCTATCGAAACGCCGGAAACCGCGTCTTGCTGCTCTTTAAGAAGCTTGAACACGATACTCTCGTCATCCAGGCGAGAATTAATCGTGGAAGTCGTTTCCGCTAGGTCGGATACTTGGGCCCGATAGAAACTACTAAAGGTTCGGTTACCCAAATTAACAAAACTGGTTTCATCCAGTTCGGCTATGGCCAGAGCAATCGTATTGTCCCCCTGATCTTGAGCCACTGTATTGGTCGTCCTAAGGGTTGTGGCGCTAACAGTCGCATCCAGAGAGATACCGAGGGCTGTCCTTTCAGAGGCGGCTCCCGTATCCGTAAAGAAATTCGTAGTCCCTGGAGCAACACCGGAATTATAAATGCCGTTCACTTGCGTGACAAGTTCAGACGCAAGTGTATCCAATCGATTGATATATTGTTGAATGGCTCCATCTCGAGCAAGAATAGCTCCCTGGATACTGCCACCTTTGATGCTGACTTGAGTCGTTGTACCTTTGACGGTGAAAATTGGCAGACCCGGGGTCGAGTCATCAAGTTCAAGCGTCTCCGTTCTGGCATAGTTGACGAGATTGACACTCGCTCCGCTGGTAGTCTGCATCGTAACGCGAATCTGGCCCCCACTATCATCGATGTTCGCTACATCGATTTGAATGAGTTTAGAAAGATCTTCCAAGCGAGACTGACGAGCGTCACGCAAGGTGAGAGCTTGTCCGGCATTGCTCGCCTCTGAGCGAGCGATCTCCGAATTCAGACGGCCGATTTCTTGAATGAGCCGATTCGCTTCATTCAAATCGGTCTGCATTTGGAAACTCAGATCGGCTTGCAGATCGTTAAATCGCTCAGCTGTTACGTTGAGCTTCTGCGTTAGAATGGTGGATTTTTGAATAAGGGATTCCTTCTCGGCATCGGAGGCGGGATTAGCCGAGAGAGAATGCCAAGCATTGAAAAAATCGTTGAGCGTTTCCGCCAATCCCCCAGCCCCTGCTCCATTGTTTGCAGCACCATCAATGAAAGGCGAATCTCCGCTTCGATTAATCTCCTGCCCCATGTTGGCTTCCGCCTTGGAGAGGGCGCTTAGCTGGGCTTCTAGTGAGCTATTGATGCTCGACTCGCGAAGGATCTCCTTGTCCAGGACTTGATCCCGCATGTGCATGAATCCCGCCACCTCGACTCCCAGCCCACGCGGTCCTACAATCGTATTGATGACTCCTTTTTCGCCGAGAACAACACGCTGCCTCGCGTATTCAGGATTGTTGACATTGGCTAAATTCGTTCCCGCCGTAGTCACGCCAAAACGGTGGGCATTTAAAGCCTTTGTGGCGTTGGCGAGATCTCCGATGATATTTGAACTCATAGTTCGTATTCGTTAGGCTGGTACAAGAAGAGGAATGCTACACGAAAGTCTTATAGCGCGAAGGCGTCTGATGAGACATGCCGACCCGACCCTTTTTACTGTAGGTTTTGGTGTACTGATCGGGCTGCAAGGACCGGATAGTCTCTTGCGTCAGCTCCATGGTACGAGAAAGCAACAGAAAATTTTGACGCGCTTTGCGGCGAGTCTTGTCTACCATATGATTCACATCGTCGACCAGGGCTTGAAGCAGAGGGCGAGCGAACTCCGGCAATTCAGGAATCAGTTTTTTCAAGGAAAGATCCTTGTCGCAGTCGTAGCGTTCCGCTAAAGCGCCGACCATTTCCTCGCGCTTGAGACGCAACTCTCCCATTCCCGCCATATAATGCTCGATCTCTTCGTTAGTCTCGATAACCACGTCAGGCTCTCGTCTGAAGATCTCCTCCTGCTGGCGATCTAGAAGGTTGTATAAACCTCCGTATTCTTGTAACTCATCTCTCAATACATCGACGAGAGGTTCCCATTCGTGCTGTTCTAAAGCGCTATTCATTCGAATTGTTTTCCAATCTACTGTTGTCTCCCTTTGTCATCAGCTGAGCCTGAAGTACGGAAGAAAGCCCCATTGAGCTCCCTTTCGTAATGCTATTGGCCAAAGCGTCCTTAATCATTTGGTCCTGCATTGGACTCGACTCGGTTCCGAAAAGACCCCCTTCGCCATCCATCGGCTTAAGAGCTTGATCGAGAAACTGTCTGATTAATACGCCCTCGAATTCCTTGGCAACAGATTCGAGCTGCTGCTGCTTTTCCACACCTCCTTGCAGCAACTGCTCTTTCCATTGCAGAGGATTCGATCCAGTAATGACTGTAGGTATATTCTCCATACTTACATGCTTATCAATTCTGCCTGCAAAGCTCCGGCAGTTTTCATGGCTTGGAAAATGGACATCATTTCGCGAGTCGATACGCCCAGAGAATTCAGAGCCGTGTTGACTTCGCTAATGGTCGGAAAGTCTTCAACGAGTTTGAATCCTCCTAAGACCTCCTCTACTTCAGCCGTGGTCGCCGGTGTCACCGCCGTCTCGCCTCCCTCGGCGAAAGCCCCTGGCTGGGACACATTTAGGTTGTTCGCTATGGTAATCGTTAAAGCGCCATGGCTAACCGCAACCGTCGAAATGCGCACTTCGGAGGTAAAGACAATTGTACCCGTTTTTTCATTATAAACCACACGAGCGGGCGTGTCAGGAGCCAAAGTAATGGAGCCCAATTTAGAAATGAAATCCACTTCGCGACCATCCCACATCTCAGGGATGGATACCTGAATTGCCGCCGCATCCATAGCTACCGCGCTTGAGGGATAAATAACATTGATCGCTTCCGCCATACGCGATGCAGTGGAAAAATCCGGGCTATGCAAAACCCAGTGCAGAAGACCTTGATCGACGATTTCCATCGGAATCTCTTGTTCCACAATGGCGCCGTTAGGAATCATGCCGACTGTCGGGTGATTCTTTTGAATCGTCGCCCCGCCGGGCCCAGCTGCTCCACCCAAAAATCCGCCGACTGAAATAGCTCCCTGAGCGACAGCGTAAACTACGTTATCGGCTCCGACTAGAGGAGTTTGTATCAGAATGCCGCCTTGCAGGCTTTCCGCATCTCCCATCGATGCAACCGTAACGTCGATACGCGTTCCCTTGCGAGCGAAGGGAGGAATGTCAGCCGTAACAATGACAGCGGCTACGTTATCAATATTGCTAAGCAATTCAGGATCGATCGACATGCCAAACCGCTTCATTTGGTTAACCACGCTCCTGATCGTTATCTCGGAGGAACTATCGCCATCCCCCGCCAGGCCCATGACTAGCGAGTAGCCGACCAACTGATTGTCGCGACCCCCTTGAATGGTGGCGAGATCTTTTAGCCGAGCAGCCTCCAATGCGCTTCCGACTAGAAGAAATAAAGCGATTGCTGAAATTTTTTGTAGTGTTTTCACGGATGCAGTTTACCAGACGTTAAAGAAATCCAGCAGTTTCGTCAGCCAACCCTTCTTATGGGAATTGGCGATGTCGCCTTTGTTTAAAAACTCGACGTGAGCGTTCGCGATCTGAGAAGAATTAACCGTGTTGTCGAAAAGGATATCGTCACGCCGTACAATGCCGCGAAAGACAGCGTATTGGGTTTCTCCCGACGCAGCAACCTTTCGGGCTCCTTCGATGACCATATTCCCGTTGGGAAGGACATCCGAAATGACGACAGTCACTCTTGAATCGATGGTGTTGGTATTGGCCACGGTTCCGGCTCCTGAAAAGGATTCGTCCGAAGTGATGTTTGCGCTCGGCAAGACTCCGTTGTGCGTACCAAAGCCGCTTCCAGCGTAGACGAACGAGGTAATGACATCGTTGATAGCCGAAGTGCCTGCGGTCGTCTTTTGCGAATTCTGATTAATGATTGTCGACTCATCGATAACCACGGTAAGGATATCGCCGACATGGCTGGCAACCCTGTCCGAGAACATACTTACCTGGTTTACGCCACGCTTAGTCCAAAGCGAAGTGGCATGCAATTGCCCACAGACGAAAAGTATTACTGTAATTGAAATTAAGTTACGCATGAATCGGCCTTTCATTAAAATGCAACTTCTACGCGATTCTCTCCCGCAACACGGCCTGAGAACTCTTTTCCGGATTCTAGATTTCTTAATACGACGACATCGCCTTTGGCTCCACTAGATCGAGCAAGAGCTCTCATCGTGATGGCCAAGAGCCCACGGCTAGCAATTACCTCCACATAGTCGCCGTCTCTCACCAATGAACGTTCGGTAAGATCTGCCCAGACCAGAGGCTTGCCAGGTCTGATATCGCGGCTGTATTCATGTCTCAACAACGTCTCCAGATTAGCTGGAACCGCGTCGGATTGATGAACGAGATCAACACGCCTGACCTCAAAATCAGAAGGAGTAGCCACATCGCCTTCGCTCAAGTGAGCGTTAATGAACCATACATCGCTAAAAACGCGAGCGCTGAAAGGAATAGCCCATTGACCCAAAATGCCTTTATCGTTCTCGATGTTGAAAGTAAGAAGAAAATTCTCGTTGCGTTTGAGCATGCTTGGGATGGAAAGCAGCTTAACCTCGAAAGGCTTGGCGTATTTAGAAAGATCGGGCATCTCACGCAGAGCCGAAAGCGCGAGCTCTCCGGAAGGCCTTAGTCGCTCGTGCAGGGCCTCTTCCAGTTTGGCTATCAAATCTTCCGAAGTGATGGGCGAAACGTTTTCAGTAGCTGACTTGCTTTGAGGAATTTCCTCGGAAGCGACCTTTTTTGGCTTCTCGCTTTTCGTTTCAGTCACGGACTCCGGTTCGGGCAAAGGAGCAAGAATTTCATCCAAGTTAGCCTGAGCCCAGGAAATGGATACGGCGAGTAGAATTGCGGTCCAGATAGATTTCATTTAGCTAGTTTCCTATCGTTTGAGTTGTCCAACCTGCTGCATCATTTGGTCGGAAGTTTGAATGGATCGGGAATTGATCTCGTACGCTCTCTGAGCGAGGATCATATTCACCATTTCCTCCACAATGTTGACATTGGAGGTTTCAAGAAATCCTTGCTGAATGGTGCCGTAACCAGGGGTGCCAGGAGTGCCATCCTGAACAGCGCCACTCGCTTCCGTTTCTCGGAAGAGGTTACCACCTATAGCCTTGAGACCAGCTTGGTTGTTGAAGCGAGAGAGAGTCAGAACACCTTTTCCAAGCTCGTCTACACCGTTTGAATACGTTATACCTCCGCTTTCATTGATGGTGATTTCAGTAGTTCCCTTGGGAACGGCGGGGAAACCGACAACGGTTAAACCAGAGCTTGTGAGAACCTGTCCATCAGGACCAACTTTCAGAGCTCCATCACGCGTGTATAGAAAATCCTGATTCGCATCCTGAACTTTGATCCAGCCTTCGCCAATGATGGCGATATCCATATTGGCCCCTGTTTCAGTTACTTGGCCTGGAGTGAAAACCTTGGCGGTAGAAACGACCTGGGTACCACTACCAACTTGAATGCCTGTAGGCAAAAGATTGCCACCCGCGTCGGAGCCCACTGTCTTGGGCACTTGATAGAACATGTCTTGGAATTCAACCTTGCTCTTCTTGAATCCGTGGGTGCTTACGTTGGCGATGTTGTTGGAGATGACGTTCAGATTCGTCTGTTGCGCCTCCATGCCACTCGCCGCTGAATATAGTGAGATACTCATAGCCTTACCGTATTAGAAAAATGATTACTAGGCGTGTCCTCCCAAATGCCTGATAGCCCGTTCGGTTAACTCGTCCTGGTTCTGGATCACCTTTTGGTTGATCTGAAAAGCGCGAGAAACGTTGATGAGGTTGATCATCTCGTGAGTCGCCGAGACATTACTGTCCTCAAGGGACCCGTGTCTTAAAATGGTGTTGGTGTGGGGAGCTCCAATTTCGCCACCATCGGGAACGATGAAGCCGCCATGCGAACGAACCATGCGGCTATAGTCGTCCAGATCGCGCAAACCGATTTGAGCGATTTTTTGTCCTCCTTGCCGAATCGTTCCATCGATGTCTCCCGTCAACACTCCGCCATCCGGAATCATTTGAATGACAGTGCGGTCGTCGGACATCACATGGTAGCCCTGTTTACTGACGAGTTCACCCTTGTCGTTGGATTTAAATTCGCCATCCCGCGTGTAGACGAATTCGCCTTCGGGTGTCCTCAGCTCGAAAAATCCAGGGCCCTCGATGGCGAAGTCAAATTGATCGTTGGTAATCCGGATAGGACCAGATGAAAAGTCCACTGCTCCTTTAGTACCGGCCCCGATCGCTTGACGGTAGACAGCTCGGTCGAAAGCATCTTGAAAACCAACCAGCCCAGTATCAGAGCCCTCGAAGGATAAAATCGCCTTCTTATAGCCTGGAGTAGAGGACTGGGCGATGTTCTGGGCAATCGCATCGTTCCAGTTCTGGAGACCGGACATGGAAGCCGCATTCTGATAAATACCTTCGAGCATTTGGGCATTTACTAAGCAACCCATATGCCAGAGTCATAACCCACTTCATATCAGCAGCTTACGAAAATTGAAATATCGCTAGGCAGGAATTACCTGCCAGAGGCAGCAATTTCGCCTCAACTCGGATCGTCGCTGTAGCAGCAGTCGATCTCCGTCACATGACCACAAGAGCAGGTGACCAGAATCTTCGTTACCCTGCCCTCCTCAGTCAAATAATGGACTTTGCTGCCGGCCTGACCTTCTTTTTCCTCCATTTGAACTTCATGATCTGGAGGAGCTTGCAGCTTTTCCAGAGCCTGAGGAGGAAGAAGACTGGCATCGTCTTTGGCCTTGGGCGAGTCACCGAGGTTTTCTCTGCCTGATAAATAGCTATCCATCGAATCTATTGCTCTTCAACGAGATCATCATAGATACTGAAGGTCTCTCCTAAGACAAGGCTGATTGATACACGATCGTTCGAGTCGGCCTCAGGATGGATAAAAGGCAGCGGCTTTTTATCACCATGAGAAGTGACACTCGAAAATTGTCCTGCACGCACACCGTAATACTCTAGATTGCGTCTCGTGGCGTTAGCCCTGTCGCTTGATAACTCCCATGCGGAGTATTGCAGTCCTTCACCCTCGAAACCCTGAGAGACATATCCGTCGACACGTATTTTGAAAGAGTGACGGCCAAGCAACCATGACATTTCTTGGATAACCCATTGACCCCATTCCGTAAATTCGGCGGTATTCTCGATGAAAAACGGGTGAGCGTCACGATCATAAAGGGTAATGCGCAGGCCATCGTTGGTTATCTCGATATCTACCGGCCGCTCGTCGGGATTAAGCTTATCGATATTCAGAAGCCGCATCAGATCCTTGGCCATTTCGTAGAGAACGCCAACATCGGCTATATCGGTTTTGCCTCTTACCGCGCCTTCGGTTGAACCACCTTCACCATCGCCTTCGCTATCTAATAGACCCATGGAATTATCCAATGGCGTGTTGTAGGGATCTTGGAAAAATTTGGACATCGGCTCCGCCAAATCCGGACGCTGCGAGATAAGCCAAAGAACCATGAAAAAGGCCATCATTGCCGTAACAAAGTCGGCATAGGCCACCTTCCAAGCGCCACCATGATGTGCGGTTCGAGCCATATTCGTTATCCTGGATTAACCACCCGAAGTGCTGGACTTGAGGATGTTTTCCAAATCGTCAGCTCCAGGCACCAAACTGCTTTCCAGACTGCGACGAGCGAGTTCAACGGCCATAATCGGAGCAAGCCCGCGAGCAAAAGCTCCAATCGCTCGAGACATGCAAATGTAATAGGCCTCTTCGGATTCGTTGCCGAACTCGATTAGGTTCGTGAGCGGATTGATAAAGCCATAAGCGATGAAGATTCCCAAAAAGGTACCGCTCAAAGCCTTGGCCACACTCTCGCCAATGACTTCGGGGCCCTGATCTATCTTGGCCATGGTCAAGATAATCCCCATAACAGCGGCCACAATTCCAATACCAGGTAGCGAATCTCCCAAGAGATGGAGAATGTTGATAGGCCCATGAGCCGCGTGCTTTTTGGCGTCGATTTCGGCCTTAAGTAAAGGCTCTAATTGGTCGGGCTTTATTTTGCCGTCAATGATCGGGCGAAGAGCCGAACAGAGAAAAGTGATCTTTTCCTCATCAGCTAGAAATTTAGGATAGTTCTGGAAAATCGAACTCGATTCAGGAGCGCTGACATGCTCATCCAAGGCCAATAGACCATTCCGTCTGCCGAGCATGAAAAGCTCGTAGAGTATCTTCATCAAATCGAGATATTCATCCTTGCTAGGACCATTTCCTTTCAAAGATCCGATAGCGGCTTTTATGGTCCTGATTAGTACATCCTTAGGAGCGCAAACGATAAACACACCCAGAGTGATGCCGCAAATGGCCATCACCTCCTTCATGTCGAATAGCATCTTGGGCGAGCCACCCGCCATCATAAAGGTGCCAAGGGTAGCCCCTAATACAACCAGATATCCAATGATTACAAACATGGTATGCCGATAGGAGTATCGGTCTACTTCCAGAGAACTTTACTCAGGAAATAGCGGAATTTACTTATGCATCACGCTCGTGATATAGCTGCGTAAACTTATGATAGCCTGAGAGTGAATTTGGCAAATGCGCGACTCGGTAAGGCTGAACACCTCAGCGATTTCGGCCAGGCGCATGTCCTGGAAATAGTACATGGCCAAAACCTTTCGCGGGACCTCAGGCAATTGATTGATACGTTCAGCAACGAGCTGTGTGAGCTCGTCCTTCTCCATCTTGGAAGTAACGGGGACCAGTCCTTCGTCGGGAATGATTTCGTAGAGATCAGTCGACTCCGAGTCTTCGTTGTTAGACGAAGCATTATCCAAAGGCAGAAAACTGATCGGACGCACTTCAGCCATGAGTTGCTCATACTCCTTGGGAGAAAGCCCCATCTCGGCTCGAATCTCTTCTTCCTTCGCGGGGCGACCGAGCTTTTGCTCCAATTCTTCAATGGTTTTGCGGAGTTTCTTGAAATTGGTTCGAGCATTGCGCGGCATCCAATCCATGCGTCTCAACTCGTCGAGAATCGCTCCTCGGATACGCATAGCGGCGTAGGATCCAAATGACTTCTTCTGTACGGGATCGTACTTCTTCAAAGCGTTAATCAGCCCAGTGATTCCCACGCTGTTTAGATCCTGCTCATCAATGTGAGGAGGAAGGTTAATCTTAATGCGGGCGACTATGGATTTTACCAGGGGAAGGTATGTTTCGAAGAGCTCTTCCTGCTGTACCGGCGGCTTGGAATCGTTTTGGGCATAAACTTTGGCGACATTCGCCTTGGCCGCTTTGGATGGTTTCTTCCTGCTCTTGGTTATCGTCTCATTCATTGCGTCTTAGGTACCTATACGGGTTTTGTCACATGCTCTTTAGCATCTTGCTGTTTTCGCTCTTCCGCTTCGGCCACCATTGCTATCGCTGCCTGCTGCTTGTCCATGAGCATTTGTTTGACATTCCTTATCCAAATTCTTCCCACCCAACGAAATAGAAGTCCGAGGACTACACTTCCCAAACAAGCCTCCATCAAAGCGGTCATAGGACCCTTGCCCACAAGCATGGCCACTGAAAAAACCGAAACGAAGCCAATCATACCTCCAAGCAACAGGCCAAACTTCATAAAGCAACGACCTCCTCTTTGTTCGCTGCGCTGGCAACCGAGATTTCACGTTTCACGGAAGCTTCAGAAAGAAGACTCCCATGAGGAAAGGTACGCTGCAGGAGGTAGCTGAAACAATCCAAGGTGTAATCGCCAGCCGGATTGGGTCCGTGGCTGAAAAACCAAGGTTTCACGCGCTCCGACAGGACATACTTCCACAGCTTGCCAACACGTCGGGTTTCATCGAGATGAGAAAATACTATATGCGTTACGCCGATACGCTCGCCAGCGGTCATCGACTCGAGAATGCTCTCGCTGTCGTAGGCAGCGTTTATAACAAGGACCCGTTCCGTCGTTTCCAAAGCGTCGAGCTGAGCCTTGAGAAGATCGACTGACGCCTCGCTAGCAAAATCCAGACCTGGCGTATCAATAAATAAAGGACGGTCTTCCGAGATTTGCGAAACCTCATCAATCGAGCGACTCATGGGAGAGCCGACGATTTCGCAAAAAGCCTCCAATCCGTCGGAGGGATTGGGCAGGCTGGAATCAATTTTCAATACGCTCGGCAGGTGTTTGTTGACAAAGACTTCCGCCGAAAGGGCTTTGCATAAAGCGGCAGTCTTTCCTGCTCCGCAAGAGCCTATGAAAGCCCTCCTCTTTCCAAGCGTTTCATCAGTCGCATCCGAAACTTGGCCATGCAGCCAATCGCAGATTCGAGTGTATAAATCAACAGCTGGCATTTTGCCCAAATTCTGAAAATCCAATTCGTAGCGAATACGCTCAATAAGAGAATCGTCCAAACCAAGGGCCTTAAGCATTGATATCGCCCGTTTTACAGCCTCCAAGGTTCCACGCTTAACAGGATTGGCCGCGCTACCCAGTCGACCAGAGGAGTCCTCGGTCTCATTAGAGGTATTCTCTTCCTCAATACCATCAAAATAGCCACTCGAGGCCGACTCGCTTTTGGAATACATCTCTGTAATGGGAGGCCGACTCGGTTGAGCAGCGGGTTGTTCGACGCTCTTGGGCTTCTCTACCAGAGCATCTACGTCTGGAGAATGAGTGGTTGTAGATTTCGGCTCCGGTTTTGCTAGCTCAGCCGCGGACGGTTCAATGTTATTAAGCGTACCAGCAGATTGTATACTATCCCTTGAGACTTGAACGATGACTTCAAGACGAGGTTTCTGAATCAGTCGCCGCAATCCGTCAGCTTCAACTTGTTTTACCGAGATAACCTTGGCCTGATCTCCGAATTTCTGCTGAATCGTTTTAACCGCTTCGGCAGCAGATCCTACCAGAAGTTTTATCTGGATCGTGTCGTTGCTATTTGGTGACGGAATCTGTTGGGACATAATATGTGGTGGTTAGGAGATTTTAGTTATTCTGGGAGACAACTGTATCCGCGTTTTCCATATCCAAGTCAGGAGTTGCCGCCGCAGTAGGCATGGAATTCCCGGTTCCATTGGAAATTTGGGCAAAATCCGGTAACACGATTATGGCATGATTCTGGATCTCCGTGGCTGCTGGAAGTTCTTGATAGCTAAGGATATTCAGCTTTGGAAGCGAGGGTTCGAAGAAGCGTTTAAAGGGCAGACGTATTTCCGCAGCGGTTACAAGAACAGGGAGTAGTCCATTTTCGATCATATCGTTTGCTTTGATAGCGAGTTCACGTAGCAGGTACTGGGCCAACTGTGGATCAAGCGATAATGTGAAGTCGGTTGAAGTTCTTTGAATTTTGCCAGTAAGCACTTGTTCCAGCCTTGGATCCATCGTAAGCGCTTTTAGGATACCTTTCTCCGATTCGTAGTCTGGAACGAAAAATTCCCCAAGACGACGGCGAACATATTCGGACAGATCGTCGGGATTTTTGGATACGTTGGCAAAATCTCCAATCGCCTCCAAAATCAAGGTGAAATTGCGGATGGAAACATTTTCCTTCAAAAGGTTCTGAAGGACACGATGGATAACGCCAAGGCTCACCAGCTCCGGAAGGATTTCCGAAATGAGAGCTGGATGATCCTGCTCCGCATGATCGACTAGCAACTGCACATCCTGTCGGCTAAGGAGATGAGGAGAGTTCGTTTTAAGAATCTCGGACAGATGGGTAATAAGTACCGAACTGGAATCCACGATCGAGAAGCCATTAATTTCGGCGTTCTTCTTTTCGTCCTCGTCGATCCATACGGCTTCGATACCGAACACAGGTTCGACCGTAGGCACTCCGTTGAGTTGTACGTCGCTCCCCGTTACATTCATCGCCATCCAGCGATTGGGCACGACATCTCCGCGAGCCACTTCTTTGTTTCTCAAAAGGAACCGGTACTCGTTGCTTTCAAGCTCCAGGTTATCCCTTACGGCAATCGGCGGCACAACAATGCCGAGTTCGCGAGCCAGCGTTTTGCGGACGCCTGTCACTCGTTCGAGCAAATCTCCGCCTTGCGTCTTATCGGCAAGGGAAAGTAGATTGTATCCAATTTCTAATGCAAACACGTCAGTATCAATTAGTTTTTCAAATTCAGCGGGAAGCTTCTTCTTGCCGTCCTCCTCAACCTCGGCGGCTTGGGCAGTCGGAGGAACCGTCTCAGGACTTTCGGCATCGGGTTCGCTCGTCTTCTTGGAGCCGCGGCTCATACGTTTCATGCCATAGGCGATTCCACCGAAAAGGCCGGCCATCATTAGAAATGGAACGGGAGGCATGCCAGCCAATGGAAAAATGGCGAGCATGAGAGCGAGAAGGCCCAAGGCTTTTGGATACGCGGTGAGCTGCGATCCAATTTGCGTTCCCAAATCTTCGGATTTTTCCGAAGTTCTGGTTACCAGAAGACCAGCGGAAATTGAAATGACAAGAGCAGGAATTTGCGAAACCAATCCATCTCCAATGGATAGAAGCGTAAAGGTCTGTAGAGCATCAACAAATTGCATCTGCTGCTGCCACATGCCGATCGCGATTCCACCTACAACGTTGATACCTGTAATGAGAATACTAGCCATGGCATCGCCACGCACAAACTTGCTCGCGCCATCCATCGCTCCATGAAAGTCGGCTTCCTTTTGAATCTTCTCTCTTCTCTGGGTAGCCTTTACTTCATCGATGAGACCGGCATTCATTTCCGCATCGATCGCCATTTGCTTACCTGGCATAGCGTCCAGGGTGAAACGGGCTGCTACTTCGGCAATTCTGCCTGCGCCCTTGGTGATCACGGTAAAATTAATCGCGACCAAAATCAGAAATACCACGGTTCCCACCAGGTAGTTGCCTTGAACTACGAAGTTGCCAAACGTATCTATCACGTTACCAGCATAGCCTTCGAGAAGTATCAGCCTTGTGGATGCAACGTTGAGCCCGAGTCGATAAAGCGTTAGACCGAGCAGAATGGTAGGGAAGCCAGTAAATTCGGAAGGCTCTTTTACGTAGACAATCAAGAGTAGGATCAGAAGCGAGGAACCAATACTGCCAGCCAGGAGGAAATCGAGCAGCGAAGGGTGAAGCGGTAAAACCAGCAGGAGAATCGTACCAAAGAGACCTAGCGTTAAAACAGTGTCGCCACGTTTTAGATACGATCCAAGACTGGATAATTTGAAAGGACTTTCGTTAGCCATTAGCTTCGTTTTCTAGCAGCTCGACGCGCTTTTAGTTTATGGAAATAGTAACGGTGTGTTCGATACACGAAGGCGAGTATCTCAGCCACAGACTGGTACATTTCGACAGGGATCGAGGCTCCGACTTGAGCCACCTTGTGAAGCATGCGAGCCACCATCTTGTTTTCGACAATGGGAACTCCATTGTCTCGAGCGATCTGCTTGATACGCTGCGCGAAAGCGTTTTCTCCCTTGGCCAACACCATTGGCGCGGCGTCAATTCCTCGCTCGTACTTCAGAGCAACGGCGTAGTGAGTGGGGTTCGTCACAACGACATCGGCGGTCGGAACTTCGCTTAGCATTTGCTGCTGAGCCATTTGCATGGCCATTTTGAACCGGGCGCTCCTCAGTTGAGGACTCATGTCCTGATCTTTTTTCTCCTGCTTGACCTCTTCTTTCGTCATCTTGAGGTCGTCTTTGGTTTTAAAATTCTGATACACGTAGCTGATGATAGCAATCACAGCGAGTGCTGCAGCCAGGCGTATAAAGACAAATATCAGCGTATCGGCAATAAACCGAGCGATATGAAAAACGTCGACAGGAGTATAGAAGATCGGATCTCTAACGATTTTTAGCACCGCGGTATAAATGATAAGCGCCACGGCTGCCAATTTTAGCAGATCGATGCCGAAACGGATCAGAACATCCTTCGAGATAACTCTCTTGAATCCTGAAATGGGATTCAACTTATTGAACTTTACCCCAAGCACCTTAGGAGTAAGACGAAATTTGGTCTGTATCCCTCCGGCAACGACAGCAGCAATAATTGACGCTATGAGAAAAGGACCAGATAATCTACCCAGAGCGATCATCGATTGAATTGCCCAGTATTGCATTCCGTTAGGATCGATGTAGATCGAGTCCAAGTTCCCAAAAATAGATACACTGACACGGAACACGCTTTGAGCGAGATACTGCCCCGCGAAGAGCAAAATAAGAAGCCCGGCGATCAGGGTGAAGGCTACCCCAACCTCCTGAGCGTGCGGGAAGGTGCCCTCCTTAAAAGAGTCGAGGAGCTTCTTTGCTGTAGGCTGCTCAGTCCTTGAATCTTTGTCGGCTCCAGAAGGCATATCAGAAAACGGGTCGGAACAAAATGAAGCGGAGCATGGAACCCGGAGTCTCGCTTATATAGCTGGTGATGTAATGCACGATTAGAAACACCGAGAAAGCCAGCACCGTAGTGCCTGCCATAATACGAACGGAAAAGCTTAGGATAAAAACATTGAGCTTAGGTACCACCTTTCCCAATGCGGCGAATACGAGGTTCACAAGAAAATTCACCGCAATAATAGGAGCAGCCATAAGTAGTCCTATTTTAAATACACCTGCCGTGGTTCGAACAATGAAATCGACAGCTAGAGCGTTAACCTCGGAAAACCCAAGAGGAGCCACCTCGTAGCTAGCGACAAAGGCAAGCAGCACGTTGTATTCGCTGCCGGAAAGAAGGACCATTAGACCTAGAAAGTAAATAACCGATCCCAGCGGATTAGCCGATGCCTGAGCATTCGAAGGATCGAATTCGGGGCTAGGTCTCATGCCGATTTCAATCGTCAGGATATAGGAAGCGTAATCCAGGACGAAGAAAATCATCCTGACAGCAAATCCCATGGTCAGCCCTATAATCAGTTCCTTTGTCAGCCATAGGGCAATTTTGAATACAGAGTCTGGAAAGACGCTATCGAACTCGACCAGCGGAAAGATGATTAAGGCGAAAGTCGTGGCTAACATAATCCTCGCGATAGCCGGAATCGATTTATGCGAGAAGAAAGGAATATACAAGAACAGCCCCGAAATACGGGTCAGTATCATTACAAACAGGAAGATGTTCTCCAACGACGGCATGCCCAGTCCTTAGAATGGTATGGTTGGAATCCTTTGATAGACATTGATGGTGAACTCCATCAAAGTAGTCATCAGGAAACCGGAAGAGAGAACAAGCACTAGACCGACCGCAAAGAGCTTTGGAGCGAAAGAAAGGGTCTGTTCTTGAATACTCGTTACAGCTTGGACCAAACTGATGGCCAGACCGACCACAATAGTCGTGATGAGTATGGGACTGACTAAGGCAAGAGCGTTGAAGATCGCTTGCCTGAAAAGCTCAATGGCAGTTTCAAGATTCATATTTGGAAGCTCTGTACGAGAGATTTAATTACAAGCGTCCAGCCATCGACGAGTACGAAGAGGAGGAGCTTGAAGGGAAGAGAAATCACGATAGGCGGCATCATCATCATACCCATCGCCATCAGCGTGGTTCCGACCAGAAAGTCGATGAGTATGAAGGGCAGAAACACCAGAAAGCCCATTTGAAAGGCTGTCCGAATTTCGCTCATTACAAAAGCTGGCACCACCACGCGCATGGGTAGTTCAGTGGCAGCCGTGGGTCCTATGTTGGCAAGATCGAGGAAGAACTCTACGTCGCTAACCTTAGTCTGTTTCAGCATGAAATCGCGAATCGGTTCGGTTCCTATCTCAAGAGCCCTTTCGGTTGTGATTTCATTTGCAAACATAGGTTGCAAAGCCTCTGTATTCACTTGATGGAACACTGGCTGCATAATGAAAAAAGTGATGACCAGCCCTAAACCGACAATCAGCTGATTTGAGGGCGCCTGGTGGACGCCAAGGGCGGTTCGAACAAAGCCAAGCACGATGATGATGCGAGTAAAGCTAGTCATCAAAATCACGATTGATGGACCCAGCGTAAGGAGCGTCATCAAAAGGAGAATCTGAATAGCCGCACTAACGTCCCTGCCTTCATCCTCCGGACCACCCATATTAATACTCAACTGCACCCCTGAACCTTGGGCGCTTTGAGCGCTAGCTGTTTCCGGTTCCAATGCGAGAAGACTGAATAGTAGAATTATGAATACATCAATAGATCTCATCTTTGCTCCGCTAGAATAGGTTCCTTATTAGAGAATTGGGGCTCAAGTGTCGGGAAGTCGTTCCGATATCCAGATAATGAGGTCAGATAATCGATTTTACCGGGACCAACGCCCAGCAGAACCTTGTTGTCCTCATACTCCACGACCATGAGAAACTGGCGATTTCCAAGCATCCGACTTTCCAATACATTGAGCTTGTTGCCCATGTTCTTGGAGCCTTTCCGAAGCAAGCCGCGCTTGAAGCAAAACCATATCGCCACTGCGAAACCGCTCAGCACTAGGAGGTATCCCAATGTGCTAAGCAACATGCCCATCACCGTCTCTCCATCGCCGAATATACCGGTTAGATTGTCTTGAGAGCCGGAGTCCTGGGAAGTCGTTTCGCTCCTCGGATAGATGATCTGCTCACCTTCCGATTTTTCCTGTGAAAAGGCGACCGGGAAAACAAGAGAAAGGCTGAAAGCCAATAGCGAAAAGTATCTCATGTTCCACCTCAGTTGCCTGTCATTTCCGTAATTTTTATGCCGAAATTGTCCTCGACAACGACGACCTCGCCGTAGGCGATCAGCTTGTCGTTTATGTAAAGTCCAACCGGATCCTTAGCCTCTTGATTTAGCTGTATCACCGATCCAGGCACAAGTTCCATGACGTCACGCATCGCCATGCGGCAAGAGCCCAGACGAACGGTCAGCTGGACCTTAACGTCCATAAGAAGATTAACATCCTTATCCTGTTCCATTAGTTCACTCATCGACCTTCTCCTTCTTCAAATTTTTCGTTTATCTTCACGGCGACTCGGTTACTATCCAACCCGATCTCGCCAGTAAACTTGCATGTATCCGCAAGTCGAACACGCGTGTTTTTAAGCACTGATTTGGGAAACCTTAAAACGTCTCCTGGTTTTAAATACAAAAGCTCTTTCGCGGTTAGCTTGTTAGCGTCCCATTCGGCCACCATATCCAGATCGATATTGTCGAAGGAGCCCTGCCAGACTTGCTTGTTTCCAATGATCTCATGCTGCATGTCGCGCTCTTTATTGTCATGCATCTTCTTGATGACTGGTTCTAGCGTGTAATAGGGAATGCCGATTTGAATAGCTTCGGAGCAATCCCCCACCCCTGCTTCCATCGTCAACACCAGCATGATGTGATCGGCAGGAGAGGTTTCCAAAAAACGTCCGTTGCTCTCATGCCCAATAATCGACGCGTCGAGATCCTGCTCGGATTTCCACTGCCGGCACCACTCGTCAAGCGCGATATTTACAATATCATCGACCAGATTCATTTCGATCTCAGTCAAATAGCGCTCTCCTTGAACCGAATGGCCCTTGCCGCCTAGCAAGCGGTCTACCATAGTCAGGGCGAGACGTGGATTGATATCAATCACGCCGACTCCAAATAGCTGTTCCACTTTGAACAGAACTACATGAGCGGGATTCGGGATCGTCTCGGTAAACTTGCTATAAGTAAGCGTAGAAAGACGGGACATCTTCAGCGAGTATTCGAGACGGAGAAAAATCGAAAGACGCGCCGCCAAGTAGCGGATAAACTCTTCGTGACGAATGCGTACCCGGCGCAATTCGACTTCCGTAAGGAAAATAGGATTACGAAAATCGTAAGGCTCTATTCGCGTTCCTTTCTGCGTCTTTACCTTATTGCCTTCGGGATCATAGATGATCTCGTCGGGCTCATCCATTGCTTCCGCAATGAGAGCATCGATATCGGTCTGATTGAGAAGCTCGCCAGGAACTTCTTCACCGCCAGGATTGTTTTGTGGTTCATCAGCCATAGGAATAGTGTAGTTCTTAAATAACTACTGTACGGCCCATTCAGAGAAATAGATTTCCTCTACCATGGGACCTTTAAGCACGTGATCGAATCCTTGCATAAGCTGATTGCGCACGATGTTCATAATCGATTCGCGCTCCATATCAGCTAAGTTAAGATTGCTGAGGACGCTAATCGCCACACTGCGCATGGCATCTTCCTTAGCAGAGGCAATCGTCTCGAATTGAGGATTAGCGCTCATCATTGTGAACTCAGCGCGAAGAAATCTCGCCTGACTGGCTCCTTTCAAATTCACCGTTATGGGTTTTTGAAACTTGTACGAATAGGAAGCTTCGCCCCCGTCGCCATGCACTTCGACAGAGCTAGGATCTACCTGTGGAAGAGCTCCTTCGGCAGGCAGTTCAGCCTTAATCATGGGCATGAAGAGGAATTTGAACATCGCGAAAGAGATCAAGGGCATCAGCACAATGACCAGCAGGGCGGGAAGCATCCCGCCACTGCCGCCACCTTTCGCGGACTGAGGGTTGGCTTCTGAGGTTGGTTGTTCGTCTGCCATATTTCAGCCTGATCTTAGTTGTTATCGGTTGGTTAGTCCTACTTTATGTAGAAAATTAACGTTTCAGATTCACGACTTCCTGTAGGATATCGTCGGATACAGTAATGATTCGAGAGCCTGCTTGGAAACCTCTCTGCGTCGTGATCATTTGAGCGAATTCATTGGTCAGATCCACGTTGGAAAGCTCAAGAGCCCCCTGTTGGATACGGCCCAAGCCTTCTCGGCCAGCGGTAAGCAATCCGCTTGGATTTTCCGCTAGATCCGCCTTAATACCGGCAGCTCCAAATCCACTGTAAAGGTTTCTTCCTTCACGGATTAGAGCCGAGGTGTCATTGAAATCCATCAGCATGATTTGACCGCGCACAAACGAGTCCCCGTTCGACAGGAAGTAACGAATGACACCTTCGGGATCGATCGAGAAGTTCGTTAGATCCGGTGTCTCCTCCGCTCTTACATCATTGATTCGCTGTTGAGCTCCTGCCTGAGTGGACGGGATGAGCCCTTGAATCGCAGCCGCAGTACTGCCGGAGCTTGAGAGGCCAAGCGTCACTAAGGCATCTGTGATTTCAGTGCCTGACAGTCCATGGGCTCCACTAGGAGCGGCTGGATCGTCTGGAAAAAGCGCGGCAAAGAAATCGTTACTAACAGCCGTTAGAATATCCGAATCTGGCAAAAGCGTCTCGCCATTAGGAACAAGATTACGTTGAGCTTGAATAGCGCGAACGGCATCATTCGCGAAGGCCTGCCAGCCAGCTGTCACCGTCCCAGAAGTCGTATCCACACTTCCAACATTATGAGTCCCTCCCCAATCTGTCGGATCATAAAGATTGTTGGTAAAATATACTGAGTTTCTCGCTGGAACGGTACCGTCTGCAACATAAGGAGTCGTTTCTTCGGTTGCTTGGCTCTTATTGAAATCCAAGCTAATGTCGCCTAAACGTGTAGGGGCAATGGTACCGCTGGTGGGATCTTCATTCTTAACGAAAGTCCATAGACCATCGGCGTCTACTTGAACCTCGAAACCAATAGCCCCATCGAAAGCGCCTTGAACGCGATAACCTTCAGTGGTTACCAGGAATCCTCGGTCATCAACACGGAAATCGCCTCCCCGCGTAGCGAAAGCTCGGTCGTTGTTCAAGGTGTCGTGAACGCGGAAAAACCCTTCACCGGAAATAGCCAGGTCCGTCTTCTGATTAGTGGTAGTCAAACCGCCCTGGCTGAAAAGACCTTGAATGGTATCGACTTGAACGCCCAAGCCCACCTGAGAGGCCGGAACGTTAGAGCCATCGTCTCCTCTGGGAGAGGGAGCGGACTGAGTAATCACCTGATTAAAAGTCTCCGAATATTTAATACGGGACGCCTTAAAGGAGATCGTATTCACATTGGCGATGTTATTGCCAATAACCTCCATACCTTTGGAAAAGCTGCGCAAGGCGCTGATCCCGCTACTTAATGCTCCGAATGCCATATTTCTATCTTTCTAGTTTTTTAAATTGTTTAGTTTTAAAGTAATTAAAAATCTCATACATTAGGGATTCACTTCCGCTTCCACTTGTTTGGAAGTGGTAGTCGTCACCCCTTCGTCTACCGGTTTCTCGAGGCTCGTATTTTCAGGTCCGACCGAATTTTGCACGGTTTGAACTAAAGCGTCGGCCAGTTCCTCGACCGTCGCAGGAGAAACCGAAGTCGATTCGCTTTGTCCTTGATCCGTATTCTCGATTCTGAATACGTTTTCGATGTTGTAGCCTACATCATCGACGAAGACTCGAATCGTTCCATCGATCAATTCCACTGAATCGGCAACGCCCGAGATTTCCCGACCGTCGATAAGCATCGTTACATTCTTGCCGATCATGCCTTGAGCTGACAGGAAGTCCTGCGCTCTGGTGAAATTGCTGAAGTTGTCGTTCAACTGAGAGATCATCTCCAGTTCGCTAAAGTTAGCCATCTGAGCGATGAACGCCGTGTCTTCCATGGGCGAGAGAGGATCCTGGCTGGCAAGCTGCGTTGTTAGGAGCTTGAAGAAATCCTCTTGGCCCAGAGCCTTTTGTTCGACTCTCTCATCCAAAGGCTGAGTTTGACCTATGACATTGTCGAGAGCCTGCGAGGGATTAGGAACTGCTATTTCTGATACTGCCATGATCTATGCGTAGGTTTGAAGTTCTTGCTCATTATTGGTATCAACAGAATCGCCTTCCGATCCATCTGCAGACACTTCATTCTCTTGAGAGGAATCTCGACTTCCATTCGCCGGATCGGAATTCGTATTGGCTGAACCACGACTGCCTCTTTGATTGGCTTGGTTAGCATTCTGACTGCGGCCCTCTTTCTGATCGAGGCTCTCGAATGTTTCGTTCGATCCGTCAGTCTGAGTGAATTGGGGCATGTTTAACTTAAGCCCCTTTTGACTCCAGTCGCTGGCCAATTCCGACCAATTTGATTTTATCATGCTTTCCAAACCTGGCAGATCCGTTTGCATGCTTGTATTCACTTGACCATTATCCATGGAAAGCTTTAGCGATAGCATTCCGCCCTGATCAAAGTTGATGCGAATCGTCATCGTGTTTTGCTTGAGATTCGTCATGCGCTCCAAGCCTTTAGTCACGGTGGTGAAGATCTCTTTAATTTCGCTAGCAGTCTTGCTAGCGTAAGAAGTCATTCGAGCTTTGGCGGCGGCCACGGACTTTTTATCGGAAGCGGATTGAGTCGTCTGCGTATCAAAGGCCTGGCTAGTATCACCCGCTGGCTTCTCAGCGCGAGTTGTTTGGGTAGCGGCCTTTAGCGCTTGAGACATTTCATTCTTACCGCTTGTGTCGAAATTCTGGCTATGAGACTGAGCAGAAGTGTTCACTCGCGAAGCCCCAGCGGTTTGAATCCCGTTAATGGAAGAAAAGCTAACATTTGAAGAAGACGCGTTGCTTCTGTTGGTGTTGCTTGCGGCAACGGGGCGAGCATCACGACCGGCCAAACCTTGAGGGTCGGTAGAATGATGAACTTGCTTGGCAATAGAAGCCACATTGGCTCCTTCTCCATTATGAGCAGCTTGAATAATTGGCTTAATAGCTTCAGGCGCCCCACGCACAGCGTTTTGGTTGCGAAGTGGATTGGCATTCGGATTTCGGTTTTCCAATCCAGTCGCTTGACTGCCTTTACCTGCTAACTCCTTGTTCGTATCCGTACTTTCAGCGCCACGACTCTTCGTAGAATCGGAATTGCTCTGGGTATCGTGTGCTGAAGACTGAGGAGCCGCGTTTTGTAGAGCGTTCGGAGAAGCATGATACGCTGCTCTCGAGGAACGATTCGCTCGATTCAAAGCCGAGGTAATTTCGCCTTTCGATTTTTCGGCATCGATTAAAAGAGAATCATCGGCTTTAGCAGCCTTGTTTGCATCACTCTTGATGGCATCTTTAGCTATAGGAGTCAGGCGATTCGTATCCGAAGACTCGACATTGGCATTTGAAGTACGATTTACCGTGTCATGCTGTTGAGTCGAAAGAGGCCTTATTTTGGAGGTATCGCTATCGACCGGTTTCTCAGCAGAAGGAACCGTTGGTTTTGCTACCTCAGTTTGCCTGGTCGGGTCCGTCTGAACTATTTGGCCGTTCGGAGCAGCTTGAGCCACTTGCTGGCCAACGGGAGACATGCCTAGTTTGGAGGTTCCTTCAATTTGCTTCCCACTTACCTCTTGCATCGGTTCGATACGTCGTTGGGAATCACCTCCTGGAAGGACGCCAGCACTGGTTTCAGTCTTTTGAGAAACTGATTTAACTTCTGGCGCTGTGGAGGAAGTAGACATATGCGCCACTTTCTTAGCATCCTCGGTGCCAACAGGGGTTATTTGATTTGTAACTCCTTGTTTATCAATATTTAATAAATGTAAATTTGTGTTCTGACCTACACGTAGGCGCGGTTTAGCCTCCGGCCTATCGGCATTTTTTTCCTCCTTTTCGCCTTCATCATCCTCAAGCCGCTCGTCGGTTTCGTTCAGGCCATTCGTCGGCGTTTGCCCAATTGATTCAGGAGGAGCAGAATCCCTCTTCTCGGCTTTTGGCTTTAGCTCCGATTCCAAGGCAGGTTCGGCCTTGAAAACGCTACGATCCGTCGTTCTGAATTCGGGCAAATCGCTGAATATCCCGTTTTGAAGAGAGAAGCGAGCCCGGGTCAGCGAAGTTCCAGCGAAACCAGGTATCGACGACAAGCTGTTGGCTTTGTCATTAGCGTTTCGCGATTCGTAATCCCTGCGAGACGATTCCTCGCCGTCGTCTTCGTTTTGATCTGTTTGTCTGTCTAAAAGCTTTTGGGAGCTGTTAACAGCGTTATCCCAAAAACTGCTGAAATGACCATCCTTGAGACCGGAAGCGCTTCCTTGCGTGTTGATCCAGGGAATTTCCCTTGAGATCGATTCATTGTCACGCATCACCGGTTTTGATGCGCTCGATGGTTCTATGGACATTAAATGTTATCTATAAATTCTCATGAAGTCTCTTCTGAAAAAAGTCTGATCAAGTCGGAGAGCCGAGCTGCGCGTTGTATCAACTCAGGATCGCCACCAACGGCCATCTCCTGCAGAACATTGCCGACTGTTTCCTGTTTCATGTAGTACAGGATTTTAACTACAGTAGGATCATCCAATTCTTTGAAAATGTTAACGGTAGCGGCTGGCTCGAGAAATGCGTAGGTTTTGGCGAGCGTCTTCAGATTCTTAACCTCGGTCTCCTCGAGGCGGACAATGCTGCTAAAGAGACTTTCACGCATCGCTTCGACATTCGATTTGATGTCCTCAAGTTCCTCCTTATCGACTTTCAAACGAGCTTCATAATCCTGGAGCTCGCGCTCTTTCGCTTCAACGTCAATAAGGCGCGTTTCGAGCTCTTCTTTGAGCTGCATGATTTCCTCGCTGGAAAAGCCCCAGTGAAGTGGAGCCGGCTCTTCCCTCTTAACAAGGACCACCTTTTCAGGGGCCGGGAAAAGCTCTTCCCAGTAGATTTTGAATGCTGCGAATTGGGTTCCCAACATGATGAGGAGCGCCATCACGGCCAAGAACCATGGAGCTGAAAGTAGACGTGTCATTCTCTCGTCCTCCTATTGTATCTGGAATTAAAAAGATCTTCGTTTTCCCGGATTTCCTGCCTGTATTCGTCGGCTCGATACTCTTCCAGGCGTTTCTGCTTAAGATTTTCCACTACTTTTTTCCGTCTCGTCGCTAAAGCGAGTCTGTCCATCTCGGCTTGCCGCTTTTCCAAGGAGGCTTGAAGGGCCGACACAGCTTCCTCTTTCGATTTTTCGATGCCAGCCAACTGAGCGGCAAGGGCATGTCGATCGGTCGGGGAAAAACTGTGAGCGCTATTTTCGTTCCAAGCGGCAAAGGCATCCGTCATTTGCTGCGACAGATCTTCTACCATTCGATTCAGTCGTTCTATTTCCTTGAATACAAGACCCAAGGCCTGACGGGCCTGCTGTTCTTCCCACTCGCGTAGAGTAAGTAAACCTTCTAAGTTGAATTGAAATTTTTTCATTTAAGCAATTGAGCGAGATTATGGTAGCTATCTTCTCGCGACATTTTTTCGTCGTGTTCCTGTTTTAGGAAATTCATTACCTTATCATGAGTTCGAACCGCCATATCGATCCGTGGATTGGTTCCATCGACATAGGCTCCTAGATTCACAATGTCCTCGTTTTTTCGATACACGGATAACAAATCCCTCGCTAATCCAGCCACTGCTAGTTCTTCCTCAGTGGAGATGTCGGCTCTTAATCGACTGACGCTTTCCAGCACATCGATCGAAGGATAGTGATTCGCGGTAGCCAGCTGTCGCGAAAGAACAATATGACCATCCAGGATACCGCGTACGGAATCGGAAATCGGTTCATTAAGATCATCCCCTTCAACCAAAACGGTATAGAAGGCCGTGATCGTTCCGCGCTCAGAGTTGCCTGAACGCTCCAACAACCTAGGCAGATTCGAGAATACAGACGGAGTGTAGCCACGACTTGCGGGCGGCTCGCCGACAGCGAGACCCACTTCACGCTGGGCCATGGCAAAACGAGTCACCGAATCCATGAGGAAAAGCACGTTCTTGCCTGTCTCCCTAAAATTCTCGGCAATGGATGTAGCGAGATCAGCCGCTCTTAGTCTAAGTGAAGCCGATTGATCTGAAGTAGCCACCACTACGACTGACTTGCGCATGCCTTCAGGACCAAGATCTTTTTCGATAAATTCTCGCAGTTCTCTACCCCGCTCCCCAACGAGGGCGATGACATTTACGTCTGCAGTAGAACTGCGAGCCAACATTCCTAGTATTGTCGATTTACCTACACCACTACCTGCAAATATGCCTAAACGCTGCCCGATTCCAACGGGACAGAATAAATCGATCGCCTTTACTCCCGTTTCGAAAACCTCGGTGATTCGTCGACGCTTTAAAGGATTCGGAGCGTGACGGATGTGATTCCGTTCGCGGCGGTAATGAATCTGTCCCTGCCCGTCAATCGGCTTTCCCATTCCATCAAGAACACGACCCAGCACTTCCTCGCCAACGGGAATCTTGCTTAAACTCGAACTTAAACGAACATTGCTGCCTGGGTGAACGCCCTCCAGGTCCTCAAAGGGCATCAGCAGCAGCCGATGATCACGAAATCCAACGACTTCAGCATGGATAATGGGAGATTCTGGATACGAGGAAAAGATCTCGCAAACATCGCCCAAACTCGCTTGAGGTCCTTCCGATTCGATAACCAAGCCCGTAACCTGAACGACTTTACCCAGCCTTGAAATCGTATCCAACGAATCGACACGCTTTCCAATATCCGAAGCCCATTCTGGAAGCAGGCGATTCATTCGGCAGGTTTCAAGCTCTCCCTAAGCTTATCCAGCTTTGTTGACATCAAACCATCCACCTTGCCAAACCGGCTGTTGAGGACACAATCGCCTCGGTTCAATGTATCATCGTTAACAAAACCAAGCCCTGGATGACGAGCTTTGAGCTGAGGTTCGATTTCTTCCAAAAGCTTAAGATCCGATGAATGGATACGAATCTCCATCTTCTCCTCGTTCAGTCCAGATTCATCGATAATGGTTTCCACAATAGCCAGAACAGCTTCTTGCGTCATTTCAAATCCACCCAACGCGCGAGCAACCCCTTGGAAGACGAGAGACATTAAGGCTTCCTTGGCCTCTGCTTGAATCTTGGCGAACTTCTCTTCAAGGAGAGAAAACGTGTTTTCACGCAGGGCGTTTACTTCCGCTCGAAATTCTACGATCTGCTCTGTGTATTGAGCGCTCGCTTCGTCATAGCCTTTTCGATACGCCTCATCGATAGCTTTTTCGTGAGCAGCGGAGTCGATCTTTGGCTTTCCGTCGTAGGCGATGGAAAGTCCAACCAAAGACGCGTCCAGGGCAAGCTCGCTCTTAGACTGTTTGACCGCCACCATCTAGGCTGATTTCCTCCTGTTCTTCCAAACGGCGCACCACCTGAATGACGCGTTCTTGGGCCGCCTCCACCTCGGTAAGCTTGACCGGTCCCATCATTTCCAATTCTTCGAGCAAGGTTTCCGCAGCGCGCTTCGAAACCGCCTGGAGAATGCTGTCCCTCAGATGATCGGTAGCCGACTTCAAGGCCACAGTCAGATCGCCAGAATCCACCTCGCGCATGATACGTTGCAAATCCGGGAGCTCGAGACGAATCAGATCTTCGAAGCTGAACATCTTTTTGCGAATCTCTGTTCCCAATGTCGGGTTGCGCTCCTCGATATTGGCCAGAATCGCCTTGCTGTCTTCCTTCTCCAAAGTATTGAGCAGATCGGCCACCATGCGAACACCTCCGCTACGATTCATGGTGGTCTTCTGTTTTGTATCCAAATTCTTACTCAAGGAATTGGCCACCTTGTTGATGAGTTCAAGGGAGGTAGGCTCCATCATGCCAAGACGTTCGATTACCTCCTCGCGTATGTCTTGATTGAACATGCCCAAAATAGGTCCGGCCTTGTCCTTTTCTAGATAGGATAGCACGAAAGCGATGGTCTGAGCTTGCTCGGTCTTGATCATGTTGAAGATCTGGCGAGGCTCCATCTGCTCGATTTCCTTGATAACCTCAGCCGAGTTGCTGGTAGGAGCAATGCGTTCAAGGATGCTGGTCGCCTTGAAATCGCCTTTAGCGATTTCCAAAGTCTTTCGCGTGTAGAGCGGACCGCCCAAAAGAGAGCTGTAGCTAGAAAGTATAACGGATGAAAATTCCTCTATGGCCTGCCTCTGCTCCTCCTCTTCGATAGCGGAGATTTTAGTCATCTCCTTACAGATCGCCTCGATGCTCTCGTCTTCAAATTGCTTGAGAACGTGAGCGGCCGCCTCTGGTCCGATGACGACTAGGAAAAGAGCCAACTTTTGGACGCGTGTATAATTCTGATATGAAGTTCCGAAAGGCATAACTACTTATTCGCTGTTTCGGGATCTCCGATCCATTCTCGGAGCGTCACTCCTATGTTGGCAGGCTTTTGCCTGATGAGTTCGTTCAACATCTCCGGCGTAACCACGCTCGTGTCATCAAGCTTGCTGGCTTGCAGCATCTGCTCGGGCTTTAGCACCTCGACAGAGATTTGCTCAGGCTGGTTGTTTTTGAGCATTTTCAAGAAAAACATAACGACGCCAATGCCGAGAAGCGCTCCCAGCGCTGTCTTGGCGATGCCGATCCATTGATCCATTTTCAGACTGCGCTCAACAACATCAGCGCTGTACTGAAGCGGATTGGGCGCGAAATCCATTTCCTTAACGGTAACGTCGTCCGGGTTCTGATTGTCGATGCCCAACGCGTTGACCACAATGCGGCGCAATTCATCAAGTTCCTCGGGCGTACGCGGATCGGCTACCTGGTTCTGGCCATCCGTTTTATAGCGCTTCGCAACAAGAAGCGACGCGGTGACTTTCTTAATATCCCCTGGATTTTGGATACTGATACTTTCCATCGAATTTATCTCGAATTCCTCATCCTTGGTTTCGCTTGTATCCGAATTTGAAACTACAGGAGTCACTATCCCAGGAGCTTGATTGGGTAGATTCGCATCAATTCCCGCTGGACCTCCACCGTTTCCGCTACTCTCGGTCGTCTCGGTCTTTGTTTTCTGTGAATTCGAAGAACGAGCAACTTGGCTATCTGGATCAAAGGTAGTCTGTGTCGTTGTGACTGAGGTTGTATCCACGTCAACCGCTACAAGCACCTCTGACTGACCAGGCCCCAATACGCGATCCAGAACCGTTTGGACCTTATGGGTGAAATAAGACTCCGTGTTCTTACGATAACGAATCAGAGCGGTTGTAAGCCCTCCGCCTAGACCGTCGTCTTGAAGTTCTTCGCTCAAGGTTTTACCGAAACTATCCACGACCACGACGTTTTCAGCAACCAGACCCTGTACGGAATTGGCGACTAAATGACGGATGGAATTTACCGCCGGCAAAGCAAGCCCTCCAGAGGTTTCGACCATCACAGAAGCCGTAGGATTGTCCTGATCATTACGAGCGATGACCAGCTGATTGGAAGGCATCACTACCATCACGTGGGCAGAGGTAACGCCTTTGAAACGACTTATCGTTCGCTCTAATTCACCCTTTATCGCTCGATTGAAATTAACACGTTGAGCGAAGTCGCTGATCCCGAAATTACCTTTATCGAAAAGCTCGAGACCTGGTCCCGTTCCATTTGGAACGATGCCCTCGGCGCTTAACTGGGCCCGCAAATCATAGACTTTGCCCGAGTCAACGTAGATGGAAGATCCACCAGCTTTGAACTCGTGAGCGATTCCTTTGGCCTCAAGCTTGGAAGCAATCTCTCCTGCTTCTTCGGTAGAAAGATTGCCGTAAAGAAGCTGCATATCTGGTTGAGCGGCCCAGATCATCATCGCGATCATGGCCAATGACACAAGACCGGAAGCAAGAATCAGCGAAATCTTCTGATTCGTTCCAAGCGGTCCCCAAAGCTCTTTAAACTGATTTACAAGATCGTTCATCTTCTGTCTCCATCAATTCGCTACACAGGCATTCTCATCAGCTCCTGGTAGGACTGAACCAGTTTATTGCGGACCTCGACCAGTAAGGTGAAAGCCAGCCCCGACTCTTGCGAAGCGATCATCGATTGGTGAATGTTGTCCGATTCCCCAAGGAGCACCTTGTTGGCTTCGCCTCTGGAAACCTTGATCTTGTCATCCACTTCCTTGACAAGATTGCCCAGCATATTGTCAAAGGCGCCCGGACGGCCACTTCCTCCTAACCGATTAGGGTCGTCAATGGCAGGATTGGCGAATTCTGGATTGGACTTGATCTCCTCAAGAGCCTTGGCCTGAGCATCCTTCATCATGCCAACCAGATCCTGCTGCATGCCGCCAGCTCCGAGTTGTGAAATTTGGTCAATCATAATCTTGTGGTGTTAGTATTGGAAAAATAGGTACAGATATAATTACTTGCCCATCTTCAGGGCGTGAGACGCGAGCTGTTTGGCCGTACGAACGACTTGCAGGTTCGCCTCGTAGGCTCGAGAGGTGGCGATCAAGTCCACCATTTCATGAGTAATGTTAACGTTGGGCAGGCGGACCATCCCTTGGTCATCGGCGTCAGGATGCCCTGGATTGTATACGAGAGGTCCTTTAGATGTATCCTCTGTTATACTACGAATCCCTACTCCATATCCTTTTGTTGTCTCGCCATTGGAGGTTCCCATCTCCATAAGTTTGGCTTCAAACGAAACCACCTGTCTGGCATATGGCTTGCCATCGGGGCCGCTTGTGGTTTGAGCGTTCGCGATGTTCTGGCCGATAATGTCCAACCTCATTTTCTCCGCTTGCAAAGCGGATGAGGTGGCTTCAAGTCCTGGCATCAAATTCACGGCGGCGATCTCCTGTTTAAACCACTTGTCCCTTGATGGCCGTCTCAATCTGCTTGAGCGAATTGGAGACGTAGTTGGTGAGATATTCGTACTGAACCGAGTTTTGGCTCATGTTCAGCAGCTCTTTATCGAGCTGGACGTTGTTGCCATCCGCTCGGACTGACGGAGTGGCGAGATCGGTGATTACCTGAAAGTCGAGATTCTGAATGCTCTGGACATCATCATTCTGAGCTAATTTCCGTAGTTGAGCGTCAAAATCGACGTTGATGTCCTGCCGTTTGTAACCAGGCGTCTCAACATTGGAAATGTTACTGGCAATGGCCTGGTGTTTGGCATGGGCAACATCGAGAAGCTTCTTGGCAATAGAATAGTTCTCGAGCATGAGCGTCTCATCGATCATGCCATGCGCTAAGCAAAGCCCATGCCTAGGCTCATTTTTTCCTAATTAAGCCATTGATTATTAACAGTTTAAAAAATTTACTTTTGTAGACCTCCCGATGCAAACCATACCAAGGGCAGATATTGCCTAGGGCAGTTGGAAGCCACGAAGGAAACATTGACAGCAACCAAAAGAGCAAGCTGTCGGAATTAATCTAATCCTCTGATTCCGGTTTTCGCTCGGACGCATAGCGATCAAGCAAGAGAATCGCTTCAGGATTATCGCCCGCTCGTTTGAGTTTATCGATCATGTCGCCGACGGATTTCTCTTCTTCAACCTGCTCATCGATGAACCACTTGAGAAACGAAACCGTAGCGTAGTCGCCTTCATCCATAGCCAGTTTGTAAAGCGAATAGATGCTCTTTGAGACGTCGTTCTCCTGCTCGAGACTAGCTTCGAAAACTTCGAGAGGAGAACCATATTCATAGCGAGGAGCCTCAATAGCTGGGAGTTGAACCACGCCGCCTCGATCGAGAAGATACTCGTAGAATTTCATGGCATGCAGGCGTTCTTCATTGCTTTGCAAATGCATCCAAGCCGCAAAACCATCGTAGGCAACGCGCTCAAAATAGGAGGCCATGGAAAGGTAGCAGTGAGCTGCGGAAAACTCGCATCCTATTTGCCGATTGATCGCTGCCTCGAGAGATTCGCTTACATTCATAGCTCAATCGATATATCAGAGAATTTTTAATGGTCTAGCGCGAAAGGACTTTCTTTTTCGGGTTCCACATCTGTCCATTCGATGGTTCGCCTCGCTCTCCAGACATAAGGACATTGCTTCTCAAACGGCGGAACGGTTGGCATGGAAATCGTCTGATAGCCAGGCCCCTCCGCTCTCAGCATCAGAGGCTCGCTTAGATCCTTGCCCTTCATTTCCGCCGGAGAGCTTGCAGAACCTTTTACTTTGGCCAAGCCCAGTAAAGTTGGTCCCAGGTCTAGTAAGGACATGAGCAAAGGATCGCGTCTCGGAATTTTGAATACTTTCGGCCAAGAGATCAGCATTGGAATGCGAACCGACTGCTCGTGAGGCCAGCCTTTTCTGAAAAGCCCGTGCGCGCCATGCATATCGCCGTGGACCGAAGTGAAAACGAAAAGCGTGTTTTCCCAATCTCGCGTTTTCAGAAATTCAATCAAGCGGCCTATGGCTCGATCCGTAGCCTGGATGTGACGATAGTAGCCGCCGAGCTCTTTTCGAGCGACATTACGGATATCCGCGTCTTCAGGAACACTCGCATCTAATAAAATAGCTTGAGGATCGATTGCTCCGACGTCAGGAGCCGAAGCTCCATAAGGAGGATGCGGCGCATCGAAACTCAAAACGGAGAAACAGTTGGATGCTGCTTCTCTATTATTTTTGTATTCAATAAATCGATCTATAATGACGTCGGATTGATAGCCCTCAATAATCGTTGGCTCCTCGATATTTGATCCATGAAAATAGCAATCGTTGAGTAGAAAACCTCCCTCAAAGCCTTCCCAGAAATCGAAACCTCCTCGATACGTATCCGGTACACGTATACGAGCATGTTCTTCTCCAACAACAAGAGCGTTAGGATCTCTCTGATACAACTGCCATTTACCAAAAAACGCCGTTTCGTAATCAAGGGCCGAAAAGCAATGAGCAAGAGTTATAACATGCGACGGAAGCGAATCGTAGTAATCGCAAATTCCGTTGTCAGGACAGGGAATCCCCGTTAGAAAAGCAGCTCTGGCAAAAACTCCAAAGGGATGAGGCGTAACCGTTTGAAAACAATCAATCGAGTCCTCTGCCAGAGCATCTAAACATGGCGTAGTAGCATTGGGATCCCCAGCATAGCCGAAAGCTTGGCCTCGCCATTGGGTTGTAAGGACAACAACGATTTCTGGCATCTTTGAACTAGAATCAGTCATGATTTTTCTGTCCTAGCTAATGCTGGACAAGGAAGATGGTTTAGAGGAGAAGAAGGCATGGCAACGAAACATGCGGAGAAAGGCGACATTCCCGCCATCATGGAAATGATTAGAGGGATCGCGGAATACGAGAATCTAACGCACCAGCTAGAAGTCACGGAAGAAAGACTGGAAAAGCATCTATTTGAGAAGAATTCGGTGGCGAGAGCGCTTATTGCAACTCAAGATGAAACTCCCGTAGGCTATGCGATTTTTTTCTACAACTTCTCGACCTTCATCGGCAAGCCGGGAATCTATCTGGAAGATTTGTATGTAAAACCTGATTACAGGGGCAAGGGTTATGGCAAAACGCTTTTTCAAATGGTCGCTAGGATCGCTTACGAAGAAGATTGCGGTCGTATGGAATGGATGGCTCTAGACTGGAACGAGCCAGCCCTTGATTTCTACAAGCAACACGGCGCCAATCTGATGGACGAATGGCGATTGCTCCGCTACAACCGGGAAGATCTGGAAAGAATCTGCAGCTAAGTGGCTTTCTAGCGCACCTCAGTTGGAAGAAGATCGTACCGGGATCTTAACGACGAAATCGCGTTAACCAGTTCTCTATTTTGAAATCGCTGGCTGAGAGGAATTGATTCTTTAACAATTAGATTGCTGATCAATGCGCAATAGCGACGATCGACCATAATTCCCAGCATCTCGCCTGTTTTAGAAAAAACAAGATCTCCCGTGGAAGGAGAAAACTCGCCAAAGAGGGAACTGAAAATCTTGGACTGCATTTTCACGTAGCCCGGAGTATCAGCATCGAGCTTGAACTCTACCTCGCCATAATAGTTTCCTCGCGCGTTTATCAATACAGCCTCGGAAAACTTGAAAGGCTCAATCGCAGTATAGTAGATCGAACCGCCAAGCTCCTGCGCTTTTTCTTTGGGTACGGGAACTGCCGCCACTCGAGGGTCCAAGGCAAGGAACGAGAGTCGGCTTGGAGAATAGATTTTTCCAGCTTGCTCCAAAATCGATGTCACCTGACGAAACCCCGCTGGATTCCGAGATAACCCAAGGGGTGTATAATCTAGATGGGCAATGGCAAAGATATCCTGTCCATCCGACACAAAGATGGTTGTCGTCTCATCATCTTCCTGCACCACCCTCCCCCGCGAGAAGACTTCGGATACGAACGAAGCTTGAACTCGGTTGGCGAGGTAGTCGTTGAAAATCTGATTGGCGTTTATAGGAGTATTGGAACGAATCTCCTCTCGGATGTCTTCCGATTTCTCTGCGAGCTGCGACACGCTTTCCGCCATCAGACCGGCCTGTTCCTGGGCTTTTATTCTATCCTCGCGTTCGGCTTGCACCTCGACACGAAGCATATCCACATTCTGCTGCAGATATTTTGACTCTTCCTTGGCAACACGCACATCTATATTCAGTTCCTGGATACGCTGTTGAGATTGAACTATGGTTTGCTCGGCTTCAGACAATGCTTTGGCTTTGGCTTCGATTTCCTTTAGTTTAGAGTCGAGCTCTTCTTGAAGCATTCGCGATTGAGCTTCCGTTTGCCGAGCCTCCACATTGAGCTGATCGTATTTGCTCTGCAGCTCGCTTACGCTTAGTTGTGTCTGCTCGTATTGCTGCTGTAGCTCGGTTCTTTCCTTCTTCAACGCCGCTTCGCTATCCTGGGTGGTTTGGAGACTCGATTGCAGGTTTTGGATAGCCTCCTCGCGTCGGGCTAGCTCGGCCTCTCTTTCTTTCATCTGCTGGGCCAGCAATTCTTGTGTAGACTGCTCCTCTTGCAGGCTGCTTGTTAGTGTATCCAATAAATCCTGCTCCATAACCGCCATGGTCGCGACGCTTGTTTCCGGATTGATCTCCGATGAAGAAGATTCAGAGCGCTCCTCATCCCATTTGGTAAGAGAGAGAATGGTCAAAAGAAGAAAGTCGACGAGGATTAGAAGCAGTGTCTTGTTCATGAGGAATCCTAACCCGTTATGGCCGTCTTCTTGGTGAGCATCATCAGCTGATCCTGACTGGCCAGAATCAGCTGGTTCTTGTAGGGACGAACCAGACGTATTTTCACAATGGCTACACAGAGAATGCCAAAGAGGTTCGAAGCATAAGCAGAAAGGAGATTGGCCTCGATCAGACCGAGCACCTGCAAGACAAGGGAAATACAGGTTCCGGCAATGCCTACATAGAGCCCGGCATCGAAGAGGTTCTCTTCATTTTCCATGAGTTTCAGTTTCACTAGATCGTCGACCTCCTGACGATTGATCTCGCGTACCTTGAGCATGCAAATCAGAAAAACCAAGACCTGCAACAGGAAGAAGAACCCGACGGATAGCATTGTTGTATGATCCATAGACGTAGATGGTGTTGTTTCTATAACTACAAGTTCGCCCGCTTCTTGAGCGAGAACAGGCATAACGAATTGAAAAGAATAACCCTCGCTGGAACTTCCAGCCAGATGCGGCTCGCTTATGACGATCAATACGATAAGCGAGGCAAACGACACGAAGACCCGTTGCGTGTAGGCTAGCATGGGAGAGCTTCGTTCGCCGTAAAATCGGCTAAACCTGCTAGAACCTAAAAAGGCGAAAAAAGCTCCGGTGAAGAACAGGGCGTATTTGACCGACAATGACAAATAGGGACGTTGCAGGCTAAAACTAGCGAGCCAGGAGCCCAAAGCGTTACTCGAATCCGCTATCTCATTGGCTCTATCAAGATTTTCCAACGGCAGTTGCTCATTAACGAGAAGCGAGACACTACCAGCGCCAAAGGCGACAGCGATCCCCAGCGTCTCCACACCTTGATCGCCAAATTCGCCGAGATATTGCATAACTCCCTCCGGATCGCTGGATAGCAAGGAGGCTGCATAGATAATAGGCAGGGAGTCTGCGGATCGATGAAATGCGTATCGCAGTTGAGTAAATGTATCCAATTCTTGGAAACTACTTAGAAGTGTCTTGAGTTGGCCCCAATCCAGACTGCGCGAGAGGGAGAGCATATCCAAATAAAAGTCTTCGAGATGGGAGGCGTCTCCAGACGCTTTTGCCTGCAAAGCTCGATTGCGTATTTCGCGGCGAACCGGAGGCGAAAAGCGCTCCTCCTGAGCCAGCAATGAAACGATGAGCAAGGTAGCCTCCAAGGGACGCCCGGCCGAGCTGTTGACAGGGAATAAACGTCGATAAGTTGTCAGCTCGCCGGTGCTGAGGATTTCAGAAACCAAAGGATTGCGAGAATTCACAAGCGTAGCGCCTAGTGAATCGCGATTGGCCTTTGCCAAGACGATGCCCAAAGCTCCCGGCTGATCAGAATAGTATTCGAGCGGAATACCTGAAAAGGCCGCGTCAAGGAATAGGTCCCAGGCGCCCCAGCGATTGATGAGAGCATTTGCCTCTTTGGTTGCGTTTAGGCGTAGCTCTAAACCAGAATCGTCAGGAATATCAAGCAGACGCATGGCCTCCAAAAGCAGCGAGGAGACGCCTACATTGTTTTCGAGAAGATAGGAATCAGCAGTATCGACAATGTATTCTGTACCGGCGCCCGCTTCTTTGAGGACGTCAATGGGGACAGATTTGAAGCGAGAGGGAACGAGCCAACCAAGAGCGACAAGTCCAACGCCTAAAAGCAGCAAAAGCCAGCCAGCTAGAATGCGCAATGAGCCCTTATTTGATTGTCGAGCCATGAATACGGGACGCCCCGGAAGTTCCGGGGAGAAAGAATTTGAACTACTCTTAGCAGCGGTTAACGCTAGGTCAAAAACGAAGACCCATGGTTCTTGAAATAGTTCATTACGGGAATGAGACGCTGCGGAAGAAGGGAGTGCCGATTTCGGAATTCAATCCGGATCTCAAACGCCTTTTCGAAGACATGGTCGAGACCATGCACCAGGCTTCAGGGATTGGCTTGGCGGCTCAGCAGATAGGGAAGGCTCTACAATTTTGCGTGGTTGATCTGAGAGGTATGGAAGTCGATTTCCAGTATTCGCTAGACGGCACTCAACCACCGCTGGAACTGTTTATGCCTATGGGTCTGTGCAATCCATCAGTCGAAATCATGGATGGAGAAAAGACGACCTACGAAGAAGGCTGCCTATCGTTTCCCAGCATTCTAGGAGATGTGGATAGGCCGGATTGGATAAAATGCTCCTTTAAAGACATTGAGGGAAATGATCATACATTGGAATGCAATGGGCTTCTGGGCAGGTGCATTCAACACGAAGTGGACCACCTAAATGGTGTTCTTTACATCGATCGTATGAAAAAGAAGGTGCTGAAAAAGATTCAGCCCGAGATCGATCAGCTAAGAGCTGAAACATTAGAATCGAAAGCTAATTAGACCTAGAGCAAATCGGCTGCGAGTTCGGCAAGGAGAGAGCGCTCGCCTTTCGTTAGTTTGACGTGAGCTGCAATAGCCTGATCTCTCATGCGATTCGCGCAATAAACGAGGCCGTTGCTACGCGAGTCGACATAGGGATTATCGATCTGGTCAGGATCCCCAATAAGAACAATTTTGGAGCCTTCGGAAATGCGAGTGATGACGGTTTTCACCTCATGAGGAGTGAGTTGCTGGGCCTCGTCCAATATGAAGAATCGACGAGGGATAGATCGACCTCGAATAAAACAAAGAGCTTCGATTTCAACGAGGCCGGTCTCCAGCAGTTTTTCATAGGGTTTGGAGCTGGAGGGCCCTCCAACACTTGCAGAAGAATCGACATCTTTCTCTTTGGATTTCCTACGCTGACGCTTCTTTTCGAATTGAGGGTCTTTGGGAAGACTCGGAGGTATAAGGATCTCGAGAGCGTCGTAGTAGGGCTGAAGCCATGGGTTCATTTTTTCCTCTAACGAGCCTGGCAAAAACCCAATCTCTTTACCCACGCCTATGACGGAACGCGTGATGGATACGCCGTCATAAAGACTAGAATCGTGGACGGCCTGATGTATGGCGCAGACCGTCGATAGAAGCGTTTTTCCTGTCCCCGCTTTCCCATAACAGGTTATGAGCGAGATAGAATCGTCAAGAAGCGCATCCATGAAAAATCGCTGCTCCAGATTCCGTGGGCGAATAGGAATCCCGCCAGGAGCTTTAACAAACTCAGGAATAACCAGCTTACGGAGCACTCCGTCTCCGTAGTGACGAGCAGGCATGGTCTTGCCTTCCTCTGTCTGCATGAGAAGGTATTCGTTCGCAGCTAGCTGGGGAGCCATTTCTTCATTGATTTCGAACTCTCCTTCAGAAGCGAAGCGCTGTATCTCGTACTTTGATACATTGATTACTCGGTAGGCTTGAGAATCAGGCTCTTCAGGAGCCTTGTCGTTCAAGTAATCTTCCGACTCAAGCCCCACGGCTCGCGCCTTGAGCTGCACATTCACATCCTTGCTAACCAATATGGCAGGAGGCGGGAAGGTGTTTTGGACAAACAATGCAGCAGCTATAATGCGGTTGTCCTTCTTATCCGGATCAAGGATATCGCCGAGGTTTTTCATGATCGGCGACTTGCTTTTCCCATTCTCAATGAACTTGTTGATAACAACGGAGAGTGTTCCGCCGGTAGCGAGCTTGACCCCTTCAAGCATGGATCGAGAATCGGGTAGAAGCTCACGCAACAAGCGATGCACGCGGCGAGCATTACGCCCACGTTCACTGGATTGCTCCACCTTTATATTGTCCAGCTCCTCAAGTACCTCAATGGGAATAACCAGGTTGTTGTCGTCGAACTTGAAGATGCAGTGAGGATCATGCAGCAAGACATTCGTATCGAGGACATAGGTCTTAATCTTGCCAGCATCGATCAGCCGAGTAGTGCGCTTTGAGGCGCCGGTTGACGAGTCCATGTAGGGGAGAAGCTAATACCGAACGAGGAGATGTCTACAGCGTAATTGTTAGATTTGCGCAAAAAAGAGAGGCTTTGGACGCTTCCGACGAGCAAGAAGCTGAGACGCTTTCTCTAAAAAGAGTGACGGACCGTCTACCCCTAAACGGTCCGTCTTCGTTTTCTTCTTTACCCCAAAAATCCCGCTATGCGGGAATTTTTAAATGTTCTCAAATACTACGGCACAAATTATTGTTAATCAAGGAAAGTTTAGTGAATTTTATAAATAAAATCGATTGTTAAAAGATTCGCTAATGAATGGATGCAAATCATCTTAAACCTATTAGTCCTCAAAGGCTCGTAAGATTCAGTTGTGCCTATCCTCAAGCCCATAATGATCATACATTTGCAGGACTAAGGCTGGCAATGGCATTGATTCGAGGCGAGATGCCCCGAATTCTCCGGCACAGGCAATGTAGCCCAGGATTCTCGAAAAAGTCGCTCTTCTGGAATCGTTCCGCAAGCGAAGTAGCAGCTTTTCGATAGCCTCAACCCATTGATCTACCGAAAATGGAGATTCGTCGGAAAACGAGAGAAGAAGATTTTTTAGGGAGGAGTCTCGAGCGAGCGAATCGTCAGAGGAAATACAATCAGCAAGAGCCAAAATTGCCGCAGGACTGCTCAAAGACCGGCAAAAGTAAAGCTGGTCGCTATCCGACACACCGGAGTCTCCAAGATACAAGATAGCCTTCTCCCAGGCGATTCTGAGAGAGACCATTCCTCCGGCTTTTTGAGATAAGATGACCTCAAGATTCGCTTCCATTAAACAACCTCAGAGGGCTGAACTGAGGAATCCGAGTGTCAATATTAAAGCCGGCGGACCAAGCGCAGCGAAACATCGTTGCTGTCGCCCTCCATACGATGGCCATCTGTTTGGAGATTTATCCTTGTAACGGTGCCTGGATTGAAAAACTGCGGGAGCGTTTCATTGCTTCGCTCGCCTTCAAAGGCGACGGTCGTTACTTTCAACATGGCCTCACTCTCTCCATTATCCTGATGTTTGAAATCCAGGAAGCCAGTAAAGTGCTTCGAGTGATCTTCAGATTCATTTAGTTTGAAAACGCCTTTAACGAGGGAGCCGTTTTCATCGGTATCTGTGATGACCATAAAAATTTCTCGAGCGTCTTCACCCTCATCACCCACAATAGCCATTCCCTTAAAATAAGCTCCTTCAGACAAAGCGCCAATCAAACGCTCTTCGTTCTTTCTTTTGAGCTCGGCAATCTTAGCGGCGGTCCTTTGAGCCTCGGAGCTCATCTGCTGTACCTTTTCTATATACCAGAGAGCGTTGGTCTTATGCTCGCGAAATACAGAGGCGAACTTTGGCGAGTCCAAATCGTATGCTAACGGTCCAAAACTTTCTTTTGGATCTCCTTCCGGCCAAACCAGTTCATCTTCCACTCCTTTAATGCGAATCTCAGACAGTTTCCATTCCGAGCCTCTACCTTCACGAGTGAGTCGATAAGTTGCATTCACGGAAACGGTTTCGCCTTTTTCAGCGGACCTCCGATACAGCAACCGCCAAGTCCTTTCCGGAGCTCGAATAATTCCGGGGAAATCCTTTTCCTGAATAGCCTTCCATCGGATTAATTCGGCATCATCGAATTTAAACTTTCTCATCGCCAAATCATCAGAAACAGGAAGATAGAGATTCTTCCGTAACCTAGCGGCCACTACAGCATTGATGCGTATCTCATCCACCCCTACACGTCTGATTCGAGAGGAGACGGCTTGCATTTCATAGTTACCATTTTCGTTTATGCCCGCCAGGACTTGACTGGAAATATTGGCAATACGATAAGACAGTCGAGACGCGTCGAAATCCTGACCGTACAGAAATTCAACCACTTCCTGCTTGTAGTTAGCCAGGACAATAGCAACTCCTAGAAAAAAGAGGGAAGCAGCAAGCGTAGTCGAAGTCAGGATACGGTGGACCAGCGAAGGCTTTTTATAAACTACTGCTTCGGAATTCTCGACATCAACGTCCTCCAAATCTTCAATAGGAACCAGATCTTCAAGAGCCTCAAGCCCCTTCAGCTCCTCGATAGGATCGGCAATCTCGAAGGCCTCTTCTCCTTTTTCTTCTGAATCATCGCTACTCAGCGCTTCGATTCCTCCTTCTTTGTCCGCGCCATCCGAAGGCTCATTAAAGCCATCTAAGGAATCGTCGGCAAAGGGATCGCTAGAGCCAGGTTTGCCTTCCCCTTCGTCATCTGAAGGTGATTTAGGATCGGGAAATTCTAGATCATCATCATCAATCGCAACAGGAGCAGGAGGTGGAGGCGGTAGATCGCCACCTCGATCCGCAACATTAGCCGCTTGAGGTTCAGGCTCATCATCGGAGTCATCGATGGCCGGGATAGCTTCGGGCTCTGGAGCCTCTACTTTCTTTCCCGTGGCAGCGGCATCTATCAAAGCCTGAGGATCAGGCATCGCCATGACTTCTTCCTCCTCTGACTCGTCGATATCAGATGGAGCGTCTGCTTCGGTGTTCTTCGCTGTCGTCGAGGTTAGATTTTCTTGGTTCTCGCTCGAAGGAGATTCTAAATTCTCGGCTTCTGAAATACCCTCCTTTTGGCCAACGCCGGATTCCGATTCAGCGCCGGCTTGAGAAATAAGGGCATCGGGGGAAGGCAGCGTCTGAACATCTTCCTCTTCAACTGAAAGAGCATCAAGATCGACCGCGTCATCCCCGTTGAGAACGCTACTCGCTTGCTTTAGCAAATCCTCGGGTGATGGAAGGCTCGGAGCTTTCTCAGTTTCGCTTTCATTGGGAGCTGGTCCTTCATCCTCAACCCTGCCGCTATTTTCATCTAACCCACCCTCGGCAGTCTCATCTGAATCAGATTCAATTGGATCAGCCGGGATTTCGATATCCTCGATTGATTTTGGCTGGGTGGATTCTTCGGGTTGAGTTGAATCGCTAGATAACGTTTCCGAGTCTTCCTCTTTGCCAAGGTCTTGAAGATCGCCATCCAATTGCCCTAGCAGATCGGAAACGTCTTTTTGGAATTCCTGATCTTCAGGAGTTGGGGCATTGGAATCAGAGTCGTCTTGGGGATCCAGGACGTCTTTCAATTGCCCTTCAGCAGATGAAATCGAGCCATCGACCTCGCTCTCAAGGGAATCCTTAGGCAGCTCTTTCTCATTTGAATCATCGTTACCCTTTTCAACGGCAGCCTCCGATTCGGTCACAGCATCATTTTCGCCTGGCTTACTTAAATGCGAGGCGTTTTGCGCTTCTTCCTTCTCCATTCCCGGAGTGTCGGAATCGCTTTGGTCGGACTGAGCCATTTACAGAAGTTTGCAAACTACGGGTTTATATTGAAGCGTGGGATTGATTCCTATATCGGCTCGAAAGTCTTAAAACTTAACGACAAGAAGCCATATCCACAAACGGAGCAATCCATTCTAAGCTTTTTAAAATGAACGACTTAAATAAAAATGAACTTGAGTCCAAGATCGCTTTTCTAGAAAGACATGCGGAGGAATTGGACAGAGTCATTCTTAGAATGGAAAATCGAATCGACCTCCTGCAATCAACGGTCGCAGGACTTGAAGACTCGATGAGGAACCTCAAAGAAGAGAAGACGAAAGATTTAGATCCTGAAAAACCGCCACACTATTAATCATTGTGTGAGCCAAAGATGGACAATCTATTGCGTCTAAAAGAGTTTTTCGTAGACCGCCTCAATCAACACCGCTAGCCAATAACTGTGAATATCCTTTTCGCAAACTATGGCGATTATGAGACGAACAGCATCAACCACATTGCTCCGTTCGCCAACCGTCTTTGCGAACAGGGTATCAGTTGCATTGTGGCAGTCCCCGGAAACAAAGGCTCAGCGGGACAATTGGAAACGGCATATTTCCAGCCCGCAACTTTCAACGACTGCTTAGGAACGCCCAATCACTTTCCAAACGCTTTGCCAGCGGACATTATTCACGCTTGGACTCCTCGGGAATGCGTCAGGAAGTTTGTCGAAAACTACTGCAAGAGATACGATTGCAAAGTCGTCGTTCATCTAGAGGACAACGAAGAACATCTCATTTCAAGCTACTACCGAACTCCGATTGAAAAGCTTCCCCTAGACGAACCGCCTGAAGGTTTTGACGGGTGGCATGACGAACTGTCACATCCAGTCAACTACAGAGCTTTTCTAGCTTTGGCCGATGCAACGACTACCGTGATCGATAAACTGCGCGATTTCACTTCCCAGGATCGTCCTTCAATGGAACTTCTTCCAGGCATCGATTTTGAAAAGTTTCAACACGAATCCACTAAAAAAGAGGTTTGCGAACTTCTCGATATTGAAGAAAAGTATTCAATAATCGTATACACTGGAGGTGTGACGAGCAGCAATCGAGAAGATATTAGGGCGCTCTATCTCGCCACTAAACTAGTCAACGATCAAGGGCATCCCTTGAAATTGATTAAAACTGGGCCGAACAAGGACAATTTCAACGCAAGCTTTGCCTTTGATGTAGATCAATATGTAATCGACATCGGGATACAGCCAAAAGAAAAGCTGCCAAAGCTTCTAAAGGCAGCCGACATTCTGGTTCAGCCCGGCAAAGCAAACGCATTTAATCTATATCGATTGCCAAGCAAGCTGCCTGAATTCCTAGCCGCAGGAAAACCCGTTATCACCTCCAATGCGAATCTAGCCTTGAGGATGGGAGACGGCGGCGAATGTCTAAAATTAGACATCGGAGCCCCACGCGAAATCGCAGATCTCTGCATTCGGATTATCGAAAACCCCGAACTTGGCCATCGCTTAGGCCAAAAGGGAAAAGCCTTCGCGGAGAAGAATTTTTCAATACATTCCAACACGGCAAAACTTTTGGAATTCTATGAATTGATCCTGAAGAGCCCTTCGAGAAATTGGATAACAGAAAATAAGAACGAAGGCTTCCAGGCAAACATAGCCGCTCAGCGTATCCAGGAATTGGGTTCGATCAATGCTAATGTAAAGGGAAACGCTCGCAAAAGCCCAAGCTTGCTGTCTCTTATACATTGCCTAAAAAGGTACAAGACTTTCTTTGATCGGCCTGAGGCGACTCAGAAGGAGCCAATAGAAGAAGACAGTAACGATGAGCTGATTAGAGGAAAAGCAGCTAATGCCTTGGCTCAGCAGGAAATCGAAAGACTCGAAGATGAGAATCGACAATTGAACGAAGCCATTCGTCGCTTGAAGAATACCATGTCTTGGCGGCTCACAATGCCACTTAGGGCCTTACGCCGAAAAGTTGTCGATCCTTTTATCCGCAAGGATGAATTACCTGAGGAATCCGAAGCAAAAATACAAGAAGTCGAGGAGCCCGCTCTTAAAGACGATCAACCTCAATCGCAACTACCTCCAGCGTATCGGGATTATCGAGACTTTTGTAAACGATTAGAGCCAAAAATCGATCAGTATATGGATAATTTCCTAGAAAGGATCGATAAAATCGAAAGGCCACCGCTTATTTCAATTATAATGCCAGTCTTCAACACAGAGGAAAAGTGGCTATCGAGATCAATAAATTCAGTAATAAACCAAATTTACCCTAATTGGCAACTCTGCATAGCCGACGACGCTTCTACAAAGGCTAATGTTAGAGATTTACTCGCAGAATATCAAAATCTTGATGAAAGAATAGAGGTCGTATTCAGAAAGGAAAATGGTCATATAAGCGCAGCTTCAAATTCCGCTTTAGATATAGCTCAAGGATCCTATATAGCGCTGCTTGATCATGATGACGAACTGCCGCCCCATGCTTTGGCCAGAGTAGTGGATGCCATTGCAAATAATCCAAACGTTAAGCTTATATATACAGACGAGGATAAAATTAGCGAAGATGGAGAGCGATCACAACCTCATTTCAAGTCTGACTGGAATCCTGATCTACTTCTTGGGCAAAACTATATCAGTCATTTAGGTGTTTATCAAACTTCAGTGGCGAGACAAGTTGGAGGATTTAGGGAAGGTTTCGAAGGCGCGCAGGACTGGGATCTCGCTTTGCGAGTATCGGAGAAAGCCCAACCTAATCAGATCATCCACATTCCGGAAGTGCTATATCACTGGCGATCCATTCAAGGGTCAACCGCTGCGGACATTGACGAGAAAGACTATGCCCACGAGGCCGGGGGGAAAGCCATTTCCAGCGCCCTAGAGCGAAGGGGGTTTTCTATGCAAATAGAACCTGTAGAGCGCTACTACTGGCGGCCTAAATATCCAATACCCGATAATCCTCCTGAGGTGAGCATCATCATCCCGACTAGAAACAGACTGGATCTGCTGAAACCTTGTATCGATAGTATTCTAGAGAAGACAAGCTACGAGAACTATCGTATTCATATCGTGGATAATAACTCAGATGATATCGATACGCTTGATTATTTGAACAGGATTGTTTCTGACGGTATCACTGTTCAGCAGTTTTCCGCCCCATTCAACTTCGCCGCCATTAACAACGCATCAATCAGCCAATCCAAATCCGATATCATTTGCATGTTGAACAACGACATCACCGTCATTTCGGAAGACTGGCTCGAGGAATTAGTAAGCCACGCCAGCAGGCCGGAAATTGGCGCTGTTGGGGCAAAATTATTCTATCCTCATGAACACATCCAACATGCCGGAATCGTCATGGGTATAGGGGGTGTAGCTAGCGAGGCATTCAAAAGACTACACCGAACAGATGATGGCTATATTCATCGAGCTTGCCTTATCGGGAACTATAGCGCGATAACCGGCGCTTGCATGGCATTTAGAAAATCAGTATGGAAGGACATTAGTGGCTTCAACGAAATTGAGGTGCCAAATGCTTTTGGAGACGTAGACTTCTGCCTAAAAGCGAGAAAAGCCGGTTTCCGAAATCTATTCACTCCGTTCGCAGAACTGCACCATCACGAATCTGCAAGCCGCGGCAATGATCTCGATGAAGATAAAATCGAAGCTTTTAATACAGCAGTTGAATACATGAAACTCCAATGGGGAGACGAAATCGAGAAGGACCCTTATTATAATCCCAATCTCACATTAGAACGCGAAGATTTCACTCTAGCTCGTGAACCTAGATTCTACAGTGTCGCATGAAGGTTTCTTTTATAATTCCAGTCTTTGGACATATAGAATTAACTCATGTATGCATAAAGAGCCTAAAAGACACTGTAAAAGATATATCATACGAAATAGTCATCGTAGACGATGGTAGTGATGATGAGACAAAGGAAGAGCTCCAGTCTCTAGCAGGCAAGGATACGAGGATAGTAACAAATGAAGAAAACAGGGGATACGCCTTCTCGAACAATGTTGGAGCCAATAAGGCTAAAGGAGAAATCCTGTTCCTGATCAACAATGATTTAGAATTCCTTCCCGGCTGGTTTGAACCTATGTTCGAAGCATTCGAGAAGGTTCCAAATCTAGGCATCGTCGGCAACGTACAACTGAATGCGGATACCGGATATGTAGACCACTCGGGTTATTACGTGGATTGGGACGGAGAGTTACTGCACAAGAAAACGCGGAACAAAGGTTTAATAGCAGCTCCAAAATATTCGAAGTTTCATTTAATTACGGGCGCTTGTTGCGCAATCAAGAAGGAGTTGTTTCTTCGCTACAACGGATTTGATGAGTCTTATACAAACGGGTGCGAGGATATTGATCTATGCATGAAACTCCGCCGTGACGGGTTTAGAATAGTAGTCGCGAATCGAAGCGCAGTAAAGCACAAGGTTAGCGCGACAAGAGGAGAAGCGAGCCTGAAGGAAGAAGCGAATTTCCGTACGCTCCAAGAAAAATGGAAGGATAAAATCGCTCATCTAGCGGCGCTAAAATGGCCTGACCAATATGTAAAAACCATTAAAAGCCAGCCTCGTAGCTTTAAGTACCGCATAGCGAAACAAGCCATTCCGCGTTGGCTCGGAATAAAAAAGGGTGCAGCTACGATTGGACTACATTTAGCCTATAGCAAGTTAGCTAGGAATGAAAGACATTGGCAATCGGTGCTGGATGAGCTTTCCGACGAAGAAATAAAGGACGCGCAAAGAAAGCAAAATGCGAATTGGCTATCAGATAAATTCATCCATAATAAATTTGAGCAAAAATCTATTGGTCAAGGAGTCTGGATCAAAGAAGACGCTTCCATCACAATTCCAAGAGGGCTTGTTGTAGCCGAGATGGGAATACGAGGGGAGGTCCAACGAGCGGACCCTGAAAATCCCGTAGAGAAAGGAAGACTAGGGTTGAAGGTAACGGTTAACGATTCAGACACACGAATATATTTCCCGATAGAAGAAGGCGAATTCTATCTTAACTTCGAAAATCCTCCTGTTCTGGCTACCGAAGCTAATCATATAGAAATACAGATTCTCGGCGTGGCTAAAACGAATTCCTACGCATTTTTAGGGCGTATTCTGGATAATATTATTATAATTCCTAGAAGCATTCGAAGAAAGTTAAAATCATATAGAACACAGGATATAAACAAAAGACTGGCGATTCACACTATCGAAATAAATCAGGAAACAGTACTGGATTTTAAGAAAAACCCTACGTCGCCTTTTAATTTCGATTATGCACGTAAATACGGGAATATCGGAATCAATTTAATAGGTTGGTTTAAAGCTGAGTTGGGAATCGGCGAGTCCGTCCGCCTTGCAGCGAAGGCTATAAAAGCAACCGCAATCGAACACTGCTTAATCCCACTGAAGGTAAACTGTCTTTCGGATCAAGGAGACACAACCTACGAAAAGGAACTTACTGCAAGCAATCCATATCCGATCAACGTTTTCCACATTGATGCTCCACAAAGCGCGGATATTGACCATCACCACGGGGAACGGTTTAGAAAAGGCAAACGTAATGTAGCCTATTGGGCGTGGGAGCTGCCGGAGTTTCCCGACCACTGGATAAAGTATTTCAAATATTTTGATGAAATATGGGCTCCATCCAATTTTGTACGCGATTCCATAATTATGAAATCACCACTTCCGGTAGTCACTATCCCTCATTGTATCCAGTTTTCTATTCCCGTTGGTAGCAGCCGAAGTCGCTTCAATTTGCCTTCTGATAAATTTCTTTTCCTTTTCGCGTACGATTTAAACAGTTACCAAGAAAGAAAGAATCCTAAGGCATCCATCGAAGCTTTTAAAAAGGCTTTTTCTCCAAGTGAACAGGAAGATGTAGGATTGGTAATTAAGATCCATTCATCTAAAAACAATCAAGAATCACTCGATGAGCTCAAACAATTGCTGCGAGGTGTACAGAATTGCTATTTGATCGATGAGACGTTAACAAGAGACGACGTCTACAAGCTGATGAATTCTGTGGATTGCTATGTGTCTTTGCATCGCTCGGAAGGCTTCGGTCTAACTATCGCAGAGTCCATGTATCTTGGGAAACCTGTTGTAGCCACAAACTGGTCGGCAAATTCAGAATTCATAAACGAGACCAACAGTTGCCCTGTGAACTTCGAGCTTGTGAAACTAAAACACACACACGGGCCCTACCTAAAGGGCCAGTTCTGGGCAGATCCGGATACGGATCATGCAGCTCGCTTTATGCGGAGGCTTTTTAGAGACTCTGATTTCAGGAATTCCATTAGCGAAGCGGCCTCGAAAACCATACGAGATCGGTTTTCGCCAGAAGCCGTCGGAGGAATTTACGCGGCCAGACTAAGATCTATTGCCTTGTGGTCCTAAATTCTAGAGATAACGAAATCCGTACTTAAAAATTGTATACACAGCTTCAAAGCCGTCCTTGAGGCCGATTTTTTTGCCTTCATCGAAAGTTCGTCGAGCATAAGACACCGGAACCTCAACTAGTCTAAGGCCTGAAGCCGCCGCTTTCGCTGTCATTTCAGGCTCGATACTAAATCCTTTTTCCTCAAGAGTGATCTTCTTCAAAAAGGAGGCAGGAAACATCTTGTAGCAGGTTTCCATGTCAGTAAGCCGATAGCCGGTAAACAGGTTCGAAAGCAGAGTCAGACCTGCATTTATCAACTGGTGCCAAGCTGGACTTGATTCTCCGAAAGCTCGATCAAGATAGCGCGATCCGTAAACTGCATCTGCTTGCTCATGAGCCATCGCAGCCAGCATGTGACTAAAATTTTGAGGATCATACTCAAGATCCGCATCTTGAAAGACAATAAGCTGACCATCGGCATGCTTGATTCCGGTTTTTAAAGCAGCTCCTTTCCCCTGATTCGTTTCATGATGGACAACAATATCAATTTTCGACGCCAGTTCGTTTCGGATCAATTCAAACGTTCCATCTGAGGAAGCGTCATCCACGACGATGATCTGCAGCTGTTCTACTCCCGATTCACGAACCGCTCGCAATATCTCAGCGAGGGTATTCACCTCGTTGTAGACGGGTATTACAACCGAGAGCGTAGACATATTTGCGGCGGACGATGAGCTAACAAAAGAAACACTTCAAGAAGAGTTTACTGAAACTCTGAAAGCAAAAGAGCCTGGCGGATCAGCCAGGCTCGAAAGTGTATTCAAATTGTCAGGATATGAGACTGTTTACTGTGGCACTTCCCAAATTTCAATCTGCCCGATACCTGTTCCACCGTTGGCTCCAAGAAGGAAAATGCCATAGGTTCCAGATTCCAGATCTCTCAGAATAGCCGAATCGGTGGATCCATTCGCAAATTGGGGAGTGAAAACAGCATCGGCGGCCGCTGCAATAGCGGGACCGTTCGAATCCTGCCAATTATCGTTTGCCTCGAGCAGAGCTCCCCCATTGCCAAGGTCAAGCAACTGCAAAACAGGGTCGGCTAATATTTCGTTTTCTGAAAGCCCGTCTAGGTTAGGCCCAATCCCACGAATGAGAATCCTCATTGAGCCCTCGCCGCCTATAACCAAGCCACCAATCATGATCGCGTCTCCGGTACCTATAAACCCTCTGGTAGAAAGATTAACCAGTCTGGCCGAGCCCAGTCCAGGACCCGTTTCATTAGCATCATAAATTTCAACCAGCCCCAATTTATCATTAGTTTGATTGTCGCTTGAAATAACAGCATGACCACCCGCGCCTAGAGATATGGCAAAGGCGGAATCCTTAGAACCAGGATCAAGATCAGGTTGAGCGCCAACTTGGCTAGATAACGCTGAGATGAGCGAACCGTCATCATCCTCCCAATCATCATTGGATGCGGAGACCGTAGAGAAAAGATCGCTCTTTGGATCGGGCGAAGCTAAATCAGTCGAAACCCCGGATTTTACAATGCTGGGTCCAACAGAACGAGACAGAACCGTTAGAGTACCCTCTCCTCCAATAATGAAGCCGGAAATCATCACATTATTTCCGTCGCCTAGAATTCCCCGAGTAGAGAGATTGACGATCGCTGTTGACGCTCCTTCTGGGGTATTTAAGGCGATGATCGAGCTAAACTGAGAGCCAAAGCTATTGAAAGCCGTTACTCGATATTCGTAGCTCTGCTCAGGCTCGACCGTATTGTCGATAAACATGCCGTCATCAGAGTCGGCGATGCCAATAGTGGTATAAGAACCAGATCCAGCCAAGCGTCGCTCAATAAGAAAACCACCACCTGGCGCAGTCCCACCTTGCCAATTGACGGTCACGCTATTTCCGGAATTCGCCTCACCACTTACCGAAGTTGGCGACTGAACGGCGACCGGTTGGCCGATAGCGAAATCGGAAATAGCAACACCATTGGGAGATGGCCCACCAGACACTAATTCGTCCGCATCAGACGTGAAAAGCTTAAGGCTATGGAGAAGAGCTCCATCAGCAGGCAAACTCCAATCATCACCACTCTGAACATTAGTTGTGTCAGCAAAAAATCCAAACTCCTCGTTCGCGCTTGGAACCGGGTTACCTGCAGTTAGGTTTGGAAACCAATAAAGACCAAGAGGATCGCCTGCCGCCCAACCTGCATCGTAGGAGATTGCCTTGGAAAGCAATGTGAAGTCGTCATCGGGAAGACTCTGATCAGCCAGATCCCAAATTGTAACAATAGCATCATCACTACCAGCTGGGACGATTGAACCCGCTTCGGGGAGGGAAAAGTCGTTGTCGTCCTGACTGACAACGAGGACCAGAATACCAGAGCTAGCATTTGCGGCGCCGGCCGCTTTCAAACTTTCAACATCCAAGGACACCGATATGGCTCCCTGAGACAGAAAAGCAAAAGATAGAGTAAAAATTAGAGAAGATAGCTTTATTAATCTCATTGTGGCAGCTCCCATTGATTAACCCATGTTAGTTGATCGGACTGGACAGCCTGAGCTTTTCTAATGGCAATGCCCATTCCAGCTGAAATGACGTCCGAATCGAAAGACGTGTTTATGTCTGCTCCGACTTTTCGCCAAGCGTTGTTAAAGAAGAAATAGGACGCAGTTGGCTGCTTGTTCTTTCCGGCCGATGAGAGAGAATAAAGGAGAAGCTGATCGGTAGGATTATTAGCGTCAGTAGTAACTTCAAATACCCCGCTGTCATGTAATCCAAGTTCGATCAGACTAATATCGAGCGGTCGCTCAATGCTAACGAAATTATCAACCAAACCACTATCTGAACGCTGCAGTGGAACAGCTAATGGAGCTGTGACTACCTCGCCGAAGAAATAAGAGGTTTTATCTGCTGCGTTGTTCCTGATAACAAAAGCGGTCGACGGTTCAAGGATCTGAGAATTAAAAGATTCGGACTTTGACGCGCCCACTTTTCTCCAAGCTCCGCTGTAGAAATAAAAAACGTCCTTTGCCTGCAATCCGCCCCCAACTGCTGCTTGATTTGTCAAAATCACTTCCACCTCGCGGTTGCCAGGAGCAGTCTCTTCATGAAAAGCAACTCCTTGCGGAAAAGCGGATCCAAGAGTCCAATAAGGAACAATAGATATGGCGTCATCCGTAGCTAAACCTGTTAAATCCGCTCCTCCCAGAATCAAGGAAGAAGCGGTATTTGAAGTGATAGCAATCCGTTGTCCTTGTCGCGTTCCACTTTCAATTAGAACGTAATGCGTTGCAACTCCCCCAGACTCATTAAAAGCCCCAGCCGTAAGCGCATCGGAACTCAAATTTATTTGGTCTCCACTAGCAGAAGCAGCCACACCCCTGAAACTTGCAGTTTGATTAAATGGAGTAGCCACAACAACATCACTGTTGGCAGGGAGATCCATCGCAATGGCGCCGACAATTTGAGAAAAGACCTCCTGGGCAGAAGCAAGAGGCACGGTGGCGAACAGCGAAGAGAAGGTGGCTATTCGAAATATTGATGAGAATTTATTTCGTGTCATAGCGGTTATAATTGGTTGGGCAACAAAGGCGAAAGTTTAGGTAGAAAGGTCCAATGAGGACAAGAACCAATCCGTGAAATAGCAGTGACAATCATCGAGCTTGTAGTAATTATACGAAATTCGCTTCGTTTTGGATGAACGATATTTCTACGTTATACGCGCAGAATCCGTTAAATCACGTGAATTTTTTCAGAAAACTCACTGTCCGCAGCACTTTTTGAACTTTTTGCCGCTTCCACAAGGGCAAGGATCATTTCGACCCACTTTTGGAGTAGCGCGTTTTACGGCTACTTTTGGCAACTGAACCGAGCTTTTTTGCTCTGATTGAGAAGGCGCGCCTGAGAAAGACAAACTGGGAGTAGACCCTGGCCCTTGGGCGATAGCTTGCTGTGCAAGCATGCTCTTCACGTTTTCAATAGCCACTAAGTTAGTAGCGGTACGGAAAAGCCGAGAGCAGATCTGAGTGCGAATGTTGCTAATCAGCTCCTGGAAATAAGTATACGCTTCATTCTTATACTCATTGAGAGGATCCTTCTGCCCATAACTACGAAGGCTGACACTTCGACGAAGATCTTCCATTTCCGTAAGGTGCTCCTGCCAACGACCATCGATCGCGCTAAGCAGTACGAACCGCTCGAGGTGTAGCAAAGCTTCTTCGTTTTCTGCGGTTTTCTTGATGCGATACGCCTCGCGAACTTTATTGAGAACGACATCCAGCATATCCTCGGTTTGCTTTTCCTGAAGGTCCTCGATCTTGAGGCCAATAGGAAAGTGGGAATTCGACCAGGTTACAAAAGCCTCTAAAGCCGTTTCAGAATTATCCAAATTCTCAATACGTTCGACAATTTCCTCCTCAATCAATTCGAATATCGTTTCGTGAGGCGTCTCGCTGTGCAGAGCCTCATTTCGGATGCCGTAGATGATTTCACGCTGCTTGTTTAAAACATCATCGTACTGCAAAAGGCGCTTGCGAATGGAGTAGTTCTGCTGCTCCACCCGTTTTTGAGCGGTTTCAATCGAGCGGTTTAGCAGCGGATGCTCCATCGGCTCGCCTTCTTCAACGGAACTCTGAAAAATCTTCGACACCATCGTGGAGTTCGCAAAAAGACGCATCAGATCATCTTCGAGAGAAATAAAGAACTTCGTTCGACCTGGATCGCCTTGGCGTGAACAACGACCCCTGAGCTGTCTGTCGATTCGTCGGGATTCGTGTCGTTCCGTTCCCAATACAAGCAGTCCTCCGGAATCCTTAACGCCATCTCCCAGCTTGATGTCAGTTCCACGACCCGCCATATTGGTGGCGATCGTAACCGCTCCGCGGATACCTGCGCGAGTTACAATCTCGGCTTCTTGCTGATGGTATTTAGCGTTCAGTACATTATGCGGAATGTTCCTTCGACGAAGCATACGGCTCAAAACCTCGGAAGCGTCGACCGAAACCGTGCCAACCAGAACGGGTTGCCCTTTTTTATGGGCTTCTTCGAGATCATCTAAAACCGCATTGTACTTTTCACGACGTGTTTTGAAAATCACATCATTCTCATCAAACCGGATGTTCGGCTTATTTGTCGGGATGATTGCCACTCCAAGACTGTAGATATCCTTGAATTCCATGGCTTCCGTTTCGGCCGTGCCCGTCATGCCAGAGAGTTTCTCGTACATGCGAAAATAATTCTGGACTGTAATGGTTGCGTAAGTACGAGACTCTCTTTCGATGGTGACTGCTTCCTTCGCTTCCACCGCCTGGTGTAGGCCATCCCCCCAGCGTCTTCCTGGCATGATTCGACCAGTGTTTTCATCGACAATGACCACTTTGCCCTCTTGTACAACGTACTCCACGTCGCGCTCGTACAAAGCGTAGGCCCGAAGCAACTGGCTAACGGCGTGAATATCTTCACCAATGACCTCGGACTTTTCTTGCTCCTTTAGCTTGATCGCGTCTTTCTCCTCCTGGCTCAGAGAATCGTCCCTATCCAACTGACTAAATCGAGTCGCTAGATCGGGAAGCGTGAAACCATCAGGATTGTCGGGGCTTAAATCCATTCGCCCCTTTTCCGTTAGATCGGCCTGGCGCTGCTTTTCGTCAATAACATAGAAAAGGTCCTCTTTTAAATCAAAGAGCTTTTCTTTGTTCATGTCACTGTGCATCTCGAGATCGACCTTATCGAGTAGCTTGCGATGCTCCCCATTTTCGATAATGCGCAGCAACTGCTTGTTCTTCGGCATGCCCAGCTTTACTTGAAGCATCTTTAGACCCGCTTCCCAAGTATCGTCATTTCCATTATCCAAAGAGCTTTTGGCCTCGCCAATTAGACCATTGCAGAGCTTGTTTTGTTTTGAAACCAGTCTTTGGATACCAGGTTTCATCTTTGTGTAGGGCTGCTCCCGTTGTATAGGAGCCGGGCCTGAAATGATGAGAGGCGTACGAGCCTCATCAACCAGAATAGAGTCTACCTCATCTATGATGATGAAAAAATGATCACGCTGGACCTGCTCTTCTTTGCTGTGAGCCATTCCATTATCGCGCAGGTAGTCGAAACCGAACTCGGATGCCGTCCCATACGTAATGTCGCAGCCATACATAGCGCGCTTCAAATCCGGCGGTTGCTGATTCTTGATACAACCGACCGTTAGCCCTAGGAACTTGTAAACATGGCCCATCCACTCGGAGTCGCGTTGCGCGAGATATTCGTTGACGGTCACCAGCTGAGTATTGCGCGAAGCCAGTGAATTCAAATAGAGCGGAAGCGTAGCAACCAAAGTCTTGCCCTCACCTGTCGCCATTTCCGCAATACGCCCTTGATGCAAAGCAAGGCCCCCAATCAGTTGCACATCATAGTGAACCATATCCCACTCGAGTTCTTGGCCCACAACCGTCACTTTACTGCCAAGCAGCCGCCGAGCTGCATTCTTTACCGTGGCAAAGGCTTCAGGAAGCAGATCATCCAGAGTTTCGCCATTCTTAAAGCGCTCGCGAAACTTTCCGGTGTGCGATTTGAGCTCTTCGTCGCTAAGCGATTTATAGGAATCATCCCATTCATTGATTTTCGCAACGATTGGATCGCAGGATTTCAGCCACTTGCGATTGGAACGACCGGCGAATTTCTTGAAGAAAAAGGAAAGCATCTTGTTGATTCTAAATAAAAGCCTGCCCAGCTAGCGGAATGCGGACAAGCATGCAATGAAAAGGTTCTTGCCAAGGCTTCGCAACTAAAAGCCTGACATGGTTGCGAATGATCTCAAAGACCCAATTCAGACTTAAAATAGGCGATAGTCTCTTTAAGACCCTCTTCAAGGGGTACTTTGGGTTCCCATTCGAGTTTCTCTTTGGCTAGCGAGATATCCGGCTTTCTTTGAATCGGATCGTCAGCTGGAAGGGGCTGATAGGTAATCTTAGATTTGGATCTAGTAAGCCTCAGTATAATCTCTGCTAGCTCGCTCATGGAGAATTCTCCGGGATTACCGATGTTCACTGGACCCGTGATTCCATCCTGGTTCATGAGCCTCAGGAAGCCATCAATTAGATCGGTGTAGTAACAGAACGAACGAGTCTGCTCGCCGTTCCCATAGATGGTAATATCATCACCACGTAGCGCCTGCACAATAAAATTGGATACTACACGACCATCATCGGCCAACATGCGAGGACCATAGGTGTTAAAAATGCGAACGATGCGAATCTCCACTCCGTTCTGACGATGATAGTCAAAGAATAAGGTCTCCGCGCACCGCTTTCCTTCATCGTAACACGCTCGCAATCCGATCGGGTTCACATGCCCTCTGTACTCCTCTTTCTGCGGATGCTCCAAAGGATCCCCATAAACTTCAGAGGTGGAAGCCTGAAAGATTCGAGCTTTCACGCGTTTCGCTAGCCCAAGACAGTTTATAGCTCCCATCACAGAGGTCTTGGTCGTCTTAATAGGATTGCATTGATAATGCGGAGGCGAGGCGGGGCAGGCTAGATTGTAGATTTGATCAACCTCGGCCTTGAAAGGATCGATCACATCGTGACGAACGAACTCAAAATATGGGTTATCAAAAAGATGGGCGATGTTCTTCTTTCGTCCGGTAAACAGATTATCGAGACAGATAACTTCATCACGCTCCTCCAACAAACGATCGCACAAATGACTTCCCAGAAAACCCGCTCCACCTGTAACAAGCACGCGCATATCGACTTACCAAATTAATCTACCTCCGAATTGCACGTTTAAACTAGCGAGAAAATGCCGAGAGAAACCTTTAGCTATGCGCTTCGCTACCATCTTCGTATCTTTTTATCCAACTCTCGCTCCAACTTCGGAAATTACCAGCTTCGATTTGTTTTCGACACTCTTCCATCAAATTTAAATAGAACGAAAGATTATGGATAGTCAGAAGGGTACAACCGAGCATCTCCTTTGATAATATCAGATGCCGCAGATAGGCTCGGGAGAAATGCCGGTTGGTGTAATTTTCCAAATCATCCATCAGCGACCGGTGATCTTCAGCATAGTGGGCGTTTCGAATATTTTTCATTCCATCACGCGTGAAGAACGCTCCGTTGCGAGCGACACGCGAAGGCAGTACGCAATCGAACATATCCACACCCAAGCCGATCATCTTGAGCATCTGTGGCGGAGTGCCCAGGCCCATTGTGTAGCGAGGTCTGTTCTTCGGCAGAAATGGCACTGAAACGGAAATTTGATGCAGCATTTCTTCTTCCGGTTCTCCAACACTAACGCCACCTATGGCATAACCCGGAAAATCAAGTTGGCTTAGAGTTTGAGCAGAATGACGACGAAGGTCCTCAAACGAAGATCCCTGAACGATGGCGAAAAGGTGGCGACCAGAGTCCAAAAATCCCATTTCTCCGGCAGTTTCCTTGCATTCTCGGGCCCAAATAGAAGTTCTCTCCACTGCTCTCAAGCAATCGTCCTTTTCGCAAGGCCAAGGCGGGCATTCGTCGATAACCATTGCAATGTCGGAACCTAACTTGGCTTGAATCTCAACGACCTCTCTAGGGCCTAGAAAGACTTTCGCGCCATCCAGGTGAGACTGAAACGAAATGCCTTCGTCCGTTATCTTGCTGAGCTTGGCCAAACTGAAGGCCTGAAATCCGCCACTATCCGTTAATATAGGTTTTTCCCAAGCCATGAATCGATGCAGTCCTCCGGCATCATTTATAAGATTCGAACCTGGACGGAGGTTCAAATGATAGGTGTTCCCCAAAATAATCTGAGCTCCGATTTCGTGGAGTTGTTGCGGGGTAAGCCCTTTAACCGTTCCTTGAGTTCCGACAGGCATGAAAATCGGCGTTTCTATAGATCCATGCTCTGTTAGCAAACGACCTCGCCGCGCATCGCAATTGGGGTCTTCAGCAAGTATGTGAAAGTGCTCGCTCATCCTAGATCGGCAAAGCTGAGAAGTGGTCCTATCAGAGGCAAGCGACAAACTAGCCGAACAGATCCAATCGGCAAATCCCTCCTTCTTGGGAAAATCTGCGTAAATCTAGCCTCACCAAAGCAATTGACGAGGAACGAAATCCTCCCTTTTCTCCGCCAATCATGCTGCTCGTCATCGACAACTACGATTCGTTTACCTTCAATCTCGTCCAATACTTTGGCGAGTTAGGTGTGAATCAGCGCGTAGTTCGCAATGACCAAATTACCGTGAAGGATGCGAGAGCTCTCAATCCGGAGCGCATCTTAATCTCTCCTGGCCCTTGCACCCCGAACGAAGCTGGAATTAGCCTTGAACTAATTGATGCCCTTGCTGGGCAAAAGCCTATTCTCGGAGTCTGCCTGGGCCATCAGGCAATCGGACAGAGCTTTGGTGGAAAGGTCATCAGGGCCGATCGCCTGATGCATGGAAAACTGTCAAACATCGAAAACAATGGCGAAGATCTCTTCCAAGGACTGCCCAAGACCTTCGAAGCCACGCGCTACCACTCGCTGATCATCGAAAGAGAAAGTTTTCCAGACTGCCTTGAAATAACGGCTGAGACCAAGGAGGGAGAGATAATGGGGATTCGCCACCGAAACCTTCCTATCTGGGGAGTCCAGTTTCACCCAGAATCCATTGCCACGGAAAACGGGATGGAAATTTTGAAAAACTTCCTCTATCTCTAGGGCACAATGAGGTGCCCGAAGTGCGCATCAACGCTCGATAAGGTTATCGACTCGCGAATCAGTAAGGAAGGTACCACGATTCGTCGTCGTCGCGAGTGCTTGAATTGCTCCCACCGTTTCACGACCAATGAGCAAATCCTGCGCGATTGTCTTTACGTAACGAAACGAGACGGTCGCCGAGAGGATTTCGACAAAGCCAAGATTGTTAATAGTCTCAGACGAGCCTGCCAAAAACGACCGGTGGATGCGGAACAAGTAAACATGCTGGTCGAGGACATGATCGATGAATTGGAAAATGAATACGGAGCGGAAGTGCCCTCGTCGGCTATCGGCGACATGTTGCTCGAAAAACTAAAGGATATCGACGCCATAGCCTACATTAGATTCGCCAGCGTCTATAAAGATTTCAGTAACTTGGATGAATTTCTCGACGAAATCGGGGCTCTCAATCAGCCTCATACTGTATGATGAAGTCTACACCGATGGCATTCGAGATTTCCAAGCTGCAGGTTGTTTGCTCGCTGTTCTCGAATACCATCGGCGAAGACCTTTACTATGCGAAGCAGATAAAGGAATCGATCGATGCCGCTATTCCGGAAAATCAAAACTCCAAGCCTGAAGCTTTCGTTAGCAAGGCCAAGGAGCTACGGAAAAAAATCGGAAGCGAGATAGACTTATCCAATGTTGTTGTAATCAAGGCTGCTCGAGAAAAGAAGGTGTACTCGATGCTGGATCTTAGAGCTCAGCTTCTCTCAGCGGCCAAGGCTACCTGCCAGTTCAATTCAGGACTCGTCATTCTAACCGGTCTCAAAGAGGCCATCTGCCCCGAAGGAAAACGTTGGTCGAAACGAAGGAAGACAGAATATCAAGAGGCGGTCGACTTCGCTCGGTCTTTTTTCCAACAAAGGACCCGCCCATCGACAAAAATTTCCCTCATCATTTTTTAGCCTAAAATCGAACCGCTTCCAAAATGTCCGACGAAAAGACCATCTTCCAAAAAATCATCGATCGAGAGATCCCCTCGACCATCGAGCACGAAGATGATGTGTGTATCGTAATTCGAGACATTGATCCACAAGCCCCAAACCACCTTCTTGTTATCCCCAAAAAATTGATACGCCGTATCGGCGAGGCAACCTTAGATGATAGAGAGGTCCTAGGCCATTTAATGCTCACGGTTGGCGAAGTAGCCAAAAAACTGGGCTTTGAAAACGGCTTTCGTGTGGTCATCAATAATGGTCCGGAAGGGGGCGAAGCCGTGCCGCATCTGCACGTGCACTTGCTTTCCGGACGCCAGATGACTTGGCCTCCAGGTTGAGGGTTATCAAGCATAGCAATGATCTTAAGATCATTGCTGCACCAAGTCAGCTTATTGTCTCAGTCCACTGAATACGGCTTCGTAGCGTCCATCAAGTCTCTTAATAAGACATCCCTTCAATTCAAGCATCATCAATTGAGCAGACAGCTCGGGGACTGATTTTCCGCACTCGCTAGCAAGAACATCGACATCAAAGGCTTGGCCTCCCTCGAAACAGGATAAGACCAAAGCATCCTCATCAGATAAATCCGTTCGATAGACGCTTTCCATTGATGGACCTTCGAGAAATTCGGCTTTCGGTGAACGCGTTGTGAAATTCAACTCATCCAGCAATTCGTCAACAGAGGTTACCAATGTAGCCCCATCGCGGATCAGCTGATTGCAGCCTCGGCTGGTCCTCTGATCGATACGCCCTGGAATCGCGCATACGAGCCTGCCTTGATCACCAGCAAACTTAGCGGTTATCAAGGAGCCGCCTTTCTCGTCAGACTCGACCACCAGAACAGCTTGGCACATGCCGCTGATCACGCGGTTCCGCATAGGGAATGTCTGTCGATCAGCCTTTCGGCCGAATGGAAATTCGGATACAATCCAGCCGTTAGTCTGAATCCTCTTATAGAGTTCGATATTTTCTGGGGGATAGACAATATCAAGACCATTCCCCAAAACGGCAACGGTTACTCCATCTTCAATTTCCAGAGCTCCTTTGTGAGCCATCGTGTCAATCCCACGAGCCAGTCCACTCACAACGCAAACGCCGCGAGCCGCAAGCTCTCGACCGAATTCCCTGGCGATGCCCTGACCATATAAAGTCGTTTTGCGACTACCGATAATGGCGATACTTGACTTGTTTCCATCGTAGTTTCCTAGGCAATACAATCCAATAGGAGGATCATGGATTTCCTTCAATAAAAGAGGGTAATCTACATTCTCCCTGGAAATAAACCGAGCGCCTAAAGCTTCAGCCTTCCTTGTTTCTTTCCCTAAATCGAAATGCCTTTCCCAATCCAATATGGTTTGAGCAATTTTCTCACCAACCCCAATTGTCCTCAAAAGCTCATTACGAGAAGCTCCCAGAATTGCCACTGGATCGCCAGCGAAATCTCCAAGAAGGCGGTTTAGCGAAACAGGACCAATCGCAGGCAAGTCATTTAATACCCAAAACGCCTGTTCGCGTGTCAGACTATTTCCCATACATCTCCCTCCTCCAACGCAACCGAAAGAAAATCACACACCTGGGTTGCCTTCGCTGAGTGTTGACCTCTTTCGTATGCTAATAGGTCAGCTGCTTTCCCATGCCAATAAGCCGCCATGCAAGCTACTTCGGTCGGGTTCTCAGGCGTCATAGCCAATAGGCCTGCCGCTAGGCCGGAGAGGATATCGCCGCTGCCCCCACGAGCCAGAACACCATTTCCTGATGTATTGAAAAAAACATGCTCGCCATCGCTTACGCGACTATTGGCTCCCTTTAGCGCAACCGTAACTTGATGTGATTTTGAGAAGCCCTTGAGACTTAATTCGGTTATTGCACCATAGGCCAAATCACTGATGCGGCTGAATTCGCCCGTATGAGGAGTGACAATCGAAGATTGCTTAGGTCCGTCTCGGAGAGCAGCCAGTACCTCTGGTTGGAGAGCGTCCGCGTCTACAACAACCCCTGCTCGCCACTCTTTTACGATTTCCTGGATTAAGGTACTGGTTTCAGCCTCAAGACCTATTCCGGGGCCAAGAAGCAAGGCGTTCGCCTTTCTGTCCCAACCCCTCAAAAGCGAAAAGCCCTCCAAAGCCAATCCCCCGTCAGGCGTCTCAGGCCACGGAACCCACATTGCTTCAGGACGACTTGCCGCCAAAACCGATACCACGCTTTCAGGAGCGAATACCGTCACCAATCCAACACCACTCAGAAGAGCAGCATCCACGCTCATGGCCAGAGCGCCCGGCATTCTCCTAGAGCCTGCCAGAATGGCTAGGTGGCCATAAGTTCTCTTATCGACAAAAGAATCTCGTCTCTCCCGTAGAGGATTTAGTATTCCATCTATCAATACGCGTATTTCTGATGATGGATTGTCATCAAAGAAACCGATATCAAGATAGCGGATACTAGCAACTTTCTCTCGATTTGAAATAAGAGGTTGCTTCCAAATGCCAGTGGCAAAAGTAGCATCGGCTTGCAGAGCTCCTAGATCCGACTCATCCCCCACTCCACTTGGAAGATCGACTGCCACTCGCAACCGGATTTGCGATGCTTCGTTGAAATATTCAATAGCTTCTTGGACATATGATCGCAAAGGAGGCTTAAATTGCATGCCAAGCAACCCATCAATACCTACATCGTGGTCGTTTTCGGACAGAAGATCACGCAATTCTCTTAGCCAATCTGACCACTCGTCCGGATTCGCAGAGAGAACCGTGAGCGCCTCCTCGGACAGTTTCTCCTTTAAATGGTCTAGAGCTTTAATCGTATTTGGCCTCAGCTCCGGTAAGGAACTCGCAATCGCCAAATCGACATTGGCAACTGTTCCTCTATCGATCATCTCAGAGATAGCGAGCAAAGCATCCCCTCCGTTGTGGCCCTTTCCAATCAAAGCAAAAATGCGTAGGGCTTCCGGCCTGTATCGATTCATTCGATACTCGAAAAGAATCGCTTGGCCTAGTTTCTCTCCCACAGCCTTCATAGCTGCCCAAACGGATGCGTCATCGCGGAGCAGCTTCCCTTCCCATTGATGCGCATCCACACAGGATAAAATAGGATGAGACGCCGCAATAGCTGAAAATCCTGGAGGGAGGGAGAAACCGATTCTATTAGACATGATTTAACTGTCTCCTACCAGGGCCGCAAAGGCGATCGCCGTCGTATCCGTGTGAGAAAGACTGAGCAAGACGGAAGATGCCCCTAAAGCCTTTAACAGCCTGTTGCCCTTTTCGTCCAGTTCCACCGATGGCTGCCCTCGCTCACCCAAAACTACTCCCATCGATTTCCAATTGAGATGTTCTCCGATACCCGTACTGAAGGCTTTAGAAATCGCTTCCTTAGCCGCGAAACGAGCTGCCAAGTGCGTATGAGGAAAACGCATACCTAGGCAATAAGCCTTTTCCGTTTCGGTATAAACGCGATCAATGAAGCGCGCCCCTTGTCGATCATGCAAATCTTTGATACGACCGACGTCCACTATATCAACTCCAATACCGATAACAGAACCATAGGCAGGAAGATTTATATCGAAAGGCATAAGCTAGAGAGCATCTTTGACATTAGAGTCCATTCAAGGATTCCGCCAAATAGCCGTTGGATATTGACGCCAAAGATTAAATTTGAATTAGAACCTATCCCAAAACCCATCTTGGCACCGCTGAGATCTGTTTTGGTTTGGAGCAAGGCGTGCTTGAAAAGCGAATACCTGACGGTATTGGCGGGGTGTCGGCCTACGGCCTCGGTAGTTTTCAAGCCGAACGCAGCTCCAAGCCAAAAGAGCCTCAGCCCCAAAGGGTTGCGAGCGAAATCCTCTACAGCTACGTTCGCCTTGGCGAGGATAGGCCTACAGGCATACCCGTAGCCAAAGCAGCCTTGCAGCAGAGGATTTCGCTCGCAACGGTACTCAAGATGGGTTTTGGGATAGGTTCTAAACATAAGGAGTTGGGTGTCCGGGTCGATTCGTTTAAGGAAGAGTGCGGAAATCCCGATAGGAAGACAATAGTAGAAAACACATATGCCAGAACAGCCACCAAAGCGCGAAAGTCTGATTCTCAATCTCCTATTCAATCTCATCCTACCTATTCTGATTCTGACAAAGCTGAGTCCGCTTATAGAGAAAAAACTGGGGGAGAACGTTATCGACCCAACCGCAATATTGATTGTCGCGCTCGGTTTTCCTCTTGGGTATGGAATCTACGACTACATCGTTCGTCGAATATTCAATGTGCTTTCGATACTCGGTTTTTCACACGTGCTGGCCACAGGCGTGATCGGAATCTTGGAGCTCGATGGGATTTGGATCGCAGTAAAAGAGGCGGCCTTCCCGGCCCTGATCGGCATCTGCATTTTTGGCAGCATGCGTTCGTCCAATCCTCTGGTTAAGCTCTTCCTCTATAACGACCAGATTCTCAATGTTGCTCGTATCGAGCAGGAGCTTGCAGCGAGGAACAATCGAGAAGCTTTTGAGAGACTTCTCAACGTTTCAACCTACATATTGGTCGCGTCTTTCGCTTTAAGCGCGATTCTAAACTTCGTTTTAGCGAAAGCCATTGTTACAAGCCCTGGCGGAACTCAGGAGTTCAACGAACAGATAGGGAAAATGACAGGCCTGTCCTGGATCGTAATTGTAGTTCCGACCATGATTCTAATGGTAATCGCCCTCTGGAGGCTTCTAAGCGGAACGATGAGACTTACTGGGCTGGAGTTCGAGGCGCTCGTTCATGGAGCCGAGCCAGAAAAATCTGAGAAGCAGTAGCAATGATCGTGAGGTCATTGAAAGAAGAAAGTCGTTGATCTCGCGATCAATGTACACCTCGCGATGGACTAACCACGTTCCTCTACAGGCACATAGTCTCGCAAAACGTGGCCTTGATAAATTTGACGGGGCCGACTGATCCTGGTTTTCGGATTGCTCGCCACTTCTTTCCAGTTCGCTAGCCAGCCCGGCATGCGACCAATAGCAAACATCACGGTGAACATGTTCACCGGAATGCCAATGGCTCTCATCATGATCCCACTGTAGAAATCAACATTAGGGTAGAGTTTCCGCTCGACAAAATACTCGTCCGCTAGAGCCTCCTGCTCAAGTTTCCGAGCGATATCGAGACATGGGTCGGAAATGCCGAGCTTGTTTAGCAAGTCATCGCAGGCAGCTCCAATAATCTTCGCTCGAGGGTCGAAGTTCTTGTAAACGCGGTGGCCAAAACCCATGAGTCGCTTGCCGCTCTTACCACTCTTGGCGTCTTCAATAAAACGGGATCCGTCATCTCCATCTGCATGAATTTCTTCCAGCATTTCGATGACCGCCATATTTGCCCCACCGTGCAAAGGCCCCCAAAGAGCTGTAATGCCGGAAGAAATTGAAGCGAAAAGATTCGCTCCTCCCGAGCCGACCATTCTCACCGTCGAAGTACTGCAGTTTTGCTCATGATCAGCATGCAGCAGCAGCATAAGGTTGAGCGCATTGACGACTTCGGGGATAGGTTCGTAATCATCGTAAGGATAGGAAAACATCATGTGCAGAAAATTTTCCGCATAACGAAGTTGTCGCTTCGGATAATTAATGGGCAGTCCCCGACTCATCCGGTAGGAAGCGGCAGCAACTGTTCTCACTTTTGAAATGGCAAACGCAGCAGCTTCATCGAAATTCGCTAAATCTTGAGCCCGATTGTTAGTAGCAAGATGGGGATCGTAACAACCGAGAGAATTCATCATCGCCGAGAGCATGGCCATGGGATGGGCATCACTAGGGTAGCCCTCGAAGATGAGATGCATTCTCTCGTCGATCATCGCGTTGTTTCGAATCCGATTGGAGAAATCCTGGTACTGGGCCGCAGTTGGCAAATCTCCGTAGATAATCAGATAGGCCGTCTCTAAAAAACTAGATTGCTCCGCGAGCTGCTCGATGGGAATGCCACGATACCGCAGGATGCCTTTGTCTCCGTCAATGAAGGTTATGTCGCTTTGGCAAGAACCGGTGTTTCCAAAACCATCGTCATAGGAAATGAAGCCTGTCTCCTTTCGTAACGCGCCGATATTGACGGCTTTTTCGTCAGCGGTGCCTTCGATGATGGGCAGCGAAATTTCTTTTTCTCCGATTTTAAGGATAGCGGCGTTACTCATTTCTCTAGTCTGGTCGATCTCATCATTCAGATAGCGAACGAAAGAGAATCTAATTGATTAAACCGTAGCTATTAAGATCTCAGCATCAATAAGTAAAGCGCCGGGTCAGGCGAATGAGAATATAAGGTCGTCTTTGGGCCTGCAGCAGAACTGCTTATTAACAGCTATCGAGGAAATTCGAATATAGCTGCAGCCCTTGCGACTGGCTTTTCTCTGGGTGGAATTGGCAGGCCAAAACATTATCAGTCGCTATCGCGCTGGTGAAAGTGATGTCGTAATCGGTGGACGTGAGAATCAACGCAGGATCCTCAGGCTGCGCGTAAAAGCTATGCACGAAATAGAAACGATCATCAGCTGGACTGAGATCTTTCCAAAACGTCGATCCAGTTTGCAATAGAGTCGCGAGATTCCAACCCATGTGCGGAATCTTCAAACCAGGCCTGGAAACGAAACGCTTCACCTGACCAGGAAAGATTCCCAATCCCTTCACGTCGCGCTCTTCAGATCGTTCGAACAACGCTTGCAGCCCTAAACATACGCCCATGAAAGGTCGCTTTTCGCCTAACCAGCCGCGAATAAAATCGTCAAAGCCCGCCGATTTTAAACCATCGACACAATCCTGCAAGGCTCCCACTCCGGGAAGCAGAAGACCAGCAGCTTCGCCCACAGAGTCCGGGTCGGTAACGATCCTTGGTGCAGCCCCAAGCTTCAGCAGCGCGTTTTCTACGCTGCGAAGGTTGCCCATCCCATAGTTTATGATAGCGATGTCTTTCATTGGTAATTGGTATTGGGTGTGAGGTATTTGGTCATCAGCAAGCCTAATACCTAGAACCTAAAACCGAATGCAATGGGCAAAGCCCTACAACATTCCCTTGGTTGAAGGAAGACGCCCCTGCAGGCGGCCATCGATTCGCGACGCGGCATCCACTGCCCGAGCCAAGCACTTGAAAATCGATTCGACCACATGGTGGGGTTCTTCTCCGTATTCAAGTTTCACATGCAGATTAGCTCCAAGCGTATTGGAAAAAGCCCGACAAAATTCCTTGATAAGCGTTATATTGAAGTCCCGCACATAAGAGGTTGGGGCTTCTACATCGTACGCCAAATAAGGTCGGTTTCCTAAATCGATCGCTACGCGGCAAAGGCACTCGTCCATTGGAAGAATAAAGAAACCATAACGAGTGATTCCTTTTTTATCGCCCAGCGCTTTTTTGAAAAGGTCTCCCAAAACGATGCCAACATCTTCAACCGTGTGATGGTAGTCCACCTCCACGTCCCCTTCGGCTTTGATATCGAGATCGAACAATCCATGACTAGAGAAAAGAGTGAGCATATGATCCAAGAATGGAACACCCGTATCGATATTTGAATTACCCGATCCGTCTACTTTCAAGGTAGCTTTGATCTTGGTTTCCTTAGTATTACGCTCAACAGACGCTATTCGTTCTTCAGCCATTTTTGTATGGATTCGCTCAAGGCGAGCATTTGATCATCGTCTCCCACACTGATACGCAGAAAAGTATCAGTCAAGGCGTGTCCTGCAAAGTAGCGCACCAGTATCTTCTCCGATTTCAGGAATTCGAAAAGCGATTGGGCCACCTCAGGCCCAGAATAGCCTTTGGCGTCTTTAGGCTCGGCAAAAATCAGGTTAGCTTGGGAATCGTAAACGAACCATCCTAAATCGCGCAGTTCTTGAACGTAGTGATCACGTGTTTGTTTAATCTTACCAACAATAGCCTTGAGGTAACTTTGATCAGCTACTGCCGCTAAACCAGCGACTTGGGCTAAGCGACCCACGTTGTAGCTATCACGCACTTTATCCAGAACTTCAACTACATCTGGGTGAGTCAAAGCGTATCCGATCCGCATGCCAGCCAGGGAGTAGGACTTTGAGAAGGTTCTAGTTATCACTAGGTTATCGAAATCAGAAAGAAGCTCGACAGCAGTTTCCTTAGCGAAATCCGCGTAAGCTTCATCGATAACCACTATCCCATCGAATCCAGCCACCAGAGTCCGAAGATCGTCATTGGAAAACCCGACACCGGTAGGCGCATTGGGCGACGTGAAAAATAGAATACGGGCATCGCAATCGAGCAACGGCTCTAGAGGCAAAACCATGGAGCGACCAAAGGGGATCTCGACGATTCCAGAATTTTGGATGCCACATAAAACTGGATACAGCGAATAGCTTGGAAAGGTATAGCCGGCGAACCTGGCAGAATCTGAAAAGGCTCTAGTCAGTAAATTCAGAATATCGTCCGAGCCATTCCCAATGAACGCGCAGGAGCTATCGACACCATTAATTCTGGCAACGGCCTCTCTTAAAGCTGCGCTGGTGGGATCCGGGTACAAGCGCAAAGACGGTCCGACAGCATCCTTTAGGGCCTCTTCTACTTTTGGGCTAGGCGGATACGGATTCTCGTTCGTGTTCAGCTTGATCCAACCCGATTCCTTTGGCTGAAAGCCTGGCGTGTAGGCGCGCAATGTCTGAATATGCGGCTGCGCGTATTCAGAAACTGGTTTTCGTTCTGACATCCTTCCCTCCTATTTTTCGAGCCGGATAGAAACAGAACGCCCATGCCCGTCAAGCTTTTCCATACGGGCAAAGGACTCGACAACAGGAGCAGCTCTTTCAAGAGCTTTTTTGGAATACCGAATCAGACTCGAACGCCGCAAGAAATCGCTGATCTGCAACCCGCTGAAGTAACGTCCCGATCGCCCAGTAGGAAGCTCGTGACTCGGACCCGCCACAAAATCGCCTAGTGCAGTAGCCGTCCAGCCTCCTTGCATAATGGCCCCGGCGGTACGGATCCGCTTCAGCAGCAGATTGAATTTCGAACTCTCGACTTCCAACTCCAAATGCTCCGGAGCGACAAAATTGGCTACCTCCGCCGCTTGCTCATAGGACTGGACTTGTATCGATACGAATCCGTCTTTCAGCACCGTATTGATCGCATCTCTGCGAGTGAGTGACTTCAGTTGAAGGCGAATCTCTGATTTTATGGCTTTGGCTGTTTCGCTGGAAAGCGAGATCAAATAGATCTTTTCTCTGCCAGTGCCATGCTCGGCTTGAGCGAGAAGATCAGACGCGACAAAACTTGGATTGGCAGAACTGTCGACAATGACCATCAGCTCGCTAGGCCCAGGCAAAAGATCAACCCCGACTGTCCCGTAGACCTGTCGCTTGGCTTCAACAGTGTAGGCGCTACCTGGTCCATAAACTTTCAATACAGGCTTTATGGTTTCTGTGCCATAAGCCATAGCGGCAATGGCAGGCACTCCGGCGACGCGATAAGCTTCCGTTACCCCTGCTAATTTCATCGCTGCCAGCGTACCCGAATTTACAATACCTTCTTTCGAACAGGGAGTGAAGGCCACGATTTCGGGAACCCCAGCCAGCTTCGCGAGAGAAGCGGTCATGACAACGGTCGACACCAAGTCTGCCGGTATGTAGAGCCCGACTCTTTCGATGGGATGGAAACGTTCTCCTATCGTTGCTCCGTGAGCATTTCGAGCAGTCCACGACTTTGGCAAAGCGTGGCGATGATATTCGGTTACCGATGCCACCGATTCCTTTATAGCCGAAACATTCTCTTTGGATAACGCCTTTATAGCCGCACGCATTTCCTGCTCGGCGATGCGGAATTGAGAAGGCTTTAACCTTACGCCATCAAGTCGCTTAAGCGTATCCGAAATCGCCTTATCGCCCTTAGAACGAACATCAGCAAGAACCTTGGCAACAGAATCGATAATGGCCTGCGAGACCTGAGCCGTCTCGCAGAACTGACCGAGCTTTGACCAAAAGCTCTTCGATCGATATACCAAATGCGCCATGGCGCCACTAAGGGTTATGGGTGTTGGGATGGCAAAGATAAAAAGCCGGGTTGAATACCCGGCCTTTAAAGTTGAACAAAAGATCTAAAAGTGGAACTGATCTTTCTAATCCACAAGGGATGGCAGTTCGAAAATCGATGCGTCGTGCTTCTTGTCGAGCGTGATTTTCGAGTAGGTAAACTCCATGGTTTGCGGTCCTACAGCCGTTGAAAACGTTGTCACCAATTTCTTGGGAAAGCGCACGCCTTCCACCATGATCTCACCCTCCTCATAGTACTCGACTCCATTGGCATCGACTGTCTTCATGAGCTTGCCAGTAGCGGCATCAAAATAGCGAATATAGCCAATCCCTTCACCGTGGTGATAGATGAGGACCACGCAGTCGACATCTTTAACCTTTTCTCGACCATCATAGGTTACGCGGCCACCTCGATGTGTAGGCCGTTTATAAAAACCAAAAGCCTCCCGAACAGCGGCTTGCATCATTAGCACCCGAGCAGGATCAAATATCTCCATTCCCAATGACTGATCGAGGCCAACTTTATAGTAACTAATCCAACCTTCCGTATCGTCGAGAGCAGAGACCTCCTTGCTGTCGTTGATCACTGCTATCAGTTTCTGATGCATGGGCTTTTGATAGATGAGATCGATTGTTCCCGAATCGCCTGAGCTGTAGAACAAGGAACCTTTGTAAGTGATGCTCTCGATTGAATCGAGACGCTCGAGATCGCCCAATTGCGAACGAGCCAGTTCAATGGTAGCATCGACGATGGCATCGTCGGTCGATTGATCGGCGGAAGCCGACTGCAAGACGCCAAAAATAAGAGATGTAGAGATCAGCGAAACGAAGATAGCGTTTTTCATGATTTGAAATGTTGATAGTGCGAAAGCTATTCCCATTCAATTGTTCCGGGGGGCTTGGAACTGATGTCGTAAACGACCCGATTTACTCCTTGGACCTCGTTTATGATGCGATTTGAAACACGCTGCAAGACTTCATAGGGAACCCGAACCCAGTCAGCCGTCATTGCATCTCTGCTCTCCACGACGCGAACAGCGATGACGTTCTCGTAAGTACGCTCGTCTCCCATCACGCCAACCGTCTTCACAGGGAGGAAAACGCAAAAAGACTGCCAAACTTTGTAATACAACTCGGACTCCATCATCTCCTCGTGCAGGATAGCATCCGCCTTCCGAAGCACATCGAGCTTGGACTTTGTAATGCTTCCCATAACACGAACACCGAGACCCGGTCCCGGGAAAGGCTGCCGCCAGACAACTTCTTTAGGCAGACCCAGCTCGGCTCCCAAGGCCCGAACTTCGTCTTTAAACAACTGCCGAAGAGGCTCCAGCAATTCGAATTTCATGCTCTTGGGCAAACCGCCCACATTGTGATGGCTTTTAATGGTAGCTGCGGGATTGCCGTCAATCGAAACGCTTTCGATCACGTCCGGATACAGCGTACCCTGGGCGAGAAACTTGGCATGCCCAATCCGTTTGAGCGAATTCTGAAACACTTCGACGAATGTATTGCCAATAATCTTACGCTTGCGTTCGGGATCGGAAACCCCCTTGAGACGCTTGAGAAACTTAGCTCCAGCTCTAGCGACGCGGACATCCATGCTAAAGTGCCGCTTATAAAGATCAACGACGAGTTCGCGTTCATTCAAACGGAGTAATCCGTTATCGACGAAAACACAAGTAAGCTGCTTTCCAACTGCCTTGTGTATTAAAGCTGCCGCTACAGAGGAATCTACTCCGCCACTCAGTCCTAGCAAAACGCGGTCTTTACCGACCTTATCCTGTATTCCTTTTACGGATTCACGGACAAAATCGGCCATGGACCAATCGGCTTTGCAACGGCAGATCTTTCGAAGGAAGTTCTCCAAAATGTTAATACCGCCCTCGGTGTGATCGACCTCAGGATGGAATTGTATGCCGAAGATACGCTTCTTCTCATTAACGATCGCGGCAAAATCCGAGTTTTCGGTGGAGGCGACAGATTTAAACCCAGCAGGCATCTTGGCTAAGCGGTCGCCATGCGAATTCCAAACGCGCAAGGTCGAAGGCAGTCCACGGAAGAGGCTCCCCTTAGTTCTGATTTTCAGCTGGCCATGACCATATTCCCTTTCCTGGCTCTTTTCGACTTTACCACCCAGCATGTGAGAAATGAGCTGCAAGCCATAGCAGATTCCCAAGACAGGTACCCCCAAATCGAAAATCTTCTTGTCGGGTCGCGGGGAGCCCTTGGCCAAAACGCTTTCTGGGCCTCCCGACAGAATCACACCCACAACCCCGTCTTTCTTTAGCTGCTTGGCTGAGGTTTTGTAGTGGTAGATCTTCGAATAGACCGAGCACTCCCGAATGCGACGCGCTATTACCTGCGTATACTGGGACCCGAAATCCAGGACAGCTAAAGTTTGATGGTTCATGCTTGGAAATGGAAATTAAACAATATTTTGCCGCATCCTGTCACTGGCTTTCTTGTGGAAATCGCTAAAGCAATCGTTTCAAAACAGGTTCTTAAAAAGACAATTCGTAGTTTTTGTAACCACATTCTGGGCACGGCTCGCCTTTAGAAACGTCGTGTTTGCGAAGTGAGTAGAGAAACCCGCAACGCACGCAGTGAAAGGCTTTGCGACGGCGATGGATTTCGAACGACAATCTATCCTGGCGATCATGCCAAAGCCACAAGACCAAGGTTCCAATTAAAGCTGAACCAACGTAAAGAACGATGAATAGCGTAAAGGGATTCATGATCCTAAAAAACTAAAAATGCGTTCTTCGTGGAAGAACGCATCGCGAACGTAGGATTGATCGACTGAGCGTTAAGATTCAGTCGAATCCTCCTTCTTATTTTCAGGTTCCTGTTCGGCTTTTTCTTCAGCCGCTCTCTCTTCCGCAGCCTCGGCTTCCTCAGGTTCAGCAGCGACTTTCTTGGCAGCTTTTTTTGCCGCCTTTTTAGCAGCTTTCTTCGCCTTCGGCTTGGGCTTTTTTTCGTAGCCCTCGTCATCCGCATCAATCAATTCGATGATCGCCATTTCCGCAGCATCGCCACGACGAGTGCCCAATTTATAAATACGAGTATACCCGCCATTGCGCTCGGCGAACTGTTCAGCCTTTTCGTCAAAAAGAAGATGGATGGCATCCTTATCGCGAACACGAGCAATGGCCATACGGCGGCTATGCAAGCTACCCTTCTTAGCTAGGGTGATCACTTTTTCGACAAAGGGGCGCAAAGCCTTGGCTTTTTTTAAAGTCGTTCTAATTCTGCCACGGGTAATAAGCGCGGTCGAGAGATTGGCCAGAAGGGCATCTCTATGCTCTTTCTTTACGCCGAGCTGATTGCTATGTTTTCTGTGTCGCATTATATTAAGTGATCAGTAGGCAGAGGATTTGCATAATCTCATAGCTTACGACTGCCTAGTGGCTTTTTCCTAAAGTTCTTTCTTCGTATCCAAAAGACGCTCGTCGAACTTCATGCCAAGCGATAGGCCGAGCGACTCGAGCTTGTCCTTAATTTCGTTGAGAGACTTCTTTCCGAAATTGCGGTACTTCAGCATCTCCTGTTCGCTCTTCATAGCGAGCTCGCCTACTGTCGTGATGTTGGCGTTGTTCAAGCAATTGGCCGCGCGAACCGAAAGTTCAATTTCGTTTACGCTCATGTTGAGCAGCTTGCGCAGCTTGTTTTGCTCCTCGCTGACTTCGCCGCCCTCGTCTTCGAACTCGTAATTCTCGTCGGATACATTGTCGAACACATCCAGGTGATGCTTGAGGATAGCAGCTGATTGTTTGAGAGCGTCATCAGGAGTGATGCGTCCGTCTGTCCAAATTTCCAAAAGAAGCTTGTCGTAGTCAGTGATCTGTCCAACACGCGTCGCTTCGACAGCGTACTTAACGAGCTTTACTGGGCTGAAGAGCGAATCGATTGGGATAACGCCGATAGGCTGTTCTTCGTCCTTGTTGTCTTCACCAGGGCAGTAGCCGCGACCAACGTTGATTTCCAATTCCGCTGTGAACTGCATTTCGCGATCAAGCGTGCAGATCACTTGCTCAGGATTTACGATTTCGATGTTCTGATCCTGCTGAATGTCTGCAGCCGTGACGGCTCCCGAGCGGTTGACGTTGATCATCAACCTCACGCCTTCACGCTTGTGGCAAATGAGAAGCACCTTCTTGAGATTGAGAACGATATCCGTGACGTCCTCGACGATCCCATCGACGCTTTGGAATTCGTGGCTAACGCCTTCGATTTTGACGGAGGAAATGGCGGCGCCCTCTATCGAGCTCAAGAGTACGCGTCTTAGGGAGTTGCCGATCGTGTGACCATAGCCGGCTTCAAACGGCTCCGCTATGAATTTCGCATAGGTGGGAGAAGCGCCTTCTTCCACTTTGACGAGACGGTTTGGCAATTCGAATTTTCCGATACGTTTTGGCATGCTCTGATAGGTTTGGAACGACTGTGGGCGAGTTAGATGGTGGTTTAAAAAATGGGACAAATAGCCGAAACTAGAAGCGGCTATAGAATTCAACGATAAGCTGCTCGTTAATGCTGGGCTCGAGCTCGTCGCGATTCGGCAAACGATTTACCACACCACGGAAAGCCTCGTCATTGCGGGTCATCCATTCAGGAACGTTGCGAAGGCGAGTCGCTTCCATATTTCGAGTAGCAAGCTGACGTGATGAAGTTGCGTTTTTAACTTCAATTTCGTCGCCCGGCTTTACTTCGAAACTGGGGATATCAACCTTTTGTCCATTCACCCGAATGTGGCCATGGTTTACAAACTGACGAGCGGCCTGGCGAGACTTCGCGAAACCGAGCAAGTAGATAATGCTATCGAGACGTGTCTCCAAAATTTGGAGAAAAATCGTACCGGTAACGCCACGTTGATTCTTCGCTTTAGCAAAGGCGCGACGGAACTGTTTTTCCATCAAGCCATACATGAAACGAAGCTTCTGCTTCTCATCCAAACCAATGGCGTATTCGGATTTCTTGCGACGCATACGAGGGCCATGCTGCCCCGGAGGATAGCCGCGCTTTTCGAAGGACTTGTTGGATCCGAATATCGGTTGTCCGAATCGTCTGCTGATCTTGGTTGTTGGACCGGTATAGCGAGCCATATCAAAAAATTGGTTACACGTGAAATAAGGAACTAGACGCGTCGACGCTTTGGTGGGCGGCAGCCATTATGAGGGATCGGCGTCGTGTCGATGATAGAGAGAATTTCTAAGCCGAGCGATTGGAATGCCCGGATGGCGGAATCACGACCCATGCCAGGGCCTTTGACATGAATGATCACTTCCTTGAGACCATGAGCCATGGCGGCCTTGGCTGCGTTTTGAGCAACGACTTGGGCGGCATAGGCGGTTGACTTACGAGAGCCACGAAAGTGCATCTTACCTGCGCTAGCCCAGGAAATGGCGTTTCCACTCTGGTCAGTGATAGTTACAATAGTATTATTGAAGGTCGCATTGATCTTAGCGATCCCGGTAGTGATATTCTTACTACCCTTCGCCTTGCGAATCTTTAGCTCGCCGATTTCCTCCTTCAGCAAATCCTGAGCGGTAGGCTGCTTCTTAACGCCACCAACGGCCTCTTCTTCCTCGGCCTCAGCAACAGGAGCGTTTGATTCTTCTTGTGGTTCTACATTTTCTTCAGCCATAGCTTAAAAATGGTTTAGCGTTTGCCAACAGGCCTGCGGTGGCCTTTACGCGTACGCGCATTAGTCTTGCTGCGCTGCCCCCGAACGGGGAGACCACGACGATGCCGCAGTCCACGGTAACAATTAATAGCCTGCAGACGCTTCATATTGGCGGTCAGTTCGCGACGCAGATCACCTTCCACAACAAAATTGAGCTCATTGATCTTCGCCATGAGCTTGTTGATCTGCTCTTCGTTGACATCCTTTGCTCGCATGTCGGGATCGAGACCCGTTTCGGCAAGCACGCGTTTTGCCCGATGAGGACCTATCCCGTAGATGTACTGCAAGGAGTACTCGAGCTTTTTGTTATTTGGAATGTCTACGCCTAGGATACGTGGCATGATCTTTTAGCAAGTTGTTGTATTTAAATGAATTAGAAAGTAATAGCGCTAGAAACGAAAACTCGCCCCCGATGCAGATTTCGCAAAGGAGTCGAGAGATGAAGAAACGCCCGCTTTTTGATAGCGGTTTGAAAAGAGAAAAAGAGTGACGGAATGGCGCTTCATTTATGCAAAGTAAAGAATTAATTTACCGCTTTTTGTAGGAAGTAAGCGGCTAGTCCCACCGCGAATAAAATGAGTACCGCCGCATAGAGCGGACCTACATTTTTGATCTCTGCCGCGCCTGCCAAACCGGGGTCCATTTTGCTGACTTGGCTGCGGCCACGAATTTTGCCCTTTTTGAGAAATCCGTCGTAGTGACGCTGCAGCAAATGAGTCTCTATCTGCTTCATCGTATCCAGCATCACACCAACCGTAATCAACATTCCCGTACCTCCAAAGAAGATCGCTACGCGCATTGGAATGTTGAATTTGAAGAGGAGCATGTCCGGGAAAAGAGCGATGGCCGTCAGGAAGATGGCTCCCGCCAACGTCAGACGCGTCATGATGAAATCCAAGAATTGAGCAGTAGGCTGACCAGGGCGCACCCCAGGAACATAACCACCGTATTTCTTCAAATCATCCGCTATCTGGATAGGCTTAAACATGACCGATACCCAGAAGTAGCTGAAGAAAAGGATCATCAGTCCAAAGAGGAGATAGTAAGTCTTGGAACCGTGAACCAGAAAGTTCGACATCTCAATAAGCCAAGCAGCATCCAGCCAAGCGCCAATTTGAGAGATGATCTGCTGCGGGAAAGCGATGATCGCAGAAGCGAAGATGACCGGCATTACTCCAGAATAATTTACCTTCAACGGCATGAAGGAGCTTTGCCCGCCGTAAACTTTTCTGCCAACCACGCGCTTGGCATACTGAACGGGAATCTTCCGCACCGCTTGGATAACCATGATCAAGCAGGCAATCGTCACCAAGAGAAGCGTAACCATCAGAATGGCATGAGGAAACTCGAGGCTATTACCGCCACCGACAGGACCGCTGAACAGTCTCCAAGTGTCTTGAGCAGCTCCAGGAAGGTCAGCCAAAATACCCACCGTAATCAGAAGCGAAATACCATTGCCAATACCGTTCTTGGTAATCTGCTCACCAAGCCACATGAGAAGCACAGTGCCCGCCGTCATGAAAACGGTAGAAGTAACCAAAAACCAAGTCTTATTGACGACCACAATTTCACCGTATTGGTCGATCGAATATCCGCTGAAGAGTCGACCAGGATTACCCAACGCGCTGATAAGCAACATCGCTTGTACCACGCAAATGGCTACAGTCGCATAACGAGTGTATTGGTTCAGCTTTTGTCTGCCCGTCTCGCCCTCCTGCTGTAACCGAGCTAAAGCAGGAAATACAGAACCCATAATCTGGAAAATGATGGAGGCCGAAATATAAGGCATGATTCCCAACGCGCAAACCGCGCCTTGGAGAAGAGCCCCACCCGTAAACATGTTGTAGAAACCTAGAAGACTGCCAGCTCCCGCCGCCGTTTGGTCAGCGAAAAACTGCTGTAGCGGATCCATGTTCAAGCCTGGGAGCGGGATGATGGCTCCGATCCGCGCAATGAAAAGAAGCGACAGCGTCAGGAAAATCTTGTGACGCAGCTCGGGAATCTTGAGGCAGTTGGTAAACGCGGATAACATGCTCGGTTGATTGGTAGTTTAAATAGCCTTACTCGCTAGCTTCAGCTTTTTCGTCCTTAGGCTCCTCTTTCGATTCGGTGGCCGGGATTATTGCTTCGCCACCCGCTTTTTCGATTTTCTCCTTAGCGGAGGAACTGAACTTATCAGCGGTGATCTTGAGTCCTTTGCTCAACTCGCCATCGCCAAGGATTTTGAGCGGATTGGAGTTTGCCCGAACCAAGCCTGCTCCAACCAAGACCTCGCGATTCACTTCACTTACGGAATCATCAAGCTTGGCCAGCTCTCCAACATTCACGGTTTCATACAGCGTATGGAAGTTCTTGTTGTTGAAGCCGCGACGAGGAAGCTTGCGGAAGATGGGCATCTGGCCGCCTTCGAAACCAACCCGGATGCTTCCACCCGAACGGGCTCTTTGACCTTTATGTCCTTTGCCAGAGGTCTTGCCATGGCCACTGCCTTCGCCACAACCAATCCGCTTGCGACGATGTACTGCGCCTTTGACGTTTGAAAGATTATGAAGTCTCATTTTTCGAGTCCTTTCTGAAAATCGTTTTAGCTGCGAAGGCGACGATAGTCCTCGTAGGACTTCATCTTCTTCAACCCAGCAAGCGTTGCGTAAACAACGGCGTTTGGATTGTTGGAACCTAGCGACTTGGTGAGAACATTCTGAACGCCAGCCGCCTCAAGCACCGCGCGAACGCCACCACCAGCGATAATGCCCGTACCCGTTGTAGCAGGACGAAGGAGCACCTTGCCGCCATCGAACTCGCCGAGAATCTCGTGAGGGATGGTGTCACCCTTAAGCTTAACGTTTTCCATTTGCTTACGCGCTTGCTCAGAACCCTTGCGGATAGCTTCGGGCACTTCGTTCGCCTTGCCGTAACCGACACCGACTTGACCCTTCTGATCGCCAGCGACAACCAAGGCCGAAAAACTGAAGCGACGCCCACCTTTAACCACTTTCGCGCAGCGGTTAATGAATACTACTTTTTCTGTAATACCGTCACTTTCGGCCTCGTCTTGCCGATTGTCTCTCCGATTATCTCTTCGATTGCTTACCATGCTCATAGGGCTATTAGAAGTCTAGGCCGGCCTCACGAGCGGCATCGGCGAATGATTTTACACAACCGTGGTATTTGCGACCGTTACGATCGAAAACCACTTTTGAAATTCCAGAATCCTTTGCTTTTTCGCCGAAGGCTTTTCCCAAAGCGGAAGCTCCGCTAACATTGGCCTTCAGTTTCTGATCGCGCAGATCCTTAGTTAGGGTGGATACAAAAACCAGCGTCGCTCCTTTTTCGTCGTCGATAGCTTGAGCGTAGATGTGCTGATTGCTGAAATGAACGCTAAGGCGAGGACGCTCCTGAGTGCCCGCAACCTTTTTGCGGATACGCCAACGGCGCTTTTGCCTTAGATCGTTTTTCTTCTGAATTTTCATTTCGAAAGTCCTTTTCTATTGAGCGTTACTAGGCGACTGTCTTGCCCTCCTTGCGACGAACATACTCGCCGGCGATGCGTACACCTTTGCCCTTGTAGGGCTCGACTGGATAATACTGCTTGATGGAAGCGGCCATCTGACCAACCACCTGCTTGTCGGCGCCCTCAACCTTAAGCTTGGTGCCACCATCTGTAATGGTGATAGTGATACCGTCAGGCACTGGGTGATTGATATCGTGGGAGTAGCCGAGCTTAAGGTTCAAATTCTTGCCCTGCAAGTTGGCCTGAAATCCTACCCCATTGATCTCGAGATCTTTGGAATAGCCATTCACAACGCCGTGAACCATGTTGTTGATAATCGAGCGTGCGGTGCCGTACATCGCATTGGCGAAACGGCTATTATTCGAAGGCGCAACCTTCAATTCGCCATCATCGATCTCGATTTTCACCTCGCTGTTGAATTCCTTTTCAAGCTTACCTTTGGGGCCTTCGACAGAAACCTTATTACCGTCCACATTCACCTGAACCTTTTCGGGAATCGCTATGGGAAGTTTACCAATTCTACTCATCGTAATAGTCTCCTTCCTACCAAACGTTGCAGACCAGTTCGCCGCCGACGTTTTGACGACGCGCATCACGATCTTTCATCAAGCCCTTAGGCGTAGTAAGAATGCTGATACCTAGGCCGTTCAAAACGCGAGGAATATTGCCGCTTTTCGTATAGCGACGGAGTCCAGGACGACTAACGCGCTCAATACCGTTAATCGATGGCTCGCCATCAACATATTTGAGAGACACCACTAGGGTCTTGTGGCCGTTGCCGTCTTCGCTATCCGAGTAATCGAGAATAAAACCCTCTTCCTTAAGGATGCGGGCAATCTGGACTTTAAGCTTTGAATGCGGAGCAACGCATTCACCCTTGCCGGCTCGAGAACCGTTTCGGATGCGAGTTAGGAAATCGCTGATTGGATCTGTATGCATATTTG
>JANQKI010000168.1 GCA_028281165.1 Opitutaceae bacterium | reverse complement strand
GCGTTGATTGGAGAATCTACGATCTTGCCCACCAAAATGCTAATCCTATTTTCAATTGGAGCGGCAAATTCGAGTTCAAAGTCGCTTCGGTTCCAGACACCGGCTCGACTGCAGCGCTAGCCGGTCTTGGAATCGCCATCTTGGCAGCGATAAGGAGACGGTCTAAAAATAGTTGTAGGTCACGGCAGGAAGGAAGTACCGCCAAATAGATAAATCCAGCTTTTCGTTTCCTTGTTCGCTCGCCTCAGTATCGCTGAGCTCACACATCGGCACGTGAGTGCCGATTGTGAGCAGCGACTTGATATGATGTAGTGTAGTCGAAAGCATGAGACAACGCCGGTATTCGAAAACCTTCAAGTTGCTCAATCTTCCCAGTGATGAGCTTGGTCGAATCATTATCCATCTGAATAGTCTTTCTTTTGATTTTTTAACATCGCTCCTTCGTCGCTAGATCCCGCAGTTGCGGGAACAGGATCTCGCTACGCGAGAGCAGGATTTTCTTTTCTGCTTGCCTCGGCGTAGCTGTGCGAAGACGGGTGTCTTCTGTGCTTTGCTTCGCCATCTACGCTTCGCTCCGTCTGTGGTTAAAATTCTAACACAACCTGATCATCTATCTCTTCATATCGTCGAGTGCATACGCGGAGGTCATCGCGGAGCGATGGCCGGAGTTGTATGGCACGACTGGTTACAGTCTATTCTCTTTGGCTTCTTCTGTGGCTTAGGAACCATTCATACAGTTCTTCTTTTGGATATACCAGCCAGTGGATCCAGTGTCCTACACCTGGTTCGATAGTCACCTTCAGTTTGCTGTTAACGCTTTCAAGTTTATTCAGCATCCTATTTGTTTCCGATACCGGGACTACCAGATCGTCCATTCCATGAAACGACCAAATGGGTAGATTCGTCAAGGCGTGGGTGTTTTCATCAATGAATCTAGAGTGACTTGTGAATCCTGACATCGGGGCAATCGCAGCAAATATATCGGGATGCTTCGCTGCGATGAACCAGGTGCCGGAGCCGCCGAGACTTGGCCCTGTAAGATATACTCGATCTCTGTCGATCCGGTATTCCTCGACCAAGGTATCAAAGAAACTCTCGAACCAATCGTCGGTTGACCAACGTAGGAGGCGGGGACATTGAGGCGCGGCTACTATGAAAGGAAGATCTCGTCCTCGATGAATTTGGTCCGGTATTCCAGAACTGTACAATTTCTTGAGGTCGCTGCCTCGATCAGAGCCTCCGTGCAAGTAAATGATCAGCGGCCATTCCGTCTTCGCGTCGCTTTCGTATTCTTTCGGAGTATGGACAATCCGCTGGTACTCGCTCAAACGCGGACTAATATTGACCCCATGCTCGAACTCTAGTTTTCGAATCATGCTTCCTTCCAAATCGTAAATTCGAGCGATTCCGTTGAGTCGGCCATTCAGCCAGTTCGATTCCGTCTCTTTGGAACCGTTTATGTTGAATTCGCTGCATAACCCATGCTTCAAGCCGTTTCTGAAACTGCCCTCGTATCTCAGCTTCCCATTGGGATACCACTCCCTGTACTCACCATCTTTAGTATTGCCGCGATAGTTGCATTGATACTCTTCCTTTGTGTACTTGTTCGCGAGGTTGCTGTAGTAAGCTTCCATTTGCAGTTGCCCGTTTTCGTAGTAGTCTCGTACGTGATACAGTTGGCTTTCTTCGTTTTTTCGAATATTGCGAGTATAATGGATCGTCCGCGACTTGGAAACGGTCCTTTCGATTTGAATCGTCTCGACCTGTTGCGGGAACGCGACGCAATAAGTAAGGAAAAAAGCGAGTATCGTTGAAGTCTGTTCAATCACTGTAACAATTCTAATATAGACGGTTTTACTTCACATAACGCGAAATATATTACAACCCGTCTTTTACTTATAAGTGTGTCGAGGCTTCGCTTTTCCTCTTGGAATTTCCGTGCTTCCCTATGAAGCGACTATCAATGTGTCACGTTATATGAAGTTCACCTGGTGAGGCTCTTTTAAATGTAAAAGCGAAGTTATCGTTTCAGGGAACGAACTCCCGTCACCCCCTCTTCGCCACTTCAATTACATCGTGGGGGGCGGATTCTTTCATGCCGGCGGGGCTGATGCGGACGAAGCGGGCTTTTTCTTTTAGCTCGGCTATGGTTTTGGCTCCATTGTAGCCCATGCCGGATTGGATGCCGCCAGCCAGCTCGGTGAGTACTTTGACCACAGAGCCGTGCACTTCCTTCATGCCTTCGATGCCCTCCGCTGTTAGCTTTCGCGTTGTATCCGTTTTGCTGTGACCGTAGCGGGCTGCCGAGCCTTTCTTCATGGCGCTGACGCTGCCCATCCCGCGATAGGACTTGTAGAGCTTGCCATTGATCTCAATGATTTCTCCAGGAGCTTCGCGACTTCCGGCTAGTAGTCCTCCTACAATGACAGCGTCGGAAAGGGTGAGGGCTTTGACGATGTCGCCGGATTTGGTAATACCGCCATCAGCGATGATGCGAACGCCTTTCTTGGCGGCTCCTTTGGCAGCCACGTACAATGCGGAAAGTTGCGGGATGCCTACTCCGGCAACCATGCGCGTGGTGCAGATCGATCCTGGGCCCTGGCCGATTTTGATAGCGTCCGCCCCGCAATCCGCCAGATATTCGACTCCTCCGGCTGAGGTTACGTTTCCGGCGATGATAGTCAGGTCATGGTATTCACTTCTCAGTAGCTTCACTACTTGACCAATCCCTACACTGTGTCCATGAGAGGCGGATACAGCGATGGCATCGACTTTTTCCGAGATGAGATTGGCGACATGTTCGAGTATAGAGTCTTTATCGAGCGATCCGTCCTTATTCCACATGGTTGAAATGGCCGCTCCAACGAGCAGTCTAAAGTCTGAATCGCGAGCTGGTTTGAGGACACTTTGTTCTTCTGACATAATTCGTTCGATATCAGAAACGCTCACCAAGCCTTTCAGGCGCATATCGTCGTCGACAACGATAAGCTTGTTGATGCCCATGTGGTTGCTGAAGAACCGGTCCGCAACCTCGATCGGGTTGGGCTTAATTTCCTCTTCCTTGACCGTATAGACTTCGGTAGCAGGAGTCATGGCATCCGCTACTTTGACGTGACCGTAGCGGGCTTTGACAACCTTACTGCTTAGCAAGCCAGCGAGTCTGCCGCTCTCGTCTTCCACCGGGAAAGTGCGAAACTGGTATCCTTTTTCTTCGATCAAATTCAGTACGTCTTGCACATACATGCTGGGTTTGACCGTGATAGGATTGGGCAGGAGGCCGTTGATGTGGTATTTGACCCGAGTCACCTCCGAAACCTGCTCTTTGAAAGGCATGTTATAGTGGATGATGCCCATCCCTCCGCAGGTGGCCATAGCGATTGCCATCCGGGATTCGGTGACCGTATCCATGTCCGAAGAAATGATCGGTATGTTTAAATGGATACGGTCCGAAAGCGATGTTCCCAAGTCCGCATCTCGCGGAAGGATCTCGCTATAATTCGTAGCGAGAGAGACATCGTCGTAGGTAAGAGCCGTGTCGCGTTGGGCGGAAAAGAACGCTTCAGCGTTGAGGTAATGATCGTTCTCGTTGAATTGGTTTGAACTCAGACTGGCCATAGTGCCGCATAGAGAGTCGTTAATCGGGAATCAAGAAATTTTGGCGTTAAGCATGCCTTTTTGGCCAAAGGTAGCGGGATGGTGGAAATGTGTCGCAACGGTTGGTTGAAATAGAAGTAGTCAGTCTTCAGGTGGCAGAGGTTGTATCTTAAGCCTTGAGTGTCTCGAACTTGTCTTAGTTGCGGAGACCCGAAAGAAAACTGCTGACTGTCTACTGTCTACTGTCTACTAATCGAAATTCATTAAATGAATTTCGATTACAAAGCCTACCGCCGCCCCTTTGCTAAAAAGTACCTCAGCGCTAGCGATCAATTTGCCAAGCGGGAGGGGATTTTGCTTAGGCTTGAGGACGATGATGGCAGGGTAGGTTTTGGCGAGGCCGCTCCTATTCCTTCTTTTGGGACGGAAACGTTTCCATTCGCTCTAGCGAAGTGCGAAGAGCTGAAAGGAAAATTTGAATACGAGGAGATCGTTGCTAACGTAACGGATACTCCCAGCGTCCGCTTTGCGATCGAATCTGCCTATGCGATGCTGATGGCTGAAACCGAAGATTTCGATCTAGGCGATCCTTGGCCCATCGCCTTTCTGCTGGCTGATCTATCGGACCGGGAAGTAGTCGACGACTTTCTAGAACAATATTTTCGCTGTTTCAAAATAAAGATTGGCAAAACCTCTTTCGAACAAGAGTGGCGTTGGCTGGGTGATCTGATCGAACGATTAGAAGGGCGAGCGACCGTTCGCCTGGATGCGAATGGTTCCTTATCTTTAAGCGAAACGCGACTTTGGCTGGAGCGGTTGGCCGACTGGCCAATTGATTTTCTGGAACAGCCGATGCCGAGAGGCTGCGAGGACGAGATGCTTCGGTTGGCTAGTGATTTTCCAACTACAATGGCTCTCGATGAGTCGATAGGGAACGCGGATGATCTAAAGCGATGGCGAGACCGGCAGTGGCCAGGCGTTTTTGTAATCAAGCCGCTTCTTTCGGGCAGCTATTTTGAATTGGAGTCTGAACTCAAACAGGGGCAGGGGGAGACTCATGTTTTTTCCAGTTCTCTCGAAACGAAAGTTGGCGCTTGGGCGGCGATTCGGCTGGCCGCTTCTTCGCCGACTCCACGCCAGCCCCTCGGTTTTGGAGTAGACTGGCTTTTTGCTGACAGGGGCTGGGGACTAGAAGCGGGTGCCTTCTTGCAAAATGGTTTTATTCCGACTATTCATGATTGCGAGTCCCTTTGGAACCAGATTTAGACAGACTTCTACATCCGGATGTGACCGGAAGCTACTTTCCCCAATTTAGCGAGGAATGGAAATCGCTTTGCGAACGAGCTTCTAATGATCTTTCTACTGTAGCTTCTAATAGCTCGCAACGTTGTCGTGTCGCGTTGAATACGCGAGATCCAGCTCGCTTCGTTTCATGCTTCGTCGTGTTGAGTCTTCAAGACGTAGACCTTTTTCTTTTCAATCCTTCCTGGGCTGCTGCCGAAGCCTCTCAGGCGCAGGCTGTTGCTAAGCCTTCTTGGGTAATAAGCGATGATAGTGTCAGGCAATTCCGCGAGTCGGCTGACTCCAGCAATGCCGAAACTAAAGGCTTGCGAGTCATGATTCCTACGGGTGGTACGAGTGGTGTAGTGAAGTTTGCTATGCATGATTGGTCGACCCTTTCCGCAGCGGCTTATGGCTTACAGATGCATTTCGGATGCGAGCTGATTTCCTCGCATTGTGTTCTTCCTCTGTATCATGTTAGTGGATTCATGCAGATGATTCGAACCATCTTAACGAGGGGTTGCGTTTATTTCGGCGAATCGACGAATTTTGAGGATGTCAGTCAGTCGATGGAGAGAGGAGAAGAGGGCGCGCGCTTTCTTTCGCTTGTCCCAACGCAACTCGAGCGTTTGCTTCGATCTGAATTGAATATGTCATTATTACACAAATACGATGCTATTTTTGTTGGAGGCGGACCAGCTCCTGCTCGGCTTCTGGAGCGATGTCGAGACGCAGGAGTCCCTCTAGCTCCTACCTACGGTATGACCGAGACTGCGGCCCAAGTCGCGACGCAGAAACCGAGTGATTTCCTAAAAGGCGAGCCAGGGCAAGGTCGCGCGCTGCCTCATACGCAAATTGAGATTCTAGATATGGACAGCGAAGAGATGGCTGATGCAAAGCAAGTCGGTCGTATCCGATTGCGGGGTACATCTCTGTTCCATGGCTATTTTGGCGAGCCAGCCAGCCAGCTTGAGTATTTCGATACCTCCGATCTCGGTCAACTTGACGAATCTGGCAAGTTAAGCGTATTTGGAAGGTCCGACCAGATCATCATTTCTGGCGGGGAAAAGATTCACCCAAGAGAAGTCGAAGAAGCTATTGAGAAGACTAGTCTGGTTGAGGATGTAGCGGTTCTTGGAGTCGATGATCCGGAATGGGGCCAAAAGGTAGTCGCGGCGTATGTGCCTAAAGGCGATTTCGTTACCGAATCTGGCTTGAAGAGTTCACTCGAGGGCCACTTGTCCAGCTTCAAGATTCCGAAATCCTGGAAAGCTTTGGAAACATTGCCACGCAATGAAGCTGGGAAGTTGGATAGAAAAGCATTACAGCAACTAGTGAGCTAGAGCTCCTCAAAATTGTAGCGGCGACCGGTGGTCGTCGATTTAGGGTTCTAGCATCGCTAATGTCGACGACCACCGGTCGCCGCTACAATTAAATGGCTTTTGCGTGTTTCGTTGTTTCTTAAATTGATCAAATAAGTTAAGCCATTTGGCTTATGACCAAGAATGAAATAGCGGATGTTCTCAGCGAGATAGGGACCTTGCTGGAGTTAAGCGGAGAGAATCCATTTAAAGTTCGAGCCTACCAAAATGGAGCTCGAACATTGGAAACGCTAGAAGAAAATCTTGGGGAGCTCATCGACGAAGGCCGGCTTGGAGATATTCAAGGTTTTGGAGCGGCTCTTGTTCAGAAAATCGAAGAGCTGTACAAGACGGGGAAGCTTGAGTTCCATGAGAAATTGAAAGCCTCTGTTGAGCCGGGTCTTGTATCCATGTTAGAGATACCTGGAATGGGTCCTAAGAAGATCAAAGCCCTGTATGACAAGCTCGGGATAAAGAGCATCGAAGAGCTGCAGAAAGCCTGCGAGGAAGACAAAATTGCTGGACTTAAAGGTTTTGGAAAGGGGACTCAGAATAATATTCTGCAGGGCATTAAAAACCGCGAAGCTTACAGCAAACGTCATCTCTGGTGGCATGCTCAACGTGTTGCGGAACCGATTCTGAAAGGGTTATTGGATTTGCCTGAGGTGGAGAAAGCTTCCCACGCTGGCAGCTTTCGTCGCAAACGGGAGACGGTGGGCGATTTGGACTTCATCGTTGGCTCGTCCAAGCCGAAGCCAATCATGGATTGGTTTGTAAAACAGGAGGGAGTGCAAGAGGTAACAGCTAAAGGCGAGACGAAAGCTAGCGTGCGTTTCGAATCTGGCTTGCAAGCTGATTTGCGAGTGGTTCCCGCCGAGCAATTCGCCTTTGCCTTGCATCACTTCACTGGTTCGAAGGACCACAATGTGATGATGCGACAACGGGCCTTGGCTCGTGGCTTGAGCCTAAGCGAGTGGGGGCTTAAGCCGGTCGATGACGAGGATTTTTCAAACAGTCTGAAGGCTGAACACGAGGAGGATATTTTCTCCCATCTTGATCTCGCTTTCGTTCCTCCCGAGCTGCGGGAAGGGTTAGGAGAAATTGAGGTAGCCGAAAGCGGAAAACTGCCAAAACTTGTCGAGCTGTCCGACGTGCGTGGCGTACTCCACAATCACACTACATCAACAGATGGACGTAATACTTTGGAAGAGATGACTCAGGCAGCTCAAGATTTTGGATACGCTTATTGGGGAGTAGCTGATCATTCTAAAGCCGCTTTCCAAGCCAATGGGATGGACGAGGAGCGCGTCTTAAAACAGCTCGAGGCTGTGCGAAAGTTGAATCAGTCCGGCAAATACAAAATACACGTCTTCGCTGGAGTAGAGTGCGATATTCTGACGGATGGTCGTCTTGATTTGGATGAGGAGGTTCTCATGCGACTCGACTACGTTGTGTCCTCGGTACATATTGCTTTTACCCAAAGCGAAGAGGAGATGACGGCTCGTCTCATTCGCGCAATCGAGCATCCTGCTACGACAATGCTCGGGCACCTGAGTGGTAGACTCCTCCTTCAGCGCGAAGGCTATAAGGTGAATGTATCCAAAGTGGTCGATGCAGCCATCGCGAACGGCGTCATTATAGAGCTGAATGCGAATCCTCGGCGTTTGGATATGGATTGGCGGTTTTGGCATTCAGCGTCTGAGAAGGGGCTCCTAACGAGTATCAATCCCGATGCCCACGCTGTCGATCATTTCGAATTTATGCAGACTGGAGTGGATGCGGCTCGCAAGGGTTGGCTCGAAGCAAAACACGTCATCAACACGTATCCACTCTCTAAGGTCAAAAAGCT
>JANQKI010000052.1 GCA_028281165.1 Opitutaceae bacterium | reverse complement strand
GAAGATTATCGGGAGGGTGTGGAACCTCTCGCATTTTTACCTTCAGCCTGAACGCCTTCAGTCTAAACTCCTTCCCCAATGCAGCTTGGCATTACAGGTGGGATCGGTTGCGGCAAATCGACAGCAGCCAAGATCTTTGAGAAAAAAGGTTTCAATCGCATTGATTGCGATGAAATCGTTCATGATCTCTTGGAGCAGGATTCAGAAACGATATCCACCGTTGCTGATCGATTTGGCGAAAGCGTTATTAAGCCTGAAGGGGGAGTGGATCGCAGAACCTTGGGTCAGATTGTGTTCGCTGATAAGTATCTGCTAAAGGAGCTTGAAGACATATTGCATCCGAAAGTCCGTGATACATGGACTGGGAAAGTAAACGCCGAGAATAGCTCTGATTGGGTCGTGGAAGTCCCTCTTCTCTTCGAAAAAAACCTACAAAATAGGGTTGATTTTACGATCTGCGTGTTCTGTCATCAAGACTTGCAGGTCGAACGTTTGGAGCGAAAGGGAATTGAAAGACCTCAAGCCTTGGCCCGCATAAATCAGCAGCTCCCTCTCTCGGAAAAGGCTCAAATGGCTGATTTAGTTCTCCTCAATGATGGTTCCTTTGAATTTCTGGAAAGCCAAATAAATAGCATTCTTAAAAGCATTAGCAGGTAGAAGGCCTGGCCTAGTTGCCTAGCGGCATTTTAAAATGGATAAGCCGAAATAGGGCTCCTGCTAACCGACGAATTTCTTCCACTCAATATGTCAAGTGATTCAGATATTACCAACGAGTCCAACGTCTCCATGGAATTGGATTTGAGCGACGACGCCGTCTCGGAAAAGCCGGCTGCCAAGAAGACGGCTCGAAAAGCAGCAAAAAAGACTGCTCGCAAAACAGCTCGTAAAGCCGTGAAAGAAGCTGCTGATGAAGCTGCTCCCGCGAGCGAAGCAGAAAAAGCTCCTGCCGATCAGGAAACTAAAAGCGCGGACGATTTTCGCCCCTCTGATTTCAAAGGACGCGGGTCTCATTTTGACGAATCGGACAATATTGAGGTAGCTCCTGATAAACCTGCTGAGAGTGAAGCAAAGGAAGGGAGCGATCCCTCTGATAATGGGTCCGCTAAAGATCAGCCACAGCCTCGCGAAAATCGTCATCAGTATAACCGAAATCAGAGCAAAAATCAGCGTTTCCAAAAGAAGAAGGCTAACAAAAAGGCCAAAAAAGGCGGGCCTCAAAGAGACAATCGTCGGCAAGGCGGTGGGTGGCATCAGCCGCACCCTCCGAGGGAAAGCGATCATTTAGAAGGAAGCCTTCCCGCAGCTCAACGTTTTGCGAAGTTTGAAGACGTTGTGGCCTTAGCTGAAGAGCTGGACGCTTCGAGCGAGCCCATTGATCTTATTGATCTATATGAACTGCACATCGACGATCTTATCAAAAGGTCGGCCGAGTTGGGCTACGAGTTTGAAGAAAAGCCTAGTCGCAAGCAAATCCTGGAAAAGCTTTTCAGCGATTGTCGCGAAAAGAAACGGGTTTTCAAAGATGAAGGCTACCTTGATCTGGCGGACGAGGGCTATGGCTTCGTAGTCCATGCCAAGAGCAACTATCAGCTAAAGCCTGAGAGCGTTTTCGTTCCAGCGTCATTGATCAGCCACTACAGCCTTAAGAGGGGTCAGTTGCTCGAAGTAGTGGCTCGGGCTCCAGAAGAAGGCGAGCGTTGTCCAGCGGTCGTCAAAATCGTATCGGCCATGGGAGGAGCCCCCGAAGAGGTAGATAACGTTACGCCATTCACGGACCTGATTCCTTACTATCCATTGGAGCGAATCGTTCTGGAGACGCCCATGCCCAGCAATAGCAAGAAAGACGTGTCCATGCGAGCCTTCGATTTGCTTACTCCAATCGGATTTGGGCAGCGTGGCTTGATCGTGGCACCGCCTCGTACTGGCAAGACGGTGCTTTTGCAGGGCCTGGCTAATTCCATCCAAGAGAACTATCCGGATACGCACCTTATTGTATTGCTAATCGACGAACGTCCAGAAGAGGTAACCGATTTCAAGAGACGCGTTAAAGGCGAAGTCGTTAGTTCGACATTTGACGAAACGCCCACGAGCCATGTTCACGCTGCCGAAATGGTAGTGGAAAAAGCAAGACGCATGGTCGAGCACGGTCAGAATGTTGTGATTCTGCTAGACTCGATAACCCGTCTCGCGCGCGCCTACAATGCTCTGGCGAGCAATAGTGGCAAGATCATGTCTGGCGGTATTGAAGCCACGGCGTTGCAGAAGCCGAAACGCTTCTTTGGCTCCGCCCGAAACATTGAAGAGGGAGGTAGCCTCACCATTATGGGTACGGCTCTGGTGGATACGGGTAGCAAAATGGATGAAGTGATCTTCGAAGAATTCAAGGGCACGGGCAACATGGAGCTGCACTTGGATCGCGAACTTATCAACAAGCGCATCTTCCCGGCCATCCATTTTGAAAGAAGCGGTACGCGAAAAGAAGAGCTTTTGTACCATCCACAAGAACTTGAGAAGGTCTATGGACTGCGCCGCGTGATGCAAGGAGTGCCAGGAGTGGAATCCATGGAGATGCTCATCAAGCGCCTCAAGGCCACCAAGAGCAACGTGGAGTTTCTTATGAGCTTAAAGTAGGAATTAACCAATGGCCGACGCTTCTCTCATACTCCAGCTAGTAGAAAGCAAAGGTCTCGTATCGAATGAACAATTACAAGCCGTGCGTAGCGCGGCTAGCGATCCTAGTGATGAAGCTTTGATCGAAGCGATGTCCCGCAAGGGCTTCATCGATCGTCGAGCTATTATCGACCTGCTAGCTGAAGAATTCTCTATGCCATCGGTGGATTTGACTTCCGTCGATTTGCCTGCAGATCCGTCGGAATTTCTTTCCGAGTCTTTTGCCAAGCGCTATCAGGCGTTTCCTATCGGGATCGATAATAGCGCTTTGCAGCTAGCGATTTCGGATCCTTTGAATGTGGAGTCTCTGGACAGCCTTTCGCATCTGCTAAAGATGCCTGTCGAACCAGTATTAGCTGATCAACGACAAATCGAAAAAGCGATCGAGGTGAGATATCGCGCGGGCAGCGAGGCTGTCTCTACTACCTTCACCGATGGAGGCGCAGTTCCAGATAGCCAAGTCGACTTAAGCTCGAGTAGCATCGATCTAGGCGGCTCCTTGTCAGGTGAAGACGATGCTCCCATTATCCGCTTGGTTCAGGTTATCATCAGCGAAGCCATTCGTTTGCGAGCTTCAGATATACATCTCGAACCGCTTGAGAGCCGTTTTCGCCTGCGCTATCGAATCGACGGCAATTTGCAGGAGTCGCCGAATCCACCGCCTAAGCGCCTGCAGCTTCCGGTCATTTCTCGCGTGAAAGTGATGAGCAAAATGAGTATTGCCGAGAAACGCTTGCCGCAGGACGGGCGTATCCAAGTCCGTGTCGATGGAAGCGATTACGACCTCCGCGTTTCATCGCTCCCTACTGCTTATGGTGAGAGCATAGTAATGCGAATTCTCGACAAGTCAGGCTTGATGAAAGGGCTCGTGGATCTGGGTCTGATGAACGACGATCAGGAGATCTTTGAAAACCTCATCACCCTCCCGGACGGAATCCTCTTGGTGACAGGCCCAACCGGGTCAGGCAAGACAACTACCCTTTACAGCTGCCTTGGCTACATCAACAAACCTGATCGCAAGATCATTACCGTTGAAGACCCGATTGAATATCAGATGCAAGGCATCAATCAGGTGCCGGTTCAGAAGCGAGTGGGGATGACCTTTGCGGCCGCCTTGAAGGCCATTCTTCGTCAGGCTCCTAATATCATTATGGTGGGCGAGATTCGTGACAACGAGACGGCTGAAATCGCCATAAACGCCTCTCTCACAGGGCACATGGTTTTTAGCACATTGCACACTAACGATGCTCCTTCGGCTGTTACGCGTCTCGTGGACATCGGCGTAAAGCCTTACCTAGTAGCGACTTCCTTGAGGGCCGCGATGGCTCAGCGACTGGTTCGCCGCGTTTGCCCCCATTGTAGCCGACCCTATCAACCTACAACGCGGGAACTCAACAGCCTTGAATTGGATGTGGCGAGTACGACTCAATTTATGAGGGGAGTCGGTTGCGACGAATGTTTCAATCAAGGCATGATTGGGCGTTTCGGAATTTTCGAGATCTTTCTGGTCAACGATGAGCTCGAGCGACTGATCTACACGGGCGGCACTTCGGTTCAGCTCCGGGCCTTGGCCAAGCAAATGGGGATGAGGACGATGCGAGAGGATGGAATCCGCAAGGTGCTTGCCGGCCAGACTACGATTGAAGAGGTCATGTCGGTGACCGTTCCTGAGCCAAAACTGAATTAGAAAGATTTTCTGAAAGTGGCATAGAGGAAGGCGCTTAGCTCCCCCTAGGAATCAAGTCCATGCCGCTCTTAGTGAGATATTGTCGCTCAGGCGTTCAGGTCGTGGCGAATTTGGCCGATAATGCAGGCTATGGCCTACGAAATGAACGATTTATTGGAATTGGTGCATGAAGAGGGAGCATCCGATCTTCACTTGCAGGTTGGGCGCCCACCTACATTGCGTCTCCATGGATCAATGATTTCGGTCGATGGGCCGAATCTCACTCCTTCCGACACGGAGGAGCTGATGCAGTCCATTACCTCCGATCAGTTCATTCAAGCGACTAAGACTGAGGGTGGAGCCGACTTCGGTTTCGCCTACATGGATAAATCGCGTTTCCGTGTTAGCGTCCTTAAGGCCAAAGGCAACTATGGGATGGTGCTCCGCCAGATCCCCAATGAATTTTTCGAACTCGAAGATATTGGTATTCCAGATAAGATTAAGGATCTTCTTTATCGCCCGCGTGGGTTGATTCTGGTTACGGGTCCTACAGGTTCAGGTAAAAGCACGACCTTGGCCTCCATGATTAACTATATCAACCAGAAGCGTAGTGGCCATATCATTACGATTGAGGATCCAATCGAATACTACCATTCGCATAAGAACTGTCTTGTAACGCAGCGTGAAGTAGGCGTGGACGTTCCTTCTTTCTCCGAAGCTATCCGCCGCGCTTTGCGTCAAGATCCTGATGTTATTCTAGTCGGGGAGCTGCGTGACTTGGAAACAATCGAAGCCGCCATCAGCGCTGCCGAGACCGGTCACTTGGTTTTTGGTACACTCCACACGAATAGCGCGGCGAAGACTGTCGACAGAATTGTTGACGCTTTCCCGGCGAACATGAAGGAGATGATTCGTACTCAGCTGGCAACTTCAATTGTTTCCGTCATCTCTCAAGTGCTTTGTAAAAAGGAGAGTGGTGGTCGTGTAGCTGGCCTGGAGATTATGGTAGCCACGACTTCGATACAGGCTTTGATTCGCGATAACAAGACTTACCGATTGACCTCGGAAATTCAAACAGGCGCGGCTTTGGGTATGATCACCATGGATACGCATCTGCTGAGTTTGTACAATCGAGGTTTGATCAATGCTCGCGAAGCTTTCGAGAAATCGCAGTTCCCAGAAGAAATGCGAGAACGCCTTGAAGGTCTAGGAGCGAAAGTCAGCGCATCCTAGGTTTGATTCAGCGAGGCAGTTGTCTTTAGCGTCATCGTATTCATAATCGGATTTTCCTTCTTTTTCGATTGCGACAAAGGCCACGATAGCGAGATTCAGGCGGGCCTTTTGAATCGGCATGTCTTAGACATGCCGCTACATTAAAATGCGATACTTCGGAAATCCTTGTTCGCTGTTCGATATTCAAAGCCTCTAATGAGCTTGCTTTTTGAACTGCAGAATAACGAGCAAGGAAGAGCCGAATGTAGAAGTTTGCTAGGCTAGGCGCTGGCCCGTTGTTGATCAGAGGTAAGAGCTCGCCCTAGGGAGTCGCGCAGAGCCATCAGTTGCGAGCTGTCCGTTTCCTTGCTGGGATCGGCGCTGCTTAAATAAAGGGTGTCGATGGCGATGCCACGCTCTGTGTTGATACGAGCAAAGGTTATATCGAATCCATGCTGATAAATGCATTGAGATATTTGATACAACAGACCGAGATGGTCTTGCGCTTGCACTTCAAGAATGGTTCTTCGCAGAGAAAGCTCGTGATAGACATCCACTTGAGGCTGGAAGCTTTGGGCTAGCGGATTGTCGTTCACTCTGAAGATGTCGCTATCCATCTTCTTCATGATGGATTGGATACGCGGATAAAGGTCTTTGTTGGTGACCAGCGTTTCCATTACGCACTCCTCGAAAATCGATTTCGCGTTTTCCCTACTAGCCTGACTTCGGTTGCTCTCAGTAACGTAGAAAGTGTCGATGGCAATATGGTCGTCCCGTGAAACTGCCTTGGCGCTGAGAATACTGTAGCCTGCGATGTTCAAGGCTCCGGCCAGCTTGTGAAAGAGACCAGCCCTGTCCCAGGTAACGATGTTCACGACCGTGAAACTGCGATTCATATCGGTCTTCCAATCGATAGCTGGCTTCAAAGTGCCGACCGATTCGGCTGAGGCTATCTCCTGCAGTAGCTGATTTACCATCTTTATGTGCAGGATGATGTCTTCTTTCGAGGAGTTTACGAAATAGCGATCGGGAAGTAGTTGGAAATGAGCGTCGATCTCCTCTTTGCCTACGCCAGAAATATCCATGCCTATCAAATCGTCGTGGATCATAGTCTTGTGGCGTTCGTAATGCTCTTCGAGACGGCCTTCGATCTTGAAGGCATCCATCGTTCGCGAGAAAAGCGTGTTGTGCAGCGTGTCTTTGTAGTTGTTCCAAAGGCCTCGGGCTGTGCCCCGAGCGTCGCAAAAAGTGTGAACATAGAGTAACCGGAGATTTTCAGGGGTCTCGGTTTGCTCTGCGAATGACCTGGCGGTATCGGGATCATCAAGATCGTATCTTTGCCAGAATCGCGCCATGAGAAGGTGATTCTTTATAATAAAGCGAATGGGAATTCGATTTTCCTCTGAGATACCCAGTCTATCTAATAACGGTTCAGCCATCTCCGCTCCGACCTCGGCGTGATTTTTAATACCCGATGCTTTTCCGATATCGTGTAGAAAAAGTATCAGATAGAGCAGATTTGGCAGACGTAGCTCGTGCAGCTGCTTACGATAAGGTTGAAAAACGGGGTCGGGATTTGTGATGATATTATCTAACTCCCTGATAGTGTGGAGGGTATGAACGTCTGCAGTGTATCGGTGGTAATATTCATGCTGCACCAAGCAAGTGAGCTTTCCCCATTCAGGCATGAATTTGCCCAGGACGCCGTGCGAATGCATGGCCTGCAGCGCTTCGTAGACATTGCCCGTATCTTGCAAAATAGAGCGAAAACTCGAGTTGGCGTCCTTGGAGTTGATAACCTTCTCATCGATTTTTTCCAGCGATGCTCGAATTAAGGCGCTAAGCTCAAAATCTAGCTCGACCGTATTTTGCTGCTTATGGCGAAAAACACGGATTAATCGAACAGGATCCTCCTCGAATACGGTCTTCTCCTCGAACGTGATTTCCGTACCTCGGATGAGAAAGCCATCGAAGCGCTTCACCCGTTCCTTGCGTCGAGCCAAGAGAAAATTCTTAACTGAAGTTATACGGCTGGACTTCGTTTCCCGGTTGGCAAGGGAAAGACGATTTTCCACGATTTGCGATATCTGAAAGATATTCTGGGCATGGGAATAGTAGTCCCTCATGAAATCCTCGACCCGCTTCAGAACATTTCTCTCCTTGTATCCAAGTCTCAATGCCACGCGTGGTTGCGTTTCCAAAGAGAGCAGATCGGTCGGCCTCTTGCTGCGAAAGTGGAGCTCGTTGCGAACCCGAAGCAGAAAATCATACGCTTCCTTGAACGCTTTCAGCTCGTTCTTGCGCATATAGTTCAGCTCTTCCAGTCCGTCGATGTTCTCGACGTTAAGCCGTACGCGCGACATCCAGAACGTGTTTTGGAAATCGCGAAGACCTCCAACCCCATTTTTGATATCCGGCTCCTGCATGAAGACGCTTCCACCCATTTTCGCCCGGCGATCCTGTTGGTCTTTCAATCTCTCGGTGATGTAGGCTTTGGGATTTTCCTTTCGATAGAACAGGTGGTACGACGTTTGAAATCCTTCGAACAAAGGTTCCGAACCGGTGATTAGCCTGGCCTCTAGAAGAGAAGTCTTGGTTTGAACATCCGATCGGGCCTCATTGAAGACTTCGCTCATGGTGCGAGATGAATGCCCGACCTTTACGCCGCTGTCCCAAAGCGGATAGAGAATTTTTTGGGCCAGGATCTCCTGCGACTTATCCAATTCCTGTCGCTTGATTTTCTCAGGACAGAGAAACATGATATCGACGTCGCTAAGAGGGGAAAGCTCGGCTCTGCCATAGCCGCCGATGGCCACAATGGAAATGGCTATTTTCGAATCGGGCAGCTCTGACTTCACTTTTGCCAAAGCCTCTTTCGCCAGGGCTTTAATCAATGCGTCAATCATCATGCTGCGAGCATTGACGACATCCATACCCGAGGCTCCATTACGGTGCTGCTCCTTTATGAAAGCCGTCTCGACCTTTAAAAACTCCTTGCAGGCCGCAACTTTGGCAGCATCCGTGGTCTCGCTGTCGAACTGAAGTTTTTTGCTTGCTTGGCTACGAATGCGCTTAGCCAGGGATTGAATCATATCGAAAGGTACGGATGGTCGAAATTAATGGATCAGTGGCGAGCATTTAATGACCCGTCGGCTGACGTTTCGTGTCGATTGGCTCGGAAGTTTGCCTTGAAAGATCGATTCAGATTTCGCCACCGTGCGTTGCTCGGGGAGCATCGCTTTTTTCAACTTCCGTTAATGTCGAAAGATACTCAACCAAATCACGCAGTTCTGCGCGACTAAAAGTATTTTTGTAGATGTCTGGCATACTTGAGGGCGCTCTGGTCCGGCTGGCGATCGAATCAATCGCGATCTCCTTTTCAGATCCATCCGCTAATTGCAGAGTTAGGACCGCTTCGCTTTCCTTCTGCAAAACGCCAACGATGGTTTCGCCGTTCGCCGTGGTGACGATCACGATTTCAAAACCGTGAGCCAGCGCGGCGTTCGGGTTTACGATGGACTCCAGCAAATACTCCCGGTCATGAAGCTTTGCGATAGTGGTTAGATCGGGCCCAGCGTCTCCGCCACTGCCATTGACTTTGTGACAACGAACGCAGGCCATGATGGCGTTGTCGTTAAAGACATCCTGGCCCTGCCGAGACCTTCCTCCTTCCAGGGCGAAAGTGTAGGCTTCATTTGGATTTGCAGCAGCAGATAGTCTTTCCTCTCTATCTTTCAAAACAGCTTTGACTGTCTCGCTGTCTCGTTCTTCGGCGGATTCTAGAAGTTCTAGCTGAGCGGCTGGCGGCACCTCTCCTTTCTCAAGGCGTATCAAGTTTTCCACTATCAATTCGTCGCCAACTGAGCCCCTGAGTTGCCCCAATGCTTTGTAGGCAGCTTGCAGCTCGGCATTTGCGCCTGTTTCAATGATCTCTCTCAAAGCGGGAGCGGCCTGCTCAGGAGAAAGTTTGGCCAGAATGGGAAGAGCTGCCAGTCTGAGTTCTTCCTGTGTTGATTGGCTGGCTGTCATGGCCAGCTCCGCCAAGCGAGGATCGCCAAGGGAATCAAGCGTCACCATGGCAGCGATACGCGATCCGGTGGAAATCGATTCGTTGCCAACATAGTGATACAAATCATCCGACGAATCTTTGATTGACAGTTTTCCAACCGCCTTGATGGCTGTTTCCTGAACGATGTCCGAGTTGCTTGACAGGAAGCGGTCAACTTGGCCCCTCAATAAGGCAACCACAGTTTCGGCATCGCGCGGTTTCAAAGGTCGATAGGTTCCGGCAATACGGTCGCGCTGAAAAGGATTGGGCCAGGTGGAAAGAAGGTGTAGGGCCTCTGCTCGCAGCTTTTCCGGTCTTCCTTCATCAAGGGAGTAGTCGATTAAGGCCTTTGCGTTTTTCTGACCTCCCAGGCGAAACTGAGCGTTGATTATTCTTAGGCCGGATATGGGATCGCTGGCAATTGGCTGGTCAATCAAATCTGCCAACTGCGGCATGGCATCGGTAATAGGCAGATCGTTGATTGCTCGAATCGCTTCCGCTACGATATCCGGATCCTCGTCCGTCAGAAAGGTGGCGATCTCAGCCGCTTCCAATCTACGCATGGCCAGGAGGATCCCCATTCTCACGGCTCGGGAAGAATCCGTTGCGGCTTTTTTCAATGTATTGATGTTTGCCCTGCCGACCAGACCCATTACCGCTGCGTGGCGAAGGTAATGATCCGCATCGTCATTCCTACGGAGCAGTTCGATAAGGCTCTTCGCTGCCGACGGGCGACCGACCTTTCCTAGACTCTGAGCGGCGAAGAATCGAACGCGTGGCTCTTTGTCCTGCAGAAGCTCGACTAGAGTTTTGCTCTGACTGGAAACATCGAGATCTCCCATCAGCTTTGCGCTTTGAGCTCTTATCTCGCCTTCGGGATCATTCAATAGTGGCTGCAGTGGCTGTATCGCCTGCCGATGGCTGCGAGCTATCTGCCCTAGGCCCCAAACGGCGTGGACTCGAGCGAGCGTTTCTGTTCCTTTATCTTTAGCAACCTCGGCTAATGTATCGATACTCTCGTTACCTCGGTCTGCCAATTCAAATTGGGCTTCCAATCGAACGCGCTGATCGGGATGGCCTAGAAGGGCCGCCAATTCTGGCAAATCACGTCCCTCCATGCCTTCCGAAATCAGCCGCTGCGTTTCCCTAACGATTTTACTGTCATCGGAATCTGGATGCGAAATGGCGAAGATTCGACCTTTTTTCGGTTTTCTCCAGCCCGTAACCCAGTCCGAGAAATACAACTTCCCGTCCGGTCCGAATCCAACATCGGTCGGTAGAGCTCTTTGCAGGAAAGGTTTCGAATCCACGATGTCAAACGTGGCTCCTTTGGGTTTTATGGTGTAAGTGTGCACCCCGCTTCGGGCTAGACTGCCTTTGAAGTGACAAATGAAAATGTGGCCTTGGTATTCGGGCGACAGACCGGTGCCTGGGTAATAGGCCACGCCAGAAGGACCATCCTCGATGTTGCAAATGGGCGGTATGATGTAAGCTGGTTGGCCCTCATGACGCGGTTTCCAAAGACTTTCCAGCATCCACATGCCTGCCTTGCCCAAAGGAGAGTATTGATGTCCCACGGACCAGCCGCTGTCGCCGCCTTCGACGATATGGACTAGCCGCTCGAGATCGCCGTTATCGCAGTCGTTGTCTCCGGTGAAGAGGTTGCCGAATTCGTCGAAAATGAGTTCCTGAGGATTTCGTAGTCCCGTGGCGAATACTTCGAATTCCGATCCGTCCGGATTGCAGCGGAACACGGCGCCTCGGTCTGGTTCGAAAATGCGTTCGCCCTCCTGAGAAACGACATTGGCTCCTCTGTCTCCAATTGAGAAATACAACTTGCCATCCGGCCCCCACACGAGTCCATGCAGGTCATGTCCATAGAAGCCGAAATGGATGCCGAAGCCGCGCAGCAACTCTTTTCTCGAAGTGGCTTCGTCCTGCGTATCCGCTCCGCTTAACTGCCACAGGCTGGGGATGTTGGTGAACCATAGCTTTCCTTTGCGAGCGATGACGCCTGAAGCGATGCCGTCCAGCTCGGTATTGAAGCCCGTTGCGAACACGCTGGACTTATCCGCCTTCCCATCGCCATCCGTATCCTCAAGTTTGCGGATAAGCTCGCTTTCAATGGCGAACTTTTCCGGCTCTTGAAAAAGATCGCGCATCATTTGCAGCCGATCCTCAATGGTTCGCGAAGCCAGATCCCGCTCCAGCATGGCGGGATAATGACGCGTATCCAAAACGCTGGAAGAGGCTCGATGCGTTTCCGAAACGAAAATCCTCCCCTGTTCATCGTGCGTAAAGGCTACCGGATTGAGCAGCAGAGGCTCGGCCGCAAAGAGGGACACCTCAAACCCCTCTGGCACAACGAAGTTGCTCAAAGCCAGTTCCGCTTCTCCAGGAATGACCTCGCTTTCGGGCTCAGGCACTCTTTTAGGGGGTTTGAGTTCTATTTTCTCCGCGACGGAGAGACTTGTCGAAAGCAAGAGAACGACTGATAGGATAGCAAATCGCATAGCTTTAGGTTTGGCTGGAAGGTAGTTGTGATCTATTCATACGCAAGATCAAGAGAGGGGTTGAAATAAGCCTTACTCTAATTTTGTATGACGTCACTTCTAACGCGCTTCACACATGAGAATAAATATGTTTAAAACCCGTCGTGATTTTCTTAAGACTCTGGCTGGATCAGGAGTCTTCATGGCTACTGGATTTTCTTCTTGCGCCAAAGTCCAGTCTACCTTGCCGGAAGGAAAGTGGTTTCGCATTTCCCTGGCTCAATGGTCGCTGCATCGCTCCTTTCGTTCGGGCGAGCGGGACGCCATGGATTTCGCCAAAATCTCCAAAGAGCTTTTCGGCATTAAGGCCATCGAATACGTTAATCAATTCTACCGAGAAAACTTTAGCGACAAGCTCGTGGCGGATTTAAAGAAACGAGCTGATGGAGAGGGTGTTCAAAGCTTGCTCATCATGTGCGATGGTCTGGGGCGCATCGGCGATCCCGATGATGCCGCTCGGCAGAAAACGGTGGACAATCATAAGCCATGGGCTGATGCGGCGAAGACCTTGGGTTGCCACTCGATCCGAGTAAATGCGGGATCCGAAGGCGCCTATGAGGAGCAGCAAAGACTGGCCGCCGATGGCCTGCGCAAGCTTTCTGAATACGGAGACAGCATCGGCATCAACGTGATTGTCGAGAATCACGGCGGTTTGTCCAGTAATGGAGCTTGGCTAGCGGGCGTAATGGAGAAAGTGGATCATCCGCGTTGCGGCACTTTGCCCGATTTCGGCAATTTCTGGATAAACAGGCAGACCCAGGAATACTATGATCGCTATATCGGAATGGAGGAGCTCTTGCCATTCGCCAAGGGCGTCAGCGCCAAGTCCTACAACTTCGATGCTGAAGGCAACGAAACGATCATCGATTATCCCCGTATTCTCAATCAGGTAAAGGCGTCTGGATATACTGGATACATTGGTATCGAGTACGAGGGTAGAGAAATCGGAGAAGTCGAGGGTATCAAGGCGACTCAATCGCTTCTAGAGCGTCTGGGCGGAGTAAGCGGATAATTGTAGCGGCGATCGAGGATCGTCGTCCGCATGTCCTAGACATGCGGCTACATTCTGCTGAAGTCGTTCCTACAAACCGCCTTGTTGTCTGGCTCGTCTCAATATAGGTACGCCGAGTACGATGACTGCCATGACGCTCCCAACGGCGATGATCCCATAATCGATCGTTTTTTCGCGGGTCGAATCGACGAGTCCCAGAGGCGAAAGAAGAACATAAGTCGTGACCATGCAAAATGTGGCGAGAACGCTCACCCACTTCAGATGTTTCCAATGCGTAGTATCGACGCCCTCGATACTTTCTTTCTTGGGCATACTCTTTTTGTAAGGAGCGAACTTTCCGATTACCAAAGCCAGGCTGGCGAAAAGAACGAAGAGTATGGCCATGTAGTGGAGGTAGTGCAGCTCCGGCTGGATGTAGAACATCAACGTTCCATAGGTTACTAAAAACAATCCCAGGCAAAGATTGACTGCGAATGGGGGAACGCTTCGCGAGAAATAGGCTAGTAGCAACACCATGAATATCGGCGCCCCGAATAGGCTATCTACCTGTACCATAAAAGTGAATATGCCTTCAGGAAAATACATGATGAATGGAGCGATCGTCATCGTTAAAACCGCCATGGCCACACCCACGCCTTTGCAACGCTGGATGATTTCGTTGTCGCTCATGTTCTTACCGAACATCGGCTTGTAGACATCGAGAGCGAATATGGTTACCGAGC
>JANQKI010000026.1 GCA_028281165.1 Opitutaceae bacterium | reverse complement strand
AATCCGCTATACTTTCGAGCCATCCATTGGCTCGCTTCGCTTTCGATACGCTTCTCCCGCGCGGAATCCGATTCTTTTCTGCTCATCTCTTCAATCCCTACTCAATCACTCCCGTGATATTTCATGAATTCCATGCATTTCGCCAGTCCACTGGCCACGTGGGCTGCGACGGTATGCCTGGAAATATCCAGTTCTCGACTGATCTCTTTGTGACTCATCCCATAGACTTTGGCCAACGTGAAGACCTGCCGGCAACGCTCTGGCAACCTCTGGATCGCTTTCGTCAGCAATTCAAGTTCATGATTTCGCGCAACCGCCTCCTCGACTCGCTCCGAGTCGTCTAGAACTTCAAGCGCTTCCTCATCCCAAACCGATCCGCAGGAGGTAAGCTTGTTCTTGCGGACCCGATCAATCGCCAGATTTCTAGCAACCGCATAAAAGTACGCCTTGGGGGCTTTAAGCGGACGCTTCCGGTTTTCCATCAGAACACGCAGAAGCGCCTCCTGCACGATATCGTCTACCTCAATTTCACTTCGGTAACGGCTTCTTAGCCAACCTCGTATCATGGATTCATGCGGGGCTAGATTCTCTTGATACCAGTCGGCTTGATCCGAGTAGTCTGGGGGCATAGTTTGTAAGTTAGCAGGATACAGTCAATTTGGCGAGGAGACATCAACCATTTAAGCGCAACCATCTATCGATCAAAGTAAATGCGGGGCGATCCCCTTATTGTCAGGAGGAAAGCTTGAAACGTTTCGGACAGAAGCGCTTCCGGTTCTCTCGATAATGTAAACGCCTGATTTTGGGTGTATTACTGCGACGAATGGCAAATCGCGCAGCATTAATTTAAAGGCCTCGCTCGGCGCGTAAAAGCCTATGACAGCTCGAGTCTTAAATCCCTTCACGACCTTTGCTGAAAAAACGATATCCACTCCTCCCTGCTTCGCCGCGAGCTTGAGAGTCCTCGTCGCGTTCCCCTCCGGCACTTCGAAATTTTTCTTTCGCTCCCCATCTTTTTTCCCAAATGCCATCGCAATCGACGAAAACGCGGCTCCAAAGGAAACCCCATACTTCAAAAAATGCCTTCGACATAGCCCCATCTTCAAGATCTCGATTTATTCCTACTGGTTGGACCCATTCCGTTTCATACACCTCTCCTAGACTGGGACGAATCATCAAAGAAGATTGACTAGTGGAATTTTTCGAAAACTTGGCATCAGAGTTCCACGGCAAGAGAAGACCTGCTGCTCATGAAGCCAAGTCTTCACATTTTTCCTGTAATACAAGCCTAACCATGTCGGGAGGAGCTCCATCATGGATGTCCGGCAACGCGAGCAATCGGGGTAAAAACAAAATCCATTACCAGTGCGACGAATTAGAAAACCAACGCCTGGAAGCGTTTTAAGAAAGGTCACGATGAGCGACCAATCGAGTTCTCAAATTGTTGAATGAAATTTGTATCCATCCTCCTTTTTAATTCTGTTAAGCGTGCTCCCGAATCAAAATTCCATTTTGCAACCCGCATATCAAACCCACCAAAAGCCATGAAACGCTTTCTATTTTCCTTACCTGCAATCGCTCTCTTTCCCGCCTTTTTCTTAGAGTCCCTTCATGGGGGCGGGAACTTGGCCCTCAATCAAGTTTGGTCTCGCCTCGCTGATATTCATGGCGAATACGGATCGGTTGAATCTTCCGAGTTTTCCCCAAATAGCGAATACATCGTCTCCGGCACTAAGTTCGATTACACGGTCCGTCTATTCAGAACGTCGGACGGACATCAGCTTTGGGTGAAAAAGCTTCCTTCGGAAATAGAAAGGGTTGCTTGGACCCAAGACGGGCGTTTCGTGGTTGCCGTGAGCGAAGACTTCATGATGCGGGTGCTGGACGCCAAAACTGGCGATGTAGTTAAGGAAATGTTACACGAAAACGGCATCGATGGCCTTGCTTCGTCAAATAACGGCAAATACATGGTATCGGGACAGGAGGAAAACGACGACTCTGGTCCAATACATGTCTATTCCACCGACGACTGGAGTCTCGTGCGAATGCTTGATCACGGAGACACCGTCAACGAGGTCGACTTCACCTCCGATGACAAGTATTTTGTCACATCCGGGCATAAATACGTGAAGGTCTGGGAAACTGAATCCGGAAAACTGATACGCGCTTTCGATATAGATCCCTTTTTCCTGAATCACCAGTTCATAAACGTGAACATTCATCCTGACGACAGATGGGCGGCCGCCGGCACAAATCGAGGCTACATTTATCTATTCGATTTAGAGAACATGGAGCGGGTTAGGCGGGTGAATAAGTTAGGGCAAAAGATAGAGACGGTTGCCTGGACGCTCGACGGAAGCTACCTGGCAACGGCAGGACATTCCGATACCATCGATTTTTTCGCCACTAAACATCTCCTAGATGACTCTCTGAATAACGACTCAATACCTTTCGCCCTTCGCGTAACGGTGTCCGACAATCTTGAATACATGGAATTCAACGACTATGGCTCTTTATTAACGACCGCCCACCAGGACGGAACCGTCCAGCTGTGGACCTACATGTCGGATGATCCTGGCATCAACGAAAGGCGTCACAGCGAGGTTAAGGAAATCCAGGCCAGAGAGGCGGCAAAGAGGAAGTAAACATGTTTAGGTAGCGGCTAGCTTCAAGCTAGCCATCATTTGGCTGGCGAGACCGGAATCCGCTTCGCAGTCACCATAGGTGTCATTTAAGTAGCTAGGAAATGCAGGAGCCTGCTAGCCCGTTCGAGTGCATCAGGGCCATGAGCTTGTCGAATGGCAGGCGATCGTCTTCCATCATCATTCTGAAAACACATAGCCTGCGAGCAGGCTCCTACTTACGAAAGCTCTTGTATAATTAATACGCAGTCTGGGATTGCGGCTTTAATGGCACAAGTCGCTACCGTTTAGACTACCAGTTCAATGAACGCCAACGCCTCCAATAACCACTTCCTTTCCGACAACGGAAAGATCGGCCCCAGAATCGCCCAGGACAGATTTCAGATAGCCCAATAATTCCTTGCCCTGGCCCTGATTCGGATCTTCCAAGAAGATTTCAAGTCCTTCCTCAGGGCGCCAAGTCGGTACGAAGGACACGCTGTATAACTCTTGTTTCGTAGCGACCACTCGAACTAGCAAGCCTTCTCGATGCCTTTCCTTGCGCAAGGGATCATCGAATAGAAACTGTCCGGCGGAATAGAAAATGGGACGGTTCTCATAAACTTCGATAGACTGATATCTATGAGGCCCATGCCCAAACACGACGTCAGCTCCCGCATCGATGACGGTATGAGCAATGTCTCTCTGATACGACACCACGTTCGTCGTATTGGAAACGCCCCAATGAAACGACGTGATCACCAAATCAGTCTTGCTTTCCAACGCCGCCACATAGCCGACCATTCGACCCCTAGAGGCTTCATCAAGCCAGGTAAGCACAATAGGAGGCTGCCCTGGCTTGTCTAGATTCGGAGGCGGCTGGTAAGCAGTGTGGACTTTGATCTCGGCGATTCCGGGTCGGATCTCAGTTGCTGCATGTTCGAATGGGAAAACCGTAGCAGCAAAGGAAAGAAAGCCGACTTTTATTCCATCGACTTCCAAGACAACAGGCGTATTCGCTTTTTCGATATTCTCGCCTCCTCCAACATATTGAACGCCAGCTGCATCCAGAACTTCGATACTTCTCATCAATGCCTGCCAAGGCCAGGTCACATTGTTGGCTACTCCAACAACATCGATGCCGCCTTGGACTAAGGTTTGAACTTGGTCTGGTTCAGAATGATTCCATTTCTTGTGCGGAATGTCTCTGACACGTGGATCCTTTGATGCGCCAGCAAAAGGGCCCTCAAGATTCGCGAATCGCAAGTCGGCAGCGTTCAGGGTGGCTTTTACGGTTCGATAGCCCTCCGAGTGATTCGTCCGGTTTTGAATATTGGTGTCGGCCATAAGGAAGATAACTGCCCGATCGCTGGTGTTTGGAACCTGCCATGGCCATAGTTCATCAGCCAGCAATTGTATGTTAAATACAAATACGATACAAAAAATGGAAAGCTGCGATTTCGTTTTCATCTTAGGCAGTTCATATATAAATCCCAGTCTGGGATATTGAGCAAAGATTCTGGCAACCGATACAGGGGCAAGTCCGACGGACGATCAACTTGTTGAACGGTCTGATAAAAACGTTCGCTTCTTTTTATGCGGCAATGCCCATTCGCTAGGCGAAAAAAGGGAGCGACTAGCTTGTAAGTCTTACATTTCGATTCCCGGATCACACCGCTAGAAATAAGCTTCTAAACTGAAGAATCGGCCAGTGACTACTATAATCGATTCAACAGTTTGAGCAGTCCAACCTGTTGTCTCAACAACCCCGAATGTTAACTCTCGATACAATGATGGAGAGCTTCGGGCGTTCTCCGACTTTCTATCCCAACCCCTTCTACCATTCAAAACGTGATTCCACATAACGTTCCGCAAGGCGGACGTTTAAGCCAGGTTCTCCCAACCGCCAGAGCCCAACAGGAATAGCGTATTAATTCAACAACACGAAGGTCATGAACTTGCGAAAACTACAACACAACACCCCGCATATGCCTTTGATAAAACTATCAATAGCATGCGTTATTCTATCGTCGCCAATACTCGCTCAGGACGATGACACTTACACCCTTGATGCTATCGTAGTGCGCCCAATCGAATGGGGCTCTGAAGCAGCTCTAAAAGAGCAAAAAGAGTCTAACACTATATCCACCATCGTTTCAGAAGAGACTTTGGAAAACTTGCCCGACCAAAGCATCGGCGAAGCGCTTGCTCGCCTGCCTGGCATCTCGATCGTCAAAGACCGAGGCGAAGCAGAACAAATCTCGATTCGCGGTCTGGATCCGCGTCTTAACGCGGTAATGATCAACGGCGATCGCCTACCTTCACCAGAGTCTACCGTTGGCGGGGCATCTCGTTCTGCCAAGGTCAACTCCATCCCCGCGACGCTCATCAAGGGCATCGAAGTCTTCAAGGCAGTGCCTGCGGAAATGGACGCGGACTCAGTCGGGGGCGCGGTAGAAATCAAAACCAAAAACGCCACAGACCTGGAAGGCACGCTATTCGACGCCGTTGTGCGCTACGGCTACAACGACCTTCCCAGCGAAAACTTGTATTCGGCTGAATTCACCTACGGCTTCCGCTTCGGCGACAACAACAATATGGGACTTATGATCGCCGGATCATGGGAAGAAAACAATCGCGCTGTAGAAAGTCCCACCGCCGTCTGGGGTACGGAAGATGAATTCCTCGATCTAGCTACCGACGAAGAAATCGATGCCTTGGGATTCACTGGCGGACAATTCGACGAACTCTGGCGTATGAGCGACTACCGCTTGCAATGGCGCGATCTCAAGCGCATTCGCTCTGGAGCCAATATCTCCTTCGACTGGAAACCTGGCGAAAACACGTTGTTCAAGATCGGCGGATTCTACTCCGAGTTCGAGGACAACGAATTGCGCCGCGACATGCAGGTGCGCTTCAATTCGGGCTCCGATTGGACCACTGATTCGGTCTGGGAAAATATCGATGGCAAGGGCGTCATCACTCAGGGAGCCGTCGACGGCGGTCGTGTACGTAAGCGGCATCGTCCCGGAACAAAACTGCAGGAAACCGAAAACCTCTTCTTCGAAGGTCAGCACTTCTTCAATGAGGGCGATTGGAATCTCGATTACCGCATTTCGACTACCGTCGCCAGTCGTGAACTAACCCGTACTCGCGCGCGCTTCGAAGCCCGGGCCAGCGACGGCACTGTCGATACGCGGGGAGACGGAATCATTGACCTCACTTACACGTTCGACGACCTCAAAGAAATCCCGCAATTCACCAACCCGCAGAATTGGATTAACGATCCCAACGTGCTAGAGGTTGGCAATCGCGGCGACTATCTACAACGCCGGGGCGACTTATCGGAGGACGCTGTAGATGCGGCATTGATCAATTTGGAACGAGTCATGAACCTCGAATCCGGAGAGCTACGCCTGAAAATTGGCGGCAAACGCGCCAGCAAGGACTACTTCCTAGACAACAATACCTTCTTCTTCGAAGTCGACGAGGACCGCACCATCTACATGGCCGACGTATTTGGCGACAACCGCACAACGCCGGTTAGGCCGGTAGGTCAGGACAATGGTGAATGGGCCGACATGAATATCATCAACCAGCTTTTCATCAGCGAACCCGATCGCTTCCTTCCCGACGGAGACGACACAGAGGACAGCTACGACATCGATGAAGACATTACCGCTGGCTACTTGCAAGCGACCTGGAAAACCGGCGATTGGCGCGTCATCGCTGGCGCTCGCTACGAAGAAACCGACTTCTCGATTCTAGCATCAGATGGAAGCACAGCCAACAACACTTACGACAACTGGTTCCCCTCCATTATCCTACGCTATCAGCCGACCAATCCGTTGGTGTTCCGCGCCGCGTGGACCAACTCCATCGGTCGCCCGGACTACCGTACCCTACGTCCCTTCTTCGACACCGACTTCGAGTGGGAACTCGACGACGAAACCGGAGAATACACGGGAGAGATTAGCATGAATGGCGGCAACCCCTTGCTCCAACCCTTCGAAGCGGAGAACTTCGATCTCGGCTTCGAGTACTACATGCCGCAAGGCGGCGTCTTTTCGGTTGGGCTCTTCTACAAGGAAGTCGAGAACTTCGAAGACGTGGAACGATTCCGCGAAGAGGAGGTGCAGATTTCTAGTCTGGCTCCCTACCTTCAGGATATCATTAATCGGGAAATCGATGAGGCGCGCCAAGACAACGCTGCCGACAGCGATCCAGACAACGACATTCCTGCAGGCTTCAATAATCTAGCCGATTTCGATTTCACACGTCCTGTGAACGGCGACCTAGCCACCTACACAGGCGTCGAAGTCACCTATCAGCAAAAGTTCAACCATCTGCCCGAACCTTTCAATAATCTCGGCGTAATCGCCAACTACACCCATGTCGATGGCGATGCGGATTTCCGCGACGGCATCAGCCGCGATTTCGTCCTCAATCAATTCGAGGACGTCGGCAACCTCCAGCTGTACTACGAAACAGAAAAATACTCTGCTCGCTTTGCCTACAATCGCAATGGGGTTAGCTACGACACGATCGACATTACAGACGAAGGTGTGTCTCGACCAGATCGCGACAGAGCCAACGATGTAGAAGAATCGCTCGATTTCTCTTTTCAATATCGCATTGAAGGAGAAAACGCCAACTACACTCTCTACTTCGATATCCGCAACCTGACCGATGAACCATCGGTGCAGCGTTTCCAAGATTCGGTAGGGCAGCCGCTATTCCGCGAATTCGAGAACGGCGGCCGCACTTTCATCTTAGGAGCGAAGCTCTCGCTTTAGTATAGGTTTTTTGGATACTTACTAATGAATCACAAAGGCCAGTCATATCCGTGGCTGGCTTTTTTCTTTGATGTGAAACCGTTGAGTTACGAATATCGCGCTTACGTTCTTTCGTCAGCCCCGCTAGTAGACTGCCTTTAACAAACGATTCCGAACCGCAATGAAACACCCTTCTCGCCGACAATTCTTCAAGACCGCCGGTCTTGCCTCCACAGGAGCTCTCGCCCTCGGCGCTGGTTGCTCGAACGCGAAAAGCTCCCCGCATACAGAAGCGTTCGTCCAAGCCTGGAATCAGCCGGTTTTGCGACGCGGCCTTTTTTCTGACCCCATCGTCATCGAATCGATCGATCTTCTGAAACGCGACGATCAATACTTCGTTCGCGCGCGTTCAAAAGACGGAACCATCGGTATGGCGCTTACCAATCGTCAATTGATGAATTCGCTGTACCCCATGTTTTTGATACGCATCGCGCCATTCTTCATCGGCAAGGATGCCCGAGATTTGGATACATTGGTGCAAGGGGTTTTTACGGTGAACCTGAATTACAAATGGCAGGGAGCGCCGTTCTGGATGTGCGTTGCCTGGCTGGAATTCGCCATCCTCGACCTCATGGGCAAGCGGATCGGACAACCAGTCGGGGCGCTGCTCGGAGACCGTTTTCGCGACAAGACGTCTATCTACTACGCGAATGGCGACCGCAAAAGCCCTCCCGAAAATGTAGTTGAGCAGCTCAAAGCCCTCATCGCCCAATCCGGAGCGCGGGCGGTGAAATTCAAGCTCGGCGCTCGCATGCGCTACACAGAAGCTTCCAATGCCCGCGACCTCGCCATCATTCCTTTGGTTCGCGAAGAGCTAGGGGATCACACTACCCTTTACGTTGACTCCAACAGCTCGTTTGACGCGCCCACTGCCATTCGTATGGGCCGCGAATTACAAAAATATGGATACGATTTCTTCGAGGAGCCCGTACGCTTCGACGACTACGAAGGCACCAAAGTCGTCGCCGATTCCTTGGACATTCCAATCGCAGGCGGCGAACAGGAATCGAGCCAATATCGCTTCCAATGGCTCATCGAGAAAGATGCCGTGCAAATCCCCCAGCCCGACCTACTTTTCTTCGGTGGATTAATCCGTTCGATACGAGTAGCTCGCATGGCCAAGCTCATGGGCAAGAAAGTCGTGCCACATATGTCTGGCTTCGGCCTGGGTATCCTGTATGTCCTGCATTACGCTTCAGTCGTCACCAATTCCAACGAATTCCAGGAATTCAAAGGCGATAAGGACGGCATCCCCTACATCGTCGTCGATACCGGCAAACCTCTGGAATCGATCAATGGAGAGATCGGCATCCCCAAAGCCCCCGGCCTGGGCGTAGAATTCGATCCCGACTACTTGAGCGCCGCCAAAGTCGTGCAACGGTGAGAATGGATTGGAGCTAGGAGTCGCAAGCGGAAAGCAATCAGATCGTAGACCAGAACTGCCGAATGGATAACTTCGCTTCACCCGTTATAAAGCTACTTGTTTCTTCGGGCTCAACAAGAGACTGAAAAAGGACTATGCAGACAACGGCCCCTATCGAGAATAGGAGATTTGGGAATGACATCGATTCATGCCACTAGCGTTTAGCGAGAATTGAATTTGAAGATGTAAAGCACGCCTTCGTCTCCCCCGCTTGCCAGCAATCCGTTTTTGCTAGTCGCCAGAAATTCGACTTGCCGGTTGTACTCCTGCCCTTGCACAGCCGCAACTTGTTTCCAGTCCGAAACGCGCCAAACGCGAATCGTCCCATCATACGTTCCACCAGTGAAAACATAGCGGCTATCATTGGACCATTCAACTGCCTCAACGTTGGCCTCCTCCGGCGGATCGTCGTAATCATCTCCCGGCAGGGCAGCGAGGTAGGATGGATGGGGCAGCTGGGCCTGAATCCGACCATCAGACATCCGATAAACCAGAACCCGCGCTTCTTGACCAGAGGCCACCACAAACTTTCCGTCAGGAGAAATGCGGATGGATTTCACCCGGTTCACGCCAAAGTCGTGAGCATAGAGAACGTCCCATAGATCGACCTTCGAAATGCGAATGCCGCCGCCATCACTACCCGTAACCAGATGCTTGCTGTCAGTCGACCAATCGACGGAATTCACCTCGGTTTTCGGATGCTTCAACTCCCAGACTTTCTTGTAGTCACGAATTCGATACACAGCCGCGATATCGTCGTGAGCCACCGCCACCCATTTTCCATTCGGAGAAAAAGCCGCTCCATCGGTGTTGCGACCATGACCCAGATTCTTGACCATTTCGCCTGTTTTCAGATTCCAAATCTTGCATCCGGTATCGTTCATTCCCGTAAGCATAAGCTTATCGTCGGGAGAAAAATGAATCGCATTGGTTTCTCCATTACGCATGCGAACCTCGGACTCGGCATGATAAACGCTTTGAATCATTTCGCCCGTTCCCACATCGTAGACCTTGGTGTTGCCATGGTTATCGCTAGCCGCGACCAAGCTGCCATCCGTACTAAACGCGCAGCCGTCAATCGCTCCGGCAACTCCTAACTCGTCCACTTGAATGGTTCGGATCAGAGTAAGAAAACCTTGCGAGTCCGAAGCATAAGAGACGAATGGCGCGAATATCATAAACACCATTTTCATTGATGGGCGCGCTTTCATATATATTCCGCAGATTATTGAGAATCGCATAATCGTTTTATAAATTTGGCTGGTGGGAAATCAAAGGGGCTGGAAGAGATATAAGTATCCCTCGTCACCAACAGAGGCTAACACTCCATCAACGCTTATTCTCAAGTACTCGACTTGCCGATTGAAGGCCTGTCCTTGAAATTCATCTACGATGGTCCAATCGCCGACTCTCCAAACACGCAGCCTACCATCATAGGTTCCTCCCGTAATCAAGTGGCGACTATCATTGGTCCATACAACAGCTTCTACATTGGCTCTGGACGGAGGACCATCATTGTCATCGCCTTCGAGAGCTCCTACAATCGAGGGATGCGGCAAGTCCGCAGCCACTTTCCCATCCGAAAGGCGATAGAGGAGCACCCTCTGCTCGCCTCCGCAAGCGGCAACGTATCGACCATCTGGCGACAAACGAATGCCTTTCACCCGCCGGGCTGGAAACTTTATCTCGTGAATAACCTTCCAATCCTTGGAGCGCGTGACCTTGACCGTCCCGCCTCCAGCGCAACTGGCGAAAAGCGAACTGTCGGAGGCCCAATCAATCATATTGCATTCGCCTTCGGTGTGATCGATTTCCGCAACGGCTTTGAAATCCGGCAGGCTGTAAATCACAGCCAGCTTATTTTGGGCGACAGCCACATAGCGCCCATTCGGCGAAAATGCCGCTCCATCGGTACTGGTTCCGTCTCCCAGCTGTATCACCAGTTCTCCACTACGAACATCCCAAATCTTGCAGCCGGTATCGTTCATGCCGGTCAAAAACCATTTTCCGTCGGGCGAAAAATCGATAGCGTTCGTTTCGCCACCCGCCTTTGAGACATCGTATTCGGCATGGTTCACTTGCAGCATCAATTCGCCACTGTCGACTCGATACAGAGAAGTCGTCCCGCGATTGTCGCTAGCCGCGACGATCTTGCCATCGGAACTGAAGGCACAGCCATCGGAAGCCCCAGCTGGGCCTAGAGCATCGACCTGAATGCGGTTCGTTAAAACGAACATGTCGGCCAGCGCCGATCCCGTAAAAGCGATTAAAAGCGAGATTAGGCCACCAGCCTTTAGGCGTTTGGCTCCAAAGGAGATTCGAATCGGCATCGAAAACCGATCGCTCAGAAATCCATTCAGGGGTATCATACTAGTAAAAAGGCCTTATCTAATTCCGACCAGCCAAGTTTGTCACAACCAGGACTCGTTCAACTTGTTGAGCCAGCTAACAGGTTGAGTCAATTTCATGCAAGCCAGACAGTGAGTCGTATTGGAAAACGCCTGATTATCCAGCCCATCCTTCAGTGGTTCATGACTCCTAAATTCCTTTCCGTTCGATTGCTCTTTCTGCTCGCTGGCCCTGTGGCAGGAGCGGTCTCCTTTTTTTGGATGCGAGCCAGTTCAGCGGACATACCGATTGCCGGAATGCTCGCTACCACCGTTTGCATGGCCATCTGGTGGGTAACCGCAGCCATGCCGCTAGCGGCAACCGCTCTACTGCCCATCATCGCCTATCCTGCATTCGCGATAAACACGGCCAAGGGAGCTGCTCAAAGCTATTTCAACTCCACAATCATGCTTTTCATCGGCGGTTTTCTAATAGCCGTCGCCATGGAAAAATCCGAGCTGCATCGGCGCATCTCGCTCAACATCATCGCGGCGATCGGTCGAAAGCCCATCCGGGTGGTTATGGGTTTCATGATCGCATCGGCCTTTCTATCCATGTGGATTTCCAATACCGCGACAGCCTTGATGATGCTCTCAATTGGGCTTGGCGTGGTCCATCAGCTAGAGGATTCCAACGGCGGCAAGATGCCGGAAGGCTTCGAATTGGCCCTGATGCTGGCTATCGCCTATGGGTGCTCGATAGGCGGGGTCGCCACGTTGATTGGCACGCCGACGAATCTTGTTCTTGTTGCTCAAGCCAAGGAGTTCTTCCCCGAGCTTCCGGAAATCACGTTCGGGAGCTGGCTCATGCTGGGACTTCCCTATTCATTGGGCATGGCCATCATGGCATGGCTCCTCTTCTCTCGTGTATTCTTTCGAAAACTACGCGTGTCGAGTATTGACGTGGACGAGATAGGCAAGCAGCTGCATTCCTTGCCGAAAATCAGCTCTGCGGAAACTCGAGTGGCCATCGTTTTCGCCACGACTTGCTTTCTTTGGATTTTCCGCAAGGAAATCGCTTTGGGGACCTTTTCCATTCCAGGCTGGTCATCGCTGCACGAGGCTCTGGGTCGATTCGATGATTCGACGGTGGCTATCCTCATGGCTGTTATCTTGTTTACAACCCCTGCCGAGGGATGGAACTTCAAGGAACGACTCCTAGACGATAGGGCCTGGAAAAAACTGCCTTGGTCGATCATCATTCTGTTTGGCGGAGGATTCACGCTGGCAGCAGGTTTTGTATCCAGCGGACTATCACAATGGATCGCCCAGAATATAGTTAATCTCTCCGGTCTCTCGCCATTCCTGCTGATCGGGGTGATCTGCTTGAGCATTAGCTTGCTAACCGAGTTCACCTCCAATGTCGCGACCGCATCCGTTCTGCTCCCTGTCCTCGCTTCCTTCGCTCCAACATTGGGAATTCATCCCTTCCTGCTGATGGTTCCCGCGACAATCGCCGCTTCAATGGCGTTCATGATGCCGGTAGCCACGCCACCAAATGCCATCGTCTTCTCTAGCGGTCGCCTTACTATAAAGCAAATGGCTCGCATCGGCATCTGGCTGAACCTGATAGCAGTTGCCTGGGCGACTGTTCTTTGCCAGGCTCTTGTATTGAAAATCTGGTGAAATTGATTAAGATAAATCTTTCAACATCCCAAAAGGCCCGGAATACTCTTCTTAGTTTTCTCGCTTTACGGTTGGGCCACGGTACCAATAGCCTTCTACGAGCGTCGTTAAAGGAGACTCTGGAATCCCTTTCTCGTTTCTATGTATCAATCCTACCAGTACACCCAAAGCAGCCTTGCCGATGAGCACGGCATTCTGGCGCATCCCCGCGACCTCATCGCCTTCATCACTTAAGTTGTGATCCGCCAACCCAATATCCTCAGGGACTCTCAAGCCAAGCTTTTCAAGATGCTTAGGCAATTCGGGCAACTGTCGTACCCCATTTACCAATACATCTGGTTTGAATTTTCGAAACCATTTATCGAATTTTCCGGGATCCCAATCATCAAGCAAGAGCGGTGGAACGAGAATCTCCCCGTAGCGTTCGTAGGTTTCTCCAAGATAGGCGGAAATCCACTTGTTCTCCACCCGTTCGGAAGAACGCCTGAGCAACACAAAGCCACTCTTGCGATAGCCAATGTCGTGCAACTCGTGCAGCAAATTCGTCATAATACGATAGTGGTGATTGGATACCATATGAAAACGCGGGTGCTCCAGTGTGTATCCAAAAGTAACGATCGAGAAATCGCTCCAATCCAATTCGATTCGCTCATGAGGCTTTTCTTGAGGAGGTATCAAAATGCCGGCTACATTACGGACCGATAGAATGCGAGCCGCCGCGGTGGGGTTCATACCGTCATCTGTTAGCGAGAATTCCTCTATTTTATAGCCAAGGCGTTTAGCTTCTTCGCTCGCTCCACGGTAATACTCCATGAACAAGGGAATCTTTTTCCAATGATAGTCGGAATTGTAATTCGACAGCCAAATGATGGTGCCAGCGTACTCTGGAGGGCGGCGTTGCTGCCGATAAGAAGCGAGTGCGGAAAGAACGGGGTCCGGCTTATAGCCCATCGCATCCGCCACCTTCCTGATTTTCCGGCGGGTCGATTCCGGGATACTGGAATGCCCCTTGAGAGCTAGCGATACCGTGCTAAAATGATAGCCGCTCTTGGCAGCGATTTGTCGAAGGGTCACTCGGGGCTTCATGTTGCTAGAGAAATCCGTGGATGGCGTTCTCAGGGCCAGATCGCCATTTCAGCTCAACAGTTATACCGGAATTGACGTTCAGACAAGGCTAGGATCTACAATAATATCCAAACTGCTAATAGATCTTCTATTTCTCTGATTGCTAGCGCAGCTACCTTTACCTCTTCCAAACTTACGATGGAACCCTTCGCGAATGATGAACTCGAATACGATCGTTCGCCCGTTATGCAGAATCCGTACGGGCGGCGCCGCAAATCGTTAAACGGACGCTGGAACTTCATCATCGATCCCTACGATACGGGATTTCGCCAACATCGAAACTGGCAACCATTCGACGAACACGAATCGCCTCCGAATTGCGCGTTTTTCAAAGATTTTCCGGAAAAGACGCCACAGGAGAGAACGGAGTACGACTTTGATACGGCAGCCACGCTCAGAGTTCCCGGCGATTGGAATCATCAGGATCCTCGCCTTGAATACTTCGAGGGAAGCGTTTGGTATCGCAAGCGCTTCAACTATCGTCTCAAGGATGGCAAACGACTATTCGCGAGGTTCGAAGCCGCGAATTATCGAGCGGATGTTTATTTGAATGGCCAGAAGCTTGGATCCCACCTAGGAGGCTTCGATCCCTTCGAGTTCGAGATCACGAATCTTGTTCAGCCGGAAAACAATAGTCTCGTGGTTCGAGTCGAAAACCGTCGCGAAAAGGATCGAGTACCGAACTTCACTACGGACTGGTGGAACTATGGCGGCATCACGCGCGATGTCCACCTCATCGAGACGCCGACGAATTTTGTATACGACTACTACATACAACTCGATCCAGATAATAGCGATCAAATTTCTGGATACGTTGAGCTCGATTCGCCTCTGGCTGGAGCGCAAGTGGAAATCGAATTGCCCGAACTGAATATCAAGCGAACCGGGATCACTGACACCACGGGTCGCTGTCGAGTAGCAATCCCAGGTAAGGATATTGAAAAATGGTCCACTGATAACCCCAGGCTATACGAGGTTGTCATCACGTGCGACTCAGACAGCATATCCGATAGAATAGGCTTCCGCTCAATCGCCACCAGAGATTCGGAGGTTCTCTTGAACGGCGAATCGCTTTTCCTCAGAGGCATCGCCCTTCATGAAGAGATCGGCCCCGAAAGTCGCCGAGCCCATTCTCGCGACGATGCCCAAGGACTGCTTGAGATGGCGGAAAACCTGAACACGAATTTCGTTCGCCTGGCTCATTATCCTCACAATGAGAATCTGCCCCAGTTAGCAGATGAGCGTGGTATCCTTATATGGGAGGAAATCCCTGTGTATTGGGGAATCGACTTCGAGAACGAGGCAGCCTTTCAACAGGCCAAGAGCCAACTGAGAACGCTCGTCCATCGAGATAAGAATCGAGCGAGCGTTATCATTTGGTCGCTAGCCAACGAAACGCCTAATACTTCGGCTCGACTCGAGTTCCTTTGCAAGCTGAAGCAATCGGTGCTGGCTATCGACCATTCCCGGTTGATCAGCGCCGCTTTGGAACGCGATGCCGTTCAAAATGGGGACCGTATCCAGATATCGGATCCTTTTTGCGAAGAAGTGGACATCATCAGCTGCAACCAATACCTTGGCTGGTATAACGGGCATCCCGAAGATTGCGCGAAGCTCGAATGGCATCTACCGCCTGATAAACCCTTCTTTGTCAGCGAATTTGGAGCTGGAGCCTTGGCTGGGAAGAGAGGGCATGTATCCGAAGTCTGGACTGAAGACTATCAAGCGGAAGTCTATAGGCAGCAAATCGCCATGCTGAGTCGCATTCCTACATGGCGCGGCATGTCGCCCTGGATTTTAATCGACTTTCGCTCCCCAAGGCGCAACCTGCCGATAATCCAAGACACATGGAATCGAAAAGGCATCCTTTCACAGGAGGGAAAACCGAAGCTTGCCTATCATGTGCTCCGACAATTCTACGATCGACAGGAGCAGGAAGCGGAAATGGCATTGTCATCAAAATCGAACTACAGCTCTTCGCAAAAAGCCTGATACCCCCAATATTAAATGCTGGGAATTTCCATTTGGGATTGGTTTTCTTTAGGGCTCTATTTCATCGGCATCACTTGGCTTGGGGTGTGGACCATGAAGAGAATCAAGTCCGCCGGCGACTTTTTCATGGGCGGACGCCGCTTCGGCAAGGTAATGATGATCGCCCAGGCTTTTGGTGTAGGCACTCACACTGACCAGCCTGTTTCCGTATCCGGAGCTTCCTATACTAATGGCCTGGCAGGCATATGGTATCAATGGATCTACATGTTCGCCACGCCATTCTACTGGATCATAGCGCCCATTTATAGACGTCTTCGCTATATAACGATGGCTGATTTTTTCGAGGAGCGCTACGGCAACAAGATGGCGATCCTCTACACCAGCGTGGCGTTGCTCTACTTTAGCATGAACATGGGAGTCATGCTAAAGGGTACCGCCATCACGGTAGAGGGCTTGACGGGCGCCGCTCTCAGCGAGGAGCTGATCATCATCGTCTGCACAGCCCTGTTTCTTACCTATGGCCTCGCCGGCGGCATTATTGCGGCTGTATTTACGGATTTGATACAGGGAATTTTGATTCTGGTTTTATCCTTCATACTCATTCCCTATGCTCTGCATGCCGCTGGAGGGCTTTCCACCATAAAGGAGGGTCTGCCGGAATACATGTTTAGCCTCGTCGCTCCAAGCGAAGTCACCTTCTTCTTCATCGTCATGGCTGTAATAAACGGCCTGATCGGCGTTGTCGTTCTGCCTCACCACATGGCCATCGGAGGCTCTGGGAAAACGGAATTCGCTTGCCGCTCGGGCTGGACCTACGGCAATTTCCTCAAACGCTTCGCCACAGCAGGCTGGGCCTTCATCGGCATTTTCGCCGCTTTTCTGTTTCCCGAATTCATAGGCAGCGATCGCGAGCTGACTTTCGGAATCGCGTCTCGAGAACTCCTGCCCGTGGGGCTGGTAGGATTGATGCTGGCCGCGATGCTGGCGGCGGTCATGTCCACATGCGACGCGTTTATGGTTCACGCATCAGCGTTGTTCACCAACAACCTTTATAAACCTTATCTTAGACCCGAAGCCTCTGATAAGGAATTGCTGTTGGTCGGGCGCTGGGCGAGCATCGGAGTGGTGGCTGGCGGGTTGCTGTTCGCCTATGGATTCCCAAGCGTAATTGCCGGAATCAAGGAAGCATGGAAAATTACCGCCTACATGGGGTTCGCGTTTTGGATTGGCGTCATATGGCCAGGAGCCAATCGATACGGCGCCTTTTCCAGCGCCGTCATAATGGCGCTGGTGGGGATTTACACGCAAATCTATTTGGGGTGGAGCTTCCCGTATCAAGTTGCCACCTACATTCCGATTGGTCTGGTTGTGATGATTTCCGTTAGCCTTCTCACCAAGCGCGAACCCCAGGAAAAGCTAGATGCCTTTTATACGCTTTTGGATACGCCGATTGGCCAAGAATCCAGGCTTCACAAGAAAGGCATCGAAATAAAGCTCACTGGAGCCTTGGACCATGATCAGGCAAAGAATGCAAAGGAGATCGAGGACGGTTTAATCCTGGTCGATTTGCGAAAGCTGCATCGAGCTTTCAGCTGGCGACGCTACCGCACCGATATTCTTGGATTCGCTACCGCCTGTCTAATCGCCATGGCTACGGTGCTAGTCGTCTATCTGATCGCGATTGCGTAAATTGATTTTTCAAGATATAGCTCGAATTAAAATTTAGCCTATCGCGTCAAGAAAGCGCCCTAAAGCTCGTCCAGTCGCGAAAGAAGCGTTTCGCCTCTCTTCAAAATCGCATTTCGTTTTCTTGTATCCATTTTTTCCCAACTTCGATAGGTCATAGCCAGACGCTGGTTTGAACCTAAGCGTTTTCGATGCCTTTCCATAAATAGCCAATACAGACTATTGAAGGGGCAGGCTTTCTCGGTTTCTCGCTCCTTCACCTTGTAGTAGCAGTTTTGACAGTAGTCGCTCATCTTGTTAATGTAGCTTCCACTCGCGGCATAGGGCTTGGTAGCCAGAATCCCTCCATCGGCAAACTGACTCATTCCGCGTGTGTTTGGCATTTCGACCCACTCGATGGCGTCTATATAAATTCCTAGATACCAGCTATCCACTTGGTTAGGATCGATCCCGGCCAGCAGACAGAAATTTCCCGTTACCATGAGCCGCTGAATGTGATGAGCGTAGGCGAAATCCAAAGACTGACCAATAGCATGCTTCATACATTCCATCTTGGTCTTTCCCGTCCAAAAGTAGCCAGGCAGCCTGCTTTTGGCAGACAGCCCATTGGCTTGGGCGTATTGAGGCATATTCGCCCAATAGATTCCTCTTACAAATTCCCGCCAACCCAGAATTTGCCGTACGAATCCCTCTATCTGGGCGAGATCAATCGATGAATCTGTCTCTTCAAATTGGGCAATCGCTCTCTCAATAACCTCAAGGGGATCAATGAGTTTCGCGTTTAGAGCAAACGACAGTCTCGAATGATACAAGCTCCAGCCGACGGAACTCTCTTTTGTCATCGCATCCTGAAAGCGTCCGAAATATTTTAAGCAATGAGAGCAGAAATGATCAAGCAACCTGAGAGCCTGCTTTCTCGTTACCGGCCAGATAAGTTTCTGTTGCGCCTTGCCGAAACGGTTCACGCCATAACGCTCCAGGCGTCTCAGGACATCCGATACATTGTTGCGAAAGAGAAGCGGTTTAGGCAAAATTTCAACATCAGCGGGCTTAAGCTTTTTTCGATTCTCTGTATCGAAATTCCAACGACCTCCTAATGGCTTCCCGTCATCCATAAGGACATCGAGTCGAGTTCTCATCTTTCGATAGAAGTTCTCCATCAAAACACGTTTGCCAGTTTTAAAAAACGCCGGAATCTCATCGAAGGGCAAAATAAAGTGCTCCGTATCGCAAACTGCGGATACAGATACATTCTCCAGTGAGATTTCAGACAACTGCCGCGACAAACGATACTCATCTGGCCTCTGGTATTCGAATGTGTCTGTTCGATAGCGGCGGCACAGACCTTGAATCAATTCTGGCAGGCTGGAAAACTTCGCCGTATCATCTAAATTGAGATGCAATACATGGTGCCCCTTTCGCTGAAGAATCTTCGAAAAATTCTCCATAGCCGCAAAGAAAGCGCAGATTTTCTGCACATGATGTTTAACGTAGTCGGTCTCCTGTCGCAACTCGGCTATTACGTAGAGTATTTCTCCATCAACTACACGAAACCACGAATGCTTTTCATTGAGCTGATCGCCCAGAATGAGTCGAAGCGTTTTATATTTCCCTGACATATCTCAAACTAACTCAGGATAGCTAGGACAGACATGATCGCAACTCGCCTTAAAGAATCCTAAAGAAATTGAGCTGAATTATGTTGGTCAAAATCAATACAGAAAGCGGACCTTGGCCACGATCTCCCTTCCTAAAGAAACTCTGAAGGCGCGCAAACGCCATTGCCAATCTTTCCGATTCCCGCCCTAAAATCTCCCCGTGCGCTGAAATCCCGCGTCGCAAGTACTCAAATACATATCAAGGGCGGAAGCGATCAGTTCGGCTTGCAGAGCTGCATGCTCAGGCTTGTCCCATAAATTGTCGAACTCGCCCGGATCATTCTGCAAATCATAGATTTCCCCGCATTCCGGGTGTCCTTGGTAAACGCAGATCTTATAGCGTCCGTCGTATACCATAATGCCGTGGCTGTTGTCTTCGATATTCTTTCCGGCCAGCGTGTCGTTGTATTCACAAATCACGCGCGACTTAACTTTTTCGGTTTTCCCCTCCAAGATCGACAGCAATGACTTGCCATGCACACGATCGGGAATCGGCAGGTCCGCCGCCTCCAGCAAAGTCGGCGCGAGATCGACAAGCTCTACCAGAGCATCGCTCGGTGCCCGATGCTTGAATCGCGCCGGCCAACTTATCACGAGTGGTACGTGAACAAGCCCCTCGAAAAAGCGGCAGCCTTTATAGGCCAGCCCGTGATCGCCCAGCATCTCGCCATGATCGCTGGTGAAAATGATCAATGTGTTATCGTACTGCCCATTCGCTTTGAGAGCGTCGACGATTCGTTTAAACTGATCGTCGATCAGCTCGATCATCGCATAGTAGCAGGCTTTGATCTTCCTCGCATCAAAGTCCGTCGGCGCCCGAAAACGCGAATCCCCCTCCGCCATTTTCTCTTCCTTTTCCTCGAACGGAGCGGTGGGATCAATCGCCTCCTTCATCTGCTGATCGATGCGAACCATGCGCTTTTGATGCTCGATATCGGACGGCTGAAACAGCGGCAGTGGCATATCTTCGGGTTTGTATTTATCGAGATACTCCTGCGGAGGATCGAATGGGGGATGCGGATCGAACACGTTCATATTCAGCATCCACGGCCCATCACGTTCCTCGTTTATGAAGTCGATCGCCACCTCGCTCGCCCAAGTCGTCTGGTGCAGCTCAACCGGTACGCCAGGACCGGGATCTTCGAGATTCGCGTAAAGCTCCTGCGGATCGACTCCCTTGCTCCGTAGCCACTCGTCGTAAGCGTGCCCCTCATCCCAATCTGGATACGGGTGATGACTCCAAGCGAAGAGACGATACCCATCGTTTTCGATACGCCTCTCGACGATATTCGCGCGGGAGAGATGCTGCTTGCCGATTAATCCGCAATCGTATCCACTATCTGCCAACAAAGTGCTCACCAGCGTCTCCTCTACCGGAAAGCGCGGATTGCCGTTTCGCATAACGTGATGACTCGCTGGATACCGTCCAGTCATAAACGACGCTCGGCTCGGCGTGCAAATCGGGCATTGGCAATAGGCCTGAGTGAAGGCGACGCCCTCCCCTACCAGTTCGTCCACCGCTGGCGTGCGAATGGCCGAGTTGCCCAGGGCCGCTATGGTGTCAAAACGCTGTTGGTCGGTACAATACCACAGGATATTCGGTCGTTTGTCATCAGGCATAACGCGTGTTTTCCGCAAAATCGATGGGGAGCAAGTACCATTGAACCTACTTCACTGGAAAGCGGACCTTGGTCACGATCTCCTCTTCCGGCGTTTCTCTGGGATCGTTTTCGTAGGTTTCAAATGGATGCATGGCCTTGCTCTGCTTGAAGATTTTGGAACGGCTGTGCATCATTCCAGCCGACCAGGCATTGCCAAGATGGCGATACGGACCTGTATGGGTAACGACATACACTTTGCAGTCTTCTATCTTTCCGGAAATGAAATTCGAGGGCAGGCTCGAAGGGATGGAGTCAACCGGGGCGCCTCCTGTGTATTCAGTTATTCCCTTCACCATATCGAATTTATGATAGATGGAAAAACAGGTTCCTGAGGGCGTTATATTATGCTCGCCAAGCCAAGCGAACAGATCTCCGAAGTCCTTTTCCATTGTCGGTCCAATGTCCTTGATCGGGCAAGAAGTCCTTATTCCAACATAACTGAAACCAGCAAAAGCCTGCTCGCCTTCAAAAGTAAGCTTCGAGCAGGAGTTTCCCTTTTCCGAAAAGTCTTTCAGCATACCGAGACCTCGCTCGTAATCCATTCCAATCCAGGCCGCCATCATTGGTTTCATCCAAAACATGAAGAACGGAAGGGAACCATCCATAACCCAAGTTACTTCAACGCCATTGCCCTTTCGTTCGAACCTGAATTGAACAGTGGATACAGACTTCCAAGGTTTGAAAAAAGATAGTCGATAGCCAATAACGCTATTCTCCGTCTCGCTAGTGACTAGCATTTCCCCGCTTCCCACGATGTTTCCATCCCAGGAATAGCCCTTCCCATCAGCCGAATAATCCACCTTGCAGTCAGGTTCGGAAATCAGCCAAGGCGACCACTTCGGCCAAGATTTAAAATCGCGTACCGTGGAGTAAATGGATTCTAGGGGGGCGTTGATCAGAACGGATCGAGTGACGTTGAATTTAGGCATGGCAGTAGGTGGATTGAATTAGGATGAAGGAAAGTCGCCTCCAGATAGGCTATCAAATAAATGAGAGCAATCCATTTATACCAGCTAGTAGCAACAGGCATAGTCGGATATTCAGATTAGAAATCCGGTTGACTTTAGCTCGACGAATTCCTCGATAGGGAGCTTCACGAATATGTTTCCTGCCAAAAAATTGTGCGCTCTAACAGTGCTCGCTCTAGTCATCTTGGCCAATGGCTTGCACCTGCCGTTGATTCAGGGGCTAGCCTGGACCAATATGGCGCTGGAGAATCCAGAAGAGGTACAATTTACAGCGGCGTTGCAACACGCAGTGGAGAAGCAGGAAATGTGCGGCATCTGCGTTTACGTAGCAGACCAACAAGAAGCGTCTGGCGAAATCGAAGCCAGCTTTTGGAAATCGATTTCAAATATGCTGCTACTCATAACCTGTGTAGCGTCTTTGAACTTGAAGCCTGGCCGCTCGTGGCAACTCATTCCTCTAATGGTAAAGAGGCTTTGGGGGAGAAATTTAGATACGTTTCTGCCTCCCCCCAAATATTCCTTAGCTTAACAGAATAAATCCGTGAGAACCATTGATGGCTCTCATTTCAACTCATAGCTGGCTATGAGTTTTGTAACGCTAAACTAACGACAACGCGTCCCTTCTTGCTTCATAAGCTGAGACTCAACGGAAGCCTCGAACTCTGGGACAGAAGCCTAGAAACCAAAAATGAATTTCAAAAAACTCGCTACACTAACTCTCTTAACTGCAATCGCGACCAACGTCGCTCTCGCCGATCACTACTCCACCTCACGCCCCGATAGCCATGCGCCCATCATGGTTATGGGCGATCATGCCCATGGAAAAGGAGAATGGATGGTATCCGTTCGGCAAATGCGCATGGAAATGGATGGCATGCGATCCGGAACCGACTCGGTCAGCTCTGACGAAGTTTTCGCCTCCAACTATACCGTCACCCCCACTCGCATGACCATGGACATGACCATGCTTGGTTTCATGCATGCTCCCTCGGAAAAGGTCACCCTTATGATCATGGCGCCGTATATCGAGACGGAAATGGACCACCTCATCTTCGGCATGGCTGCTCCACTTATAAATCTGAATGGAGGTACCCGAGAATTCACTACAAAGAGCAGCGGATTCGGCGATATCAAAATCTCCGCCCTACTCCCTTTTTGGGAATCAGATAAACAAAAGGCTCACTACGGCATTGGGCTTAGCCTACCAACGGGCTCCATCGGCGAACAGGACCTGATCCCCGGCCCAGGCGGACGTATCCCTCGCCAAATGCCCGCTCCCATGCAGCTCGGCAGTGGAACCATCGATTTGTTGCCCTCTGTAACCTTTCTTGGCCAAGAGGAAAAATGGTCCTACGGAGCTCAAGCTAGCGCCAAAATCCGAACTGACGAAAATCACCACAATTACCGTCTTGGTCACCAATTTGCCGCTACAAGCTGGATCGCCACGACCCCCAACGATAGCACCAGTATTTCACTACGAGCCAATTACCAGTACACGGGCGAGATTAGCGGGACGCAAAGCGATCTCAGCTTCAACCCGCCTTTCGCTCCTTCGCGACGCACCGTGACTACGGCTTTCTCGGAAAACTACGGAGGACAAAGATTCGAAATCGGAGCCGGTATCAACCTTTATCCCAAAGAAGGCGTCCTTGCCGGACACCGCTTCGCTCTCGAATTTACGATGCCCGTCTGGCAAGACCTCAACGGCTTTCAGCTCGAAACGGATTACACCACCACCATCGGTTGGCAGAAAGCCTGGTAGAGAATTCACGATTCAATCAATCATGGCCAGGGACGTGGACGTACAGGGATCTCGCCAGGCTCGAATGTCCATGTCCCGGGAAAAGGAAAATCGCCAAACTCCTCAAAATAGCTGCGGCTGCCCTCCTGTGATGTTTCGCCTGGGAAAGGCCACCATTCCAAGCTGATGCTCGAGCCTTTCTTCTTCTCTAATTGTATTATAACATCGAATACGCAATTTAAATCCGGACACCAGACTTCTCGGGCGCGTAAGGTCATCTTAAATGATCCATCTTCAAAAACGAACTCGCCAGAGTATTCATATTTCTGATTCTCTATTCGCGCGCCATTGCAATTCGCGCTAGATACCCTTGAGAGATCCAGCTCTCCGTCCAGGTTGAAAGTTCCTTCCATCCCTCCATTAAGTAATGGTATACCAAATATAATTCTATCGATTCTCAACGAGCCACCATCCTCTGCAGTTATAATATAATCAACGTCTTCCAGTCTCCGGTCGGAACCGGAAATACTGCAAACCCCGGCCTGGATAGTTTCTTGAGTACCACTCCAGGTTCCTTGCAATAATTCCGCTTCAGACCTTTGCCTTAGGCGGAGCAAGGTTAGATTGCCCGAGCTGCCAAAGCTCGTTTCGCCAGAACCCATCTCGCTCTTGTCAAAAGTCCGAAGCGAGGCCCAGCTTTTCATATCCGAAGAAACTTCGAGAACATAGAACTCTTGGCCATCGACCCGCCAATCTGCGAAAAAAACATTATTTTCCATACGCAGACCAACAGAAGGGCTGCCTACGGAAACATGCGACAAAAGACCCGATAAGCCAACCAGAACAAAGCTGCACAATCTACCCAAACACCTCATAACGAGAGCCTAAACCCAAATAAGAAGTGTGGATTCCAAGTTTGATGTTCAACGCTAAAAATCCCGGCTTAAATAAACTGTCAATTTATCCATGGAATTTCCCAGAAAACAGGCTTGACCCATTTTTGATACTGAATCTCATTAGCTGTGTTATTGAGATTTAGTATCAACGTCCATGGTCTCCTGTCCTTTTAAAGCTCCAGAACCTTTTCACCTATCTGCTAGCCAGACAATGTCGGCCAGCCGTCGCTTCGAACAGCAATCGGGATTAGCCACCTCATACGTTCGCTTCAAGGCAGACTCGCCTGAAAACCTTCAGTTGTGGCCCTTGAAATCCTACTCGCAAATCTGCTTTGTTCTCAGAGGGAGGATCCGTATTTCCTTGCCAGATACAGGTTGGCAGGAAGTCCAAGCCCAACAGTGGTTTGCCATTGCTCTAGGCGGTTTCCAAGCAAGCTGCTCCTTTGAGGAGGAAACGGAGCTTGTCTGGATAGATTGCGATCGGGAAATTTGGCAATCGCTCGCTACACAAGAGGACCTCCTGCTTCACCGGAAAAAAGCCTGCTTCGGATGCATGCAAAGAGTCGAAGCGGTTTTCTTCAAAGACTACTTCTCCAAGCGTATCCAATCACTAGTTAGCGAAATCGCCTCGCTGGATGGAAAAACCCCAACCGAACGGCTTTTCGTCCATGCCAAGACTTTAGAGCTTTTGGCCCTTGCTTCGGACGGAACGACACTCTCGCAGAAACCGCAACCGGAACCCTGTCTCCGAGATCAGGATGAGGATGCCCTCAGGGCAGCTGCCGATTACCTGGAAGCCAACCTCTGCGCCGACCATTCTCTAAAAGAAGTCAGTCGCCAGGCTCACATCAACGAATTCAAACTCAAAAAGGGTTTCCGCGAACGCTACAATACGACCGTATTCGGTTATTTGAGACAAAAACGAATGGAGCGAGCTAGAGAGCTGTTGCTGCAAGAGAATTGCGCGGTCATCGAAGCCGCTTCCGCCGTTGGCTATTCCAATCCCAGCCACTTTTCTCGAGCCTTCCGTCAAACGTTCGGTCACAATCCTAAAGAGCTCGTTTCAAACGCCCTTAGATGAGCCTGAAAGCAAAAAGCCTTTGCGGATTCAAACGCTCCGCTCTTAAGGATCATTTCGACGAAATCCAAAAAATCGTCAGCTGCCCCAAGTTCGTTTGCGGCAAATGCGCGCGTGTCGCGAGCCAAAGCTGCTTCCTCTGCAAGGCGAAGAAATTAGCGAGAAGCTAATTAGGATGTTAGACTGCTCCTCACCCGCCATGGCGGGATCGTCGTCCTCCGGATAGGCCTTTAGCGGTTTAGGTCGAAGATGTCGGTCCACTCGATGATCGCTCGCCTAAAACCTAAACACCTATCCAAAGGACCCTGCGAAGCTCAAAGAGCGAAGCATGGGCAGCCTAAAAGCCTAACTGCTCATCTTCGATGAGCAGTTAATCCGTCTCGGAGCGCCTAGAATCCGTCTCGGGGTAGAAATTCTAAAATGAATAAAATATCATTGTGTAATTATTTTGAACTATGAGACAAAGCATCGCTCGCTTCCTGCAACGAAACTCCACGCAACTTGGGATCTGGATCCTCCTCGCCGCGCCTCTACATGGCCAAGCCAGTGATCAGGTTCACGAATTGGATAGCTATGTCGTCACTGGCACGCGTACCGAGCGCATCCTCACCGAAGCTCCGGTCAAGACCGAGCTACTGCTTTCGAATGATTTGGAGGATTACAACATCACCTCCTTCAAGGATGCCTTGAAGCTCATCCCAACGGCCCGTTTCGAGAACGACTGCCAGAACTGCGGACTCAACCAAATCCAGCTGCTCGGATTGAGCACGGACTACACGTCCATCCTCTTCGATGGTGCCCCGATGTACTCCGGTCTGGCGAAGGTCTACGGAGCGGATCTCTTTCCCGCCGTATTCGTCGATCGCATAGAAGTAGTGAAAGGCGGGAGCTCGTCGCTCTACGGACCAGAGGCCATTGCTGGCGTGGTCAACCTGATAACGGTCGAGCCATTGCAGAATTCTTTCCGCACGGACGTATCCATCGAAAGCCTACTCGGAGATGCAACGGAAACCGAGTTCTCATTCTCTGGCTCACAAGTTTCGGAAGACGGCAACTACGCTCTAAAAGTTTATGGGCTGCATCAAGATCGCGACGCGCTCGATCTGACCACCGACAATTTTTCGGAGATACCGCAATTCGAGAACAAGATCATCGGCACGCAAGCTTGGTTCCACCCTGTCGAGGACGGAACGATGAAGTTGAGTTTTCAATACATGGACCAAGCCCACCGAGGCGGCGACCGCTTGGACTTGCCCGAGGAGCAAGCGCGCGTCGCCGAGTCGCTCGCTCATGAGGTCTACATGCTGCACGCCGATTGGAAACAAAGACTCTCCAATGGCATGGACTACAGCCTGCGAGCGAGCTATGTGGATATTGGCCGTCAGAGCTTCTATGGAGCGCGAGCGGACAACGAGCAACGCGCCTTCGAGGAGGCCGGTTTCGATGGGGAAGTCACCGACGAATTCATCGCCAACAATCAAGCGGCCATCGATTCGGTTGCCCGGACAGTGTGGGGTGAAACGAATAATGATGTTATCTATTTGGAGTCGCAAGTGAATCGCTATGCAGAACAACATGTATTCAGTTTGGGAGCGCAGTATCGCTACGAAGAGCTAGAGGATGGCTCGCTCTACAACCGACAGGGCACCGTGACGAAAGGAGACTTCAGCAACCTCGGCATTTTCCTGCAGGATCAATGGTCGATCAACGAAAAGTGGGAAGTCGTTTCTGGTCTTAGGTATGATAGCCACGACAATGTGGATGGCTCCATCTTTTCTCCTCGCATCGCCACGCGCTTCTCGGCCAATGAGGAAGTCACTTGGCGCGCATCCTGGTCCACAGGTTTCAATGCTCCGGGAGCGTTCAATGAAGACCAGCACATCAGTGTCAACACCGGCGGAGCCGTTATCCTCAACAATGCCGCGGATCTGAAGGAAGAAGATTCGCAAACCTGGAGCTTCGGCATGGACTTCATTCCACAATCTCTTGACGAAAAATTGATTCTGCATTCGCAAATCCACTACACGCTTCTCAAGGATTCATTCGACATCGATGACAGCGGAGACCTGACAGGCGACGAAAATCTGTGGCTGCGGGTGAATGGACCTGATTCGGAGTTCTTCGTTTGGGAGAACAATATCAACTACGAGCTCAACGAGCATTTCCAGATCGATGGAGGCCTCTCCTACCTCAAAGCTCGCTTCGACGAACCCATCGAACGCGTTACCAGTCTAACCACTGACGAATACATCGAGCGTCCCGAATGGACGGGACACCTAGCCTTGAGCTACGAGAACCAGGATGTCTTCGACGCGTATGCATTTCTTAGCTACACCGGCACAATGCTGGCGACTGGCGAGGATGCGGATATCTGGAGACGGACGGACGACTTCTGGGTGTTCGACATCGGCGTTAGCAAGAAATTCGAAGGATTCATGGGCGATGCGGATCTCATCATCGCCACTGGTATCGACAACCTTTTCGACGAGCGACAGAAGGACCAGCTCGACAACGGCGAGGATCGCGATCCCACCTATTCCTACGGTCCGACCAATCCGCGAACCTTTCATGTATCCGCGAGACTGGCGTGGTAGACTTGTATAACCGTATTCGCATTTCAATGATAGCTGCAGCGATCTTCTTCGCTGCAGCTAGCTCGCTCTCCGCGGACGAAAAAGGCTCTTGGTTCGCCGATCCACAGGAGGCCGTCGCGGCTGCCACAGCCAATGATCGCCGTATCCTAATCCTCTTTACGGATCCGGAGCACTGCCCCCCCTGCAAGCGATTCGAACGCGAAACTTTATCCCGCTCGGAATTCGAAGCCTTCGCCAAAGAAAGCCTGATCCGGCTGAAGATTCCCTGCTCCCTAAATTCCGGATCGCCCGTCGATCCTAGACTTGCTCCAATCGCGCGACTGCTGGAGGTCGATGCCTTTCCTACTTGGTGGCTACTGGACGCTCAATTGATTCCGCTTGCCACAGGAGGCTACATCCGAGGAGGTCCAAAAAGATTCATCAAGACCCTCGAATCGACGAAATCCAATCCGCGTATCGCTAAACTCGGCGAAATCCTCAAAGCCGAGATCGATCAGATCCAAGATTAGGAGGTTGAGCTGGGCTCCTAAAAACCTGCGGCTTCGCCGCAATTAATCCGTCTCGGAGCGCAAAAAATCCGTCTCGGAGTAGAGCGAACAGAGTCAGTTCAGTTAAGGTTCAGCCTCCTGAAAATCGACAACTATGAAACTTAAGCGCTACACGCCAATCGCGATTCTCGCCCTCGCTCCTGTGACAATGGCCGAGAACGAAAATTCAAACCAAACTTACGAGTTAGCTCCATTTCACGTTTCAGGCAGCATTCTCTCAGGTCTTAGCGATTCCGACGCTCTAACCGTACTCGACCGGGAATTGCTGCTAAATCAGCAGGGCAGCACCGCCGTTGACATCTTCAACTACACGGCTGGCGTAACTGGCATAAATGAGGGAGGCCGGCAGAGCTTCCGCATTAACATTCGCGGACTCGAAGGTTCGGGTCGCGTCGCTATCGATGTAGATGGGGCTCAGCAAAACCTCACCGATCACAACCACGGCTTCGCTACCAATCGCGTCATGCTTGATACCGCTCTGCTCAAAAGCGTAAACGTCGTACGAGGTCCAGCGTCCAATAAAAAGGGAGGCGGGGCTCTCGCTGGTAGCGTGTCTTTCAATACCATCGATCCAGCAGACCTGACCCGCCGCAAAGCCAGCGGCGGTTTCTTCTCTATTGGCGGCGAGGAAAACGGCGACGGTTTCACGTCGACCATCGCCCTCGGTCGTCAGGCAAACGAGCAGTGGTCATTCCTCGGAGCTTTGAGCTATCGCTCATTCGGCGACTACGAAGATGCAGATGGAACCGAAGTCATCGCCAGCGGCAAGAAATCCGAAACCGGGCTTTTCAAGGCAGTCTACCAAGCTGATGAAAATCAAACGCTACGCTTCTCGTATCAAGGAAATCGTTACGATTACGATGGTAGCGGGGCCTTCGCTCGCGGCCAGCTGCGCAGCTCCAACGTCGCCGCCGAGCAAGTCGATTCCGATACCTTTTCCGTTCAGTACGCCAATCTCGCTAAAGAGAAGGATTGGCTCGACCTTAAAGCGAATCTCTACCTGACCAAAACCGAACGCCTGGAAGAGGATCTGGATTCCGACGACGTCGATCTGCACGACATCGAAACCAAGGGTTTCAATATTTCCAATAGCGCTATATTGAATACAGAGTCTATCTACAGCCGCATCAGCTATGGCCTCGACTTTTTCGAGGACGACTTGGTTTCACTTAGCGATGGCATTAATCCAAGCTCGAGCGATCCCGGCGGAACGCGCTCGCAATACGGTCTTTTCATTAACGGAAACCATAAGCTCAATCGCTACTTCACCATCTTTGAAGGTTTGCGCTACGACGACTTCGAGATGGAGGACCTGCAAGGCGTTAGCTTGAGCGGCGACAATCTTTCCGGTCGCCTTGGAATCGAATTCAATCCCTTTGCCAACAGCGAACGGCTTAACGACCTCACCCTTTTCGCCAGCTATGGTACGGGCTTTCGCACTCCCACGCTGCGAGAAGCCTTCATCTCCAGCCAGCCCTCGTCAGGTCGTCGCGGTTTCCGCCCTGGCACTCTACCCAATCCTAATCTCGAGCCCGAGCGTTCGAAAACTTGGGAGACAGGCATCCTCAGACTTAAGCAAGATATCTTTCAAGAAGGCGATCAGCTCCGCTTCCGCGCAGCTTACTATGAAAAAGACCTAGTCGACGTAATTGGAACTGTCGCATCCGACGATCCGGATTTCAATACGCTCGACAACGTCGGCGACGACGCCCTCTACGGCATGGAATTCGAAGCTCGCTACGATGCAGGGGCGTACTTCTTCGGCCTTACCTACGACCGCAGCGTGCGTGAACTGGTCGGCAGCGGTCTTCCCGGCGATCCTATCCAAAACCAGCCTTGGAGCGTGTTCACAACCTTTGGATACAATCTAATGGAAAATCGGCTTACGCTTGGCGCCGAGCATCGCCACGTCGCGGCCTTCGAACAGACCGATCAAACCAATCCCGACGTGATCGAACGGCTCTTCCGCCCTTCCTTCGATGTATTCAACATCTACGCTCAGTTTCACATCAACGAAAATTTAATCCTGAAAGCTCGCATCGATAATGCTACCGACAAGCTTTACCAAGCGTATCAAACACTCGACTACGCAATGGGCCGTAATGCGAAGATCTCCGCTACACTGAAATTCTAGGCTATTAGGCCGTAGGGGATTAGGCGTTTAGAAAATGAGAACCTTCAATGCCTAAACGTCTATCACCCTCCCTAAAAACCTACAGCCTAAATCCCTAAACGCCTAAACCCAATGTTCCGAAAAGCTCTCTTCTGGCTGCATCTCTCGCTCGGCATCGTTTCCGGGATCATCATCGCTATGCTTTGCGGCACTGGGGCCATCCTCGCCTTCGAGAAGGAGATTCTGGCCTGGGTTGATCGCGATCAGCTCCAAGTCGACATTCCAATCGATGCCACACGTCTATCGATAGACGAGCTTTACGCCGCGGCACGATCAGCGGAACCCGACACGACCTTTTCCTCGATCGAAACGCAAGCCGACTCCTCAAAAGCTTGGAAACTCACAGTGGGTCGCGGCGACTTTCGCTATCTAAATCCCTACACAGGCGAAATCGCCGAGCCTGCCTCCAAATCATGGAAGCCTTTCTTTTCCTTTAACCTGAGACTTCACCGCTGGCTCGTTCAAAGCGGAGACAGCCGCGCCATCGGCAAACACATTACTGGAGCGGCTAATCTCGCTTTCATTGGTCTAGGCCTTTCCGGGCTTTACCTCTGGTTCCCTCGAACCCTCGTCTGGCGACTCTTTAAAAACAACCTACTCTTCAGTAAAAAAGCGAAAGGCAAGAACCGCGACTACAACTGGCACAATGTATTCGGTTTTTGGGCGCTCATTCCGATTTTGATCATGGCCATCACCGGCAGCGTTTTCTCCTACGGCTGGTCGCGAGATCTAGCCAACAAGCTGCTTGGCCCTAGCCTCTCGCGAGCGCCTCTTCAAAGCGATCAGGAAATCTCCCGTCGCGGACGGCCGCTTAGCCTAGAGGACCGCTATGCCTCGGCTCAAGGCTGGTCAGACGACTGGAGCTCTATCACTCTCCCGCTAGCATCAGGTCGCGGTCGACGTGGAGGTCCAGGAGCGGCCAATACTGAACGTGGAACGGGCGGCGGGAGTGAGCAAGCTGTTCAGAGAGGCCACAACCATAGAGCTCGTGGTCAAGGCGAGGTAGCGGCGGGCAACCACGGTCACGGCCATAGTCATGGTGGAAGCGGACAAAGTCGAGGAAGCGGCCGCGGCAGTTCAGGAACGATCTCCATAAAAGAAAAAGGACAATGGTTCCCTCTTTCTCCTTCACGACTTCTCATGAATCCTCGCAATGGCGAAATACTGGCTTCCAGCGATGTCAAAGAGTGGACCTTCAGGCAAAAAATTCGCGCATCCATTCGTGGGATGCATACTGGCGAAGCAGGCTTGCTCCCTGGAAAAATCATCGCTTTTCTCGGCTGCGCCGCTGGACTCATGCTTGTCTACACCGGCTTTGCTCTTAGCTGGCGCCGCTTCTTCGGCAAGAAGAAATCAATAGCAATTCACCAAGCTGAGGAAGGCGAAAAGAAACGAGAACTGGCAATGATCCCGGACGCTTAGAAGGCTTTCGAATACCTGGGGATTGACCGCAAATGGATCAGCAAACCTAATATAGTGTAGTTTGGCTGATGATAACTGATATAGGGCAAAAGCAAACTTGAACAAAATCTTATGTAGTCTGATCCTAACGGCAGCCATGAAAAGAACGCTTATACGAAACCTAATCACTATTGTCGGACTCCTGACGGGAGCCGCCCTCTTGAACGCGGGCGAAGTAAAAATCGAACTAGGGGGCAACGACATGATGCAATTCGATAAGACGGAATTGCGCGTGCCTGCCGGATCGACCGTAAACCTTACCCTAAATCACACCGGCAAGCTTCCAAAGGCAGCCATGGGTCATAACTTCGTCCTCCTCAAGGCAGGAACCGATGTGGCCGCTTTCGCCATGAAAGCCGTGGCAGCTGCGGCAACTGAGTACATTCCAGAAGGCGACGAGGTAATCGCTTACACTGCGCTCATCGGAGGAGGAGAAAGCACGTCTGTAAGCTTCACCGCGCCCGAAGCCGGAACTTACGACTACATCTGCAGCTTCCCTGGCCACTTCGCTATTATGAGAGGCAAGCTGATCGTAGAGTAGAAAAGCAAACTGGTCATGGAGGACGAATCTAGTATTAGACACCGATTTCGCTCCCCTCCTTCTAGTGTAAATCGCTTTCTAATAAAACCACCCCGTGCGAAATGAAACGCCGACCACTACGTAGAGAATCGATACAATCGTCACCGGGATGATATGGTAGGCCAACGAAACGAGATTCTTCTCGGTAAGATTCGGTATAATTCGCAAACGTGCATCCGCAGCCAATCCAGCAGTGACGGCAAGCAATATGATCTTTATCCCGATCAAGCGGCCGACAGGATCCGAAAAATCGAACCATAGGCTGGCATCTGGAACCAATCGATGGGCTAGCCAAAAGCCAGTGACGATCTGGGCAATGAGAGCTGGAATGCCGATCCGTTCGTATCCAGATTCGAACTTCGACAGCTCGTCGATGGAATTCGACTTCAATGCTCTCGGCAATACCGTGGCAGCCAAAACGATATGGCCGCCAGTCCAAATTGTAGCCCCCAGGATGTGAATCAGTAGAGCGATGCCAAACATGCCTTAACCATAGCCTCTAACGCCTAAGGTACAATTCTTCTCGCGATAGATCGAACGCTTTCTCCAGGCTAAAAATCCTTTTTAGAGCGCATTTAATCCGTTTCGGGGCAGACCAATGCCATCCATTCCTATAAGCTGGCTATGATGAAATCTCTTCTTCAATCGATCGCGCTTCTTTTAGCCTTGCTCGGCTTGGCGGGCTGCCAAACCACGCCTTCCTCCGAAACAATCAGCAAGGCTCCATCTCCCGTTTCTCCGCAACCAGTCATACCTGAGGAGCCAGCCGAAGCGTACGTCTTCAGCTGGGGCAACCTTCCGGCAGAAGTAGCCAATCCGCGAGGCGGCGCCACTCGTGGCACTCCCGTCGCCTTGGCAGAGCCGCGTCAGCTGCCTCTTGCCACCATAGCCAACACCGAAGATCCCTTCGAAAAAGATAGAGCAGCCATTTTGTCGTTGGCTGGCGACTACAAGGCCAGTTTCCATTTTCTGGAGACGATGGGACTCTTTTCCGAACACGAACCGGTTCGTCCTTATCACTCTTGGAGTACAGAACAGGTTCGCATCCTAGAAGATCGAGTCGACTTCATCAGTCTGCAGCACACGCTGGTCATGTACTTCCAGCAGGAAGACGGATCCGTCATGGGACCAATGGTCATGAAACACTGGAGACAAGACTGGACTTATCAAGACACTAATCTGCATGCTTTTCGCGGGACCGGAACTTGGGAACGCGATACCCGCTCGCCCGAATCAGTCGAAGGAGCTTGGTCGCAATCCGTCTGGCAAGTCGATGACTCCCCACGTTACGAAGCTATCGGTCGCTGGACCCACCAAGGGAACCGCTCCACCTGGACCGGCGAGAACTCCTGGCGACCCTTGCCACGTCGCGAGTACAGCGTGCGCGACGACTATGGCGTTATGGAAGGCTTTCACCGTATCGTTATTACCCCTACAGGTTGGGTACATGAACAGAACAATTGGAAACGCGTCCAAGGCGAGGCATCAGAGACGCCCGACTACCGTGGCCACGAACTCGGCATCGACCGCTACGAATTGATAACGGCGCCCGATCTTTCCAAAGCCGACGAATACTGGGAAAAGACCGGTCCCTATTGGGCCGCCGTTCGCCAAGCGTGGAAAGACGTCTACTCGGAAAACGAACGCTTCTCCCTCAAGAGCAAGGTCGACGGCCGCAGCCAATTCGAACATCATTTTGAATACGCAGGAAAGCTCGATGCCGGTGAAACTTGGGATCCAGAAACAGGAGCAGCTTTTGCCAAAGCAACCATTGAGAATTATCTGAATCAAGAAACGGACTCCACGAATTATTAGTGAAGAGGTGGGGCTTAAGTCCAAACTTCTACACTCTTCTTCCTTCAGTCCTGACACTATCTTAAGGCGGTCAAACCGCCGAAAATCCGTCCTGGAGCATTATCTATCCGTCTCAGGGTGGAAATGACATATATACATCGCTACACTAGAAGCATGTTTGAACTTTGCCTTCGATTCGCTTTATGCCTAGGTGGTCCCCTCGTTGTACTCGTTTTATTCATTTTTCTGATACATTTCTTATCATAGTTGAGGGAGCGATTCCAAGTTGAGGAGTCATACCGGAGGAGCCGCTCCCGCTTGTCTTTACTATTAGAACAGATAATCGTTTTTCGGAACACGGTCGTTGTGGCGTCCGGCGTCAAAGCCGGGCGCCTATATCGTCTAGAACAGAGCCTTTTGTGCTAGATATGTAAATACGTTGACCGAGCTTGCGTATGGCTATTGAATGGCCTTGAATCATTTGAAGAATGGCTGACCCGTTTAACTCCGAATACCCATCTGTAGAACACCTTCGCGAGAAGGCTCGCAGGCGCATGCCGCGTTTCGCGCTCGAATACTTGGAAGGAGGCTGCTTTTCCGAAATCAACTTGAGACGCAATACCGACGAGATTCGCCAGATCAAGCTTCGCCCCTACTACTTGCGGGACTATGCGGGCAGCAACCTGGAAACCGAGCTCTTTGGCAAGACTTACGCCGCTCCCTTTGGCATACCACCCATTGGACTCCAGGGCCTGATGTGGCCCAAGTCAACTGAGATTCTGGCTAAAGCCGCTTTCGACAACAATCTGCTATTCGTCCTCAGCACCGTCACTACCGCTAGCATCGAAACGGTAGCTGAGATCACCGAGGGAAACTTCTGGTTCCAGCTCTACCACCCAACTGATCTTGAATTGCGCGATAAAATTCTTGATCGGGCAGAAGCGGCCGGCTGCCAATGCCTAGTCGCCCTCGCGGACACGCCGACCTTCGCCTATCGCCCCAAGGAAATTCGCAACGGACTCTCCATCCCGCCGCAAATGAACCTGAGAAACGTGATCCAGATGGTCACCCACCCCACCTGGTCCTTATCGCAACTCGCCGCCGGCATTCCCGAGTTTAAAACCATGAAGCCCTACATCCCTAAGGGCCTCAACATGAAGCATCTCGGCCTGTTCATGAACAAGACATTCTCCGGGCGTCTCACCGTCGACAAACTCAAGTCGATTCGCGACAAATGGAAAGGCAAGCTCGTCGTTAAAGGAATCGTCACCGAAGAGGACGCTCAAAAAGTGATCGATATAGGGGCAGACGGATTCATTGTATCCAACCATGGAGGACGCCAACTCGATTCCGGTCAATCGACCATCGAGCCCTTGACTAATCTAGCCAGGAAATTCGGCGATAAAACAACCATCATGATTGATAGCGGGCTGCGCTCAGGCTCTGACGTCGCAGCGGCCCTGGCCAGCGGAGCCAAATTCACTTTTCTTGGAAGATCGTTCATGTACGGTGTCGGGGCTTTGGGCAAGAAAGGCGGCGACCACACAGCCGTCATGCTCATGCGCCAGCTTAGACAGGTCATGGAGCAAATCGCCTGCGAGCGCGTTCATGATTTTCCGCATCACCTCGTGGAAGACTGAAGTCTTTAGCATCGTTGGATGTATTTCAAATACCATGCCAGGAGACAATATTCGATTGTAATAATATTTCAATTACATGTTATTCTGGCAGTTGATTGGGAAGGAAAATTCAGCTCTTTTTAGCGCCACATTACCGACATTCCTTACAAAAGCTCGCTCCAAATTCCTCGTATTCGCTCTTATATTACAATTCGGCTTTTCATTTCGCATACTCGACTGGCCTCATATTAAATCCAAAGCTCAATACTTTCTATCTACCTATTTAGGAACGGATTATTTTCCATGTGAAATAGTACTTGCTTGCTAACATGCGCAATGATCGGCAAATGAATCTATACCTGCCGATTTCGGCGAGAAGCCATATGCATTTACCCACAGATGGCTAATATACTCCTAGTTGACACAGACGAAGTAGCTCAGAGAGCGATGAATGGTATCATTACTCGCGGCGATCATCGCTGTGCCACGGTCGAGTCCGTAAGCGATGCCTGGAGTTTCATACGGCAAAATGTAGTGGTCGATCTGCTCATTACTGAGATGAGCTTGGGAGAAGAAAGCGGAGTTAAGCTGGTTCGCCGATTGAAAGCAGATACTTACCTTAGCGAACTCCCGATCGTCTTCTATGCCAAAGAGGCGGATCGGAATATCGTAAAGAGTGTTCTAGAACTGGATATTCAGAATTTTCTTCTGAAGCCTTACCAAGAAGACGCCATCTACGACGAAATCAGAAAGGCGCTTAAGACTTCTTGGCGCCAAAGCTCGTTCGCAAAAGAGAGCGTCATTTGCCGCAAGAAAGGCATCACTCCCGCTCAGAGGCAATCCCAGCTGGAGAATCTTCGAACTGCCCTCGCTGAGATGCGCTCGAGCCTCATGGAATCATCCCAAGAGCAGTCTTCTAAGCCTATCATAGAAAAAATGAAGAGCGTTTCCCAATTGGCAGTAGACGTCGGAGCAATTGGCGTGCTCAAGAGCTTAAAAGAACTGTACGACATGGCCATGGAAGCGAAATGGAATGACTTTTCCGAGAAGCTCGAAGCTGTCGACTTCGCCGCCAAGCTGATCGGAACCAATCTTGATGCCTCTCCTCGAGTACCGGAAGGCTTCCTTAGTCCTGAAGAAAGAGCCGAAGAAAGCGAAGCGGAGGCCAGAGCAGAATGGATAAGCGCTCCGGAAAACGGCCACTGTCCTTTAGTGGAATGGAAGTCGCTCCAACGCCAACTTGAAAATCTCTCAAACTGCCCCGTCATAGACTCGATTGCTGCAGCCTTTCAAATGTCGGCTAACGGCCACCCCACATCGCTAAGCCCGCTCCTCGACCTGATCCAAAAGGATCCAAGCTTGACCACAGATCTTCTGATACAAAGCAATCGCATTAAAAAGAAAGATGACGAAGAAAATACAGCGGACATCGAGGAAACAAGGATTGCCGTAAATCTAATGGGAGAGCGGAGGCTCGCGTCGCTTGGCGAAAATTTGATCACCGTTCAAGAACGCTTGATGAAGGCTAATCCCCATGCCAGCTGGCCACGCTTCCGCCTCTTTCAGCTCGGTACGGCTCGACTCGCTCGATTCGTCGCTCGCTATCTCGAGATGTCCGAGCTCGAAATGGCCGCTTACACGGGAGGGCTGATCAACGACATCGGCAAACTTCTCCTCCTCCACCTCTATCCTCACGCTTGGCAAGCGATCCAGGAATACGCTTGGAAAACGAAAATCAAGCTAGCTGAAGCGGAAGTTCTCTATCTTGAGACGACCACCAATGAGATGGCCGCCCACTTCGGGCAAACACAAGGCCTTCCACAGCGCTTCGTGAATGTTATGCTATGGCGCGACAATCCTAAGCTAGCAACCGAAGATCAGGAGCTGGTCGCCATTGTGGCTCTAGCCCGAGATATTTGCCGACACAATCATGTCGGTTTTTGTGGCGAAACTTCACAAGAAGAGGCCAAGCCGCTGGAAAGCTCTACCGCTTGGGAAGTATTGCGGCAAAGCGTGTTTTTGAGCTTCGATTTCAGGAAATTCGAACGCCTCGCTAAGGCCGAGTGTGAGCAAGTCAGAAGCCAGCTTCTTAGCCAATTCGCAAAGTAGCAATTTCTGAATAC
>JANQKI010000294.1 GCA_028281165.1 Opitutaceae bacterium | reverse complement strand
CTGAAACGCTAGCCTACTCTCCCAACCGAGGCAAGGGCTACGCTATCGGATATGCCTGGAACGAGGCCTCGGCTCGGTATTTGGCGTTCATCGACGCCGATGGGTCTATTTCAGCCCGCGATGCAGCCAGGATCATGAAGACGGTGTTTGACGCGCAGGATGACTCGAAGCTTGTCATTGCAACGCGACGCGGAAGCGACGCCCGTGTTAAACGTAGCCTAGGGCGTCGACTGATTTCTTGGCTTTTCAATAAACTACTAAGAATTCGCTATGATCTTGAAATTTCGGATACGCAGTGCGGGTTCAAAATCATTCCCTCTTCATTCTATCGCCAGTTCCAATCCAATTTTCGTCAAGAACGATTCGCATTCGACATCGAGTTGATTCTGAAAGCCCACGAGGCCGGCCTGTCCATTGAGGAAATTCCTGTCGATTGGCAAGAGAAGCCAAACGGCACCTTAAGATTTGCCGATGGCCTATCGCTTTATTGGGATGTATTAATGAAACGGATATAATTTGATCACGTCTCTCGACCTGTCTCGGACAGGCCGCTACGGAGAATCGAGTAGCGAAACGTCTAGGACGTTTCGAGCGTGGTCAGCTTTTATTCAGAAGGGGTAGTTTCCCAACGCGTGTTGGATTTTTCTTGCGACCCCACTTGATTGAAGGCTTGCTTGCATTGCCTAACACGCTAACTCCCGACTTCGCCCCATGTCTAAAAATTCCTTGCCAAGCATCGACGAAGCCCTGTCGGCTCCGTTTTCAAAAAAGCTTTCCATTTATTTGAGACATAGTGGCCCTGGCTGGTTGCAGGCAGCGGTTACCTTGGGAGGCGGTTCGCTGGCCAGTTCTTTGTATCTGGGCGTTATCGGAGGCTACGAGTTCCTGTGGCTACAGCCCTTGGCCATGCTTTGCGGCATTATCATTCTGGGTACGATTTCCTGGGTGACATTATCCATTGAGCAACGCCCCTTTCGGGCTATTCAGCAGTATGTTTCACCAACGTTAGCCTGGGGATGGCTGATCGCTACTGTTGTGGCCAATCTCGTATTTTGCATCGCTCAATTCGCTGTCGGCTCGGGCGCGATAACGGCCAATCTTGGGATTAGTCTGGGAAGTCCCTATGTCTTAACCGGTTTCTTGCTACTGGTCTCGTTTGGCATCACTTGGCTCTACGTTGGCGAGGCTAAGAGCGCTAAGATTTTCGATCGGGTTCTTAAAACGCTGGTGGCTCTGGTCGTCGTTTCTTTCTTCGCCACTACTACCTTCCTTCTGTTTTCAGGAGCGATCGATCTTGGAGCTTTGTTTGCAGGATTGATTCCAGATTTCGGCAGCTTGTTTAAACCCGTTCCGACCTTGGAATCGGCCATCGCCGCCACGGGAGAATCAGCGTCATTTTGGAATGATTTGATAACCGGCAGCCAACGAGACAGAATCATTGCCGCATTCGGTTCGGCGGTAGGCATCAACATGACGTTTCTGATGCCCTACACCTTAGCAAAGCGAGGCTGGACGAAGAAGCACCGGGAGCTTTCGCTTTTCGATTTGGGAATGGGGTTATTCATTCCATTCATCATCGCTACAGGGTGTTTAGTTTTAGTAAGCGGCACCATTTTCCATAGTAACGCAGATGATGTATTTACTGATATCGCGGCGGGCGATGCGGGCGCCATTGCGGCTTATGAGTCAACGATGAAAAAGCGCATCGCCTGGAGTGGTGGTGATTCGGGGTCTGAAAATGTGTCAGCAGCTATTGCCGCTTTGCCTCAGGCCGATCGGGATTTGGGAGCGATGATTGCCAATCGCAATGCAGCTCAGCTGGCTCGAGGCTTGGCTCCGCTCATGGGCGAGACCGCAGCGCAATGGATTTTCGGTTTCGGCGTCCTAGCCATGGCCGTATCCACGATTATCATTATCCAAATTATGAACGGCTTCGCCATATCGGAAGCCTTAAACAAGCCGGGCGAAAAGAATGTTTTTATTATTGGGGCTTTGATGCCGGGCATCGCTGGATTCTTTGCGCCCGTTCTCTGGTCGGGCGATGCTAAGATCGCTCTGGTGGTCCCGGCTGCTGTCATTGCCACTACCCTTCTTCCCCTCGCCTACCTCGCTTTCATATTACTGTTCAACTCCAAGGCAGCTTTGGGCGACGAGATGCTCACGGGTAAACCAAAGATAATCAGCAACGTTTTGATGTTCCTGGTAGCGGCTATCGCGACTTTCGCTTCAAGCTGGGGCCTTTGGGGACGAGGAGATCAAGCCGGAAGGTATGGAATGGTTGCTCTAGCGGCTTTAATGCTGGTTTCCGTTGTCGGCTTTTTCCGGCGACGAGCTTGAGCGATTGTAGCGGCGATCATCGAAGAAGTTTAAGAATTTGGGTACGGCGATCGTCGATCGCCGCTACAATAGGCAACAGGGGTTGACGCTCGGTGTCTGAAGGGAAATAGTCCGCTATCAACCTAAACGCTATGAATCGTTTTATCTTACCTGCCTCTCTCTTGTGCATTCTATCATCAGCCTGTTTTGCCAGCGCCCAAGCTCCTGATCCTTTTATGGGGGATTATGCAGGCAAGTTCATTGATCCACCCAAAACGTATCGATTTGTCGACCATGACTGCGTGGCTCAAGTTATCGCTCTAGGGAACGACCGCTACTCAATCGCTTTGAAGGTCAAGTTCGACATTCGTTCTCATAGTTATTTCGAAGGAGAAGGAACGGTCGAAGATGGAGTCTTCAAAGTAGATGTTGGCAATGCTCGAGCAACCATTGAGAACGGCAGATTGACGGGAACTATAGACCATAATGATGATCCTGTCAGATTTGAACTGGAGCACGTTATTCGCAAATCGGTTACGCTAGGAGCGAAGCCGCATGAAAAGGCGATCGTCCTTTTCGACGGAAGCGGCTTCGACGAATGGGAACATACGAAGCACGACAACCCGATTCAGTGGAAATTGGTTGGCGATGCTATGCAGATTGTACCCAAAAGAAAAGGACAGCCAAACAACAATTTGGGTACGAAGCGAAAATTTCGCGATGTGTTCATGCACTTGGAGTTCAGGACTCCGCTAGAGCCTGATAACCGCGGCCAAGGTCGTGGCAATAGCGGTGTCTATTATCAAGGCTCTTACGAAACTCAGGTTTTAGACTCCTATGCCCTGGCCGGCAATTGGGACGAAACGGGATCGATCTACCGTATCAGTCCTCCTCAGGTAAATGCCGCTTATCCTCCGCTAAGCTGGCAGACTTATGATGTCCAGTATACCGCTCCCCGCTTCGATGATGCGGGTAACAAGATTAGCAATGCTCGCTTTACGGTTTATCTAAACGGGGTCCGCGTTCAGCACGAACAAGAAGTGCCTGACGT
>JANQKI010000288.1 GCA_028281165.1 Opitutaceae bacterium | reverse complement strand
TTTGAAATTGATCGATTTGCTTCCTCCAATCCTTTGCGAATTAAGTATTCCGCCATTATAGAACTTTGGAACCCTTACACGAGTGCTATATCAAATGTGACACCAGGAGCGGAGTTTGAGGTTTCAATTTCTGGATTTCCTAGAATAGAGGTGACTTATACCACAGGATTGTCTCCAGTTGTTAATTCTTCTTACGAGGTCTCGCTGGCAAGTTTGCTTGAGATTCCTAGTGAGACTTTCCGACTTGATGTGCCAGATAGTATGCGTCCCGGTCAATTAATTGCCTATGCTGGCTGGGAAGACATGTGGCTAAATGTGGACACTAAGAGCGTTGGAGGCGAAACAACCAAATCTTTGTCGGTTACAAATCCTTTAATGGCTGCCTATTTAGATCCTACTACTATTCCTCCTGATGATGTTAATCCAGATTATATGAATATTGATATTTTGGATACTTTTTCTCCTACTTTAACTCTTAAGGATTCTGCGGGAACTACTATAGGAACCTACACGTTAGGGGCTCAGAATTATAGTACGGCCTCATCGATTAGCTCAAATATCGATACGGATGGAACCGACTTTGGATATACCTGGAATCTTGGAAATCCGGATGAAGATAATCGCTGGTTTAGTTTCGATCCTCGTGTTAGCGAGTATGGAGCATCCGCTCCTCTGACCATTAATCCAAATCCAATTCATGAGGATAATAAAGCTTATCAACCTGAAGATTCAACAACCTGGCTTCTAGGCTATAATCATACGGAATCTGATCCTCTTGTTTTCGATAGCAGTGTTGAAGTAAAACACGATATTCCAATGTTGGAGCTTCCTAGGCAGGAGTTGTCATCTGTAGGATCGCTACAGCATGCTAAGTTTTCGTCTGGAGTCTTAAGGCACTTGGGTCGACCTGCATCAGAACTTGGAAGTTTTACTTCCTACAATGATTTGTTTGATAGCTATTTCTTTTCCACGCTTCCGCAAGGATCGACAACTTGGTCTCTTGGCGATCGGTTGCCAAACACAAGAATGAAAGCTCTTTCTGTAGCATCGCTCAACGACTTGCAGACTGCTGGCTTAAATTCTGCACAGTATTTGCTTGTTGATGGGATGTTTAATATCAACTCTACATCCTTGTCCGCTTGGCAAGCTGTTTTGCAAGGACTTGGAGTAGGAAACTGGAGATTCTACAAATTTAATGATCCTTTAGGGGATAGCTTGGATTTTACTAGTGAAGCTCAGTTTTCAATGTACAGTCAAAGTGCTGAAGAAACTTATGGTCCAAAAAATTTCGGTAGTTCTCCCTCTGAAAATAATAAAAAATCTTTTCGCAGAGGATTGGTTACATTTCCTTTCAACAGTGTATCTTCTCCAGATATAGCAACCTTAGCCCAAGAAGTCGTCAAAAGAATACGGCAGCGTATTCAAGCATCGGGACCTTTCACGAATATACAAGAATTTCTTGATGCGGATGTTGGAGTTGCTGGAGGTGTTTTGAATAACTCAATACAAAGTGCCAACTTAAATGCTAATTGGGTGATCAGTGATTCTCCACGTTACTTGACACAAGGAACTATTATGAATGGGCTGGCCCCTTTTCTCTCAACGCGTAGCGACACTTTCTTACTAAGAGCCTACGGAGATGTGCGTGACCCAAATGATGAAGCGAAAATTTTAGCTAGAGCGTACTGTGAAGCTATTGCTCAACGATTGCCATCAAAGCATTCAAGTGATTTACCAATTGATGTAATGCTGCCCACTTCTACTGCCGATGGCAAATATGGTAGGGAATTTCGAATCATAGCCTTTCGCTGGCTCTCTCCCGACGAGATATGAAGTATGTTCGCAGCATTTTTTTCTGGGCTTTAATAAGTGCAACTACGTTGATGGTTTTTGAATGCTTTGCTCAGGACGAATTCGAGGAAATCCCTGAAGAGCAAAAGCTATATTTTACGGTAATGGCCTTTGGCAACGATATGTTCCAAGACATCATGTTTGAGGACGTCTATAAGAGGCGTCTTAATCTTGATTTCAAGCCGGATGCTAGATCCCAATTTTATGTTGTTCCTCTTTTGGGGAAACGGATTCGTTTTTTTAGAGAGTTGGTGGATGAAGAGGGAAGAATGATCGATTCTGAAGTGGCTGTAGCAAATGTATCCGAAATTTCTAAGCAGGCACTTCTTGTTTTTCTCGATATCCGAGATAGAGAAACAGGAAATCCTTACACTGTGTATGTGGCGAGCGAGAGTCCCTCAGATTTTGGACCAGGTGCTTTTCGCTTTCTTAATCTTTCAGGTGCTCCGATTATGTGGCGCATTGGCAATGAGAGTGCTCTAGTCGACTTTGGCTTTTCAAAGACGATTCTTCGAGATCCTACGAGTCCTACATTTTTCCCTATTCAGTTAGCTGTTAGGCATCAAGATGCTTGGAATATCGTTTTTTCGACAAAAACGGTTGCTGATCCCGGCTACGGGACTTTGTACATCATTAAACCACCAATTGATCCAAACTCGCTTAAGGTTCGAGTAAAGAAGAGTAAAAATCGAATGCTGGTAAGGTATCATGATTCAACTGGCAGTGATGATCGTTAGTTGCTGTTTCTCATATCAGTGCCAATCCGTGTCATCTGTGGTTCCAAAATGAACTTAAGTATTGAAACCTCGAAAAAGCTCGTCGAGCGTGTGGGCGGCCAGGTCCTATGCGATGATGGACGGGCGAATCCCGCCAGGACCGGAAGGTAGCAACGGTAGTCGCGTTCCACATGCGCCGTAGGTCGCCTGGCCACCTTTTTTTGTAGCGGCGATCAGGTGATCGCCGGTTTAATCCCAAGCATAGTTCGACGATCACTGATCGCCGCTACAGGGATGGACTTCTAGGATAAAGTCCGAAGCCTGAAGACTATTTGGCTATTGTCTGTTTCCTGTTCCCTGCCTCTTTAAGGGTCCTTCAGTCATCAGTCTTCCGACTAAATTGCTCGAAAAATCCTTTGCTTTCTTCGCGAGCTTTGCGGTTAATCGATTTTTCCCAAGATAATGTCTTCCGTTGGTTATCAGGTTATCGCGCGTAAGTGGCGTCCACAAAAGTTTGACGATGTGGTGGGGCAAGAACATGTGGTTCGCACGCTTAAAAACGCTATCACGCAAAATCGTATTGCTCACGCCTATCTTTTTGTGGGACCACGTGGTACTGGAAAAACAACTACGGCTAGAATTTTCGCCAAGTGCTTGAATGCGGAAGGCGGCCCTTCGGTTGATCCTTCGGACGATTCCGAGATCAGCAAGTCCATCATGAACGGATCGTGCATGGATGTGCTGGAGATCGATGGAGCCTCCAACAATGGAGTGGAGCAAGTTCGCGATTTGCGCGAAGACGCTCAATACGCTCCTAGCCAGGGCCGCTACAAGATCTACATCATTGACGAGGTGCACATGCTCTCCACGGCGGCGTTCAACGCTCTGCTCAAGATCCTCGAAGAACCACCCTCGCATGTGAAATTCATCTTCGCTACCACGGAGTCGCAGAAAGTATTGCCCACGATCGTCTCGCGTTGCCAGCGTTTCGACCTGAAGCCTATTCCGGAGAATCTTATTCAAGATCACTTGGCGCATATTTGCTCTGCTGAAGGTATCCAGGCAGAGGATGCGGCCCTTAAAGCGATCGCGCGGCTGGCGGATGGTGGAATGCGCGACTCTCAATCGATTTTGGACCAGATGATCGCCTTCTGTGGCAGTTCGATATCCGAGGAGGATGTTCTGCAGGTCTACGGACTGGCGGGAGCCGAGCAGATTGATCAGCTAGCTCAAGCTGTGGCGACGGGGAGCCATCGGGATATACTCGGAATTGTGGATACGCTCGACGCTTCAGGTCGGGACTTCTTTCGCGTCCTGGTCGATTTGCAGGCTCGCGTACGCGAAGAGCTCTTGAAGGCCGCTCGCAGTGGAGGCTCTACCGATGGCTTCGGCGTCGCTTTGAGCACGGAGTCGCTTACGCGTCTGCTCGATAGCCTGAGAGATGGCGAGTCGGGGCTGAAGTTCGGTTTAAACGAGAAAGTTAATTTCGAGGTGGCTCTCTTGAAGGCTTCGGAAGAGTGCCGGGCTCGAGCGATTGATGGTTTGATTCGCGAACTTTCTGGCATCGCGGCCGCGCTTCCTGACGATTCTGGCGAAAAAAAAAAGTCCTGAATCCTCCGCCGCTTGAAAAGCCGATAGAATCAAGAGTAGATCTAGAAGGAGAAGCGGAAGTAGAAGAAGAGGAGGTTAGCCGGCCGTCTTCGAAAGTCGAGATGGGGATTGATCCTCCGGAACCCGACTCTGACGAGGAGGAAACAATGGCTCCAACTTCCGAAGATTTGGATGCCTATTACGGCCTGGTCGAAGAACCGAAAGCGTCGGAGGAGCCACAGGGCGAGCCTAAGAAAGAAGAGAAGCCATTGCCAAGTTTGAGCGACGTTGAAAAACGGATACCAGAGAAGACTAAGGCTTTGATGGAGGAACTCTTCCGAGCCCGCCTCGAAACGGTCAAGCGAATCGATCCGAAAGAAGTTCGCTAATTCCTAGACTTTTCCTTTCGGGTAGAACGCCACATAATGATTTAAAAGCGATTCTTTGGGTTTTGCCTCGGCTTGCTTTCTGATCAGGTTGAAAAGGGTTCTGGCTGCCAAGGTTGCACCCACCGCTAATGAAATCTTACCCCCCAAGGGCAATCCTACGAGCATTGCCAGCAAGCCAACTTTGAAATCGATGGTGTGCTTGCGAAGGTTTTTCAAGAAGGCGCTTTTCTCGATCTCCTCTTGCAGCTTGATAGTCCTTTCGTAGCTTTCCTCTTGTAGCAAAGTAAGCTTTTCCTTTTCCGATAGTAAATCCGACTTATCCGCGGTTCTTAACTCTCTTAAACCTTTTCGCAGAGCTATGCGCCACGATTTGAAGGAGTCGTCTTCTCTTACTTTCACGATATCCGTTACGGAAAGTCGATCTAACCCTGGAAGTGGGACTTGGATCAGACTTTGCAGGAGCCGTAGTTCATCCATACTTACGTTGGTGAATTGGCTAGATTCCTTGAATAGGTCTTCTAGAACGGTTTCCCAAAAAGCGTAGGGTAGGTAAAAGTGTACGCCCTCTTTTAATTTTTCATTCGTAGCAGCGATATCCAGCAAAGTTCTCTCTGCCGATCTTACGAGAACGGTACGTGTCAGTTTATCTATACTTCGTTTTGTTCGTCGCTCAATAAACTCCTGGCAGTCGCTTAAATCCAAATTGGCTTCGAGCCTTTCGTCGCGATCAGACTTAAAATAGCCTCTAGAGGAGGCGTATTTCTCTGGTATAAGAGTAACGACGCCAGATTCTACAAGCGATTTTATTTCTATAAGAAAGCTAAGGTAATTAATTAATTGCCGCTTTTGGTCCTGGAGCTGATCCTTAAAATTGTCGTTGCCAGCGTATATTTTAATAATGTCTATTATATGCGATCCCGGATCGTCTATAGCAATTGAATGGCAATAAAACAATCGATGTTTTAGATTATCGATCGCCTCCCAAACGTTTTCAATGGACTTAAAACTATAGGCGGATAACGGTATACCCGACGTTACCCAGTCTGCATAACCGGTGTAGGTGATGGGTAAATACGGTCGCAGCTCGCCATCCCCGCGTGGCGGCTCGATCCAGTGATCACCGTACTCTTTATATCGTACGCTAAGTTCGTGCAACTGGTCATCGTTCGCCTGCTCGACTAATGGTATTATATCTGGCGATAAGCGCTCTCCGAAAATTTCTTCAATTACGGGTATAAAAGAGTTCACGTATTCGAATGTAGACTATCAATTACGGTACTTCTTCTACCACAACTCTAAGTGGCGCTCCATCTGCATCCAAGATCTTCAAAGGCAAAGCTATGAGTTCGACTCGCTTTGCCTTTACTTGGCCTAAGTTGCAAAGGTATTCGATGAGCGGGATTCCGTTTCGCAAGAGGATATTGTGCGTCACCATTTCTTCCATACTAGGTTCTCGATTGTCTAGCAGGCCACGAATCGGGTAGTCTTGAGGGAAGTCAAAGCCAACCGCCTTTGGTTTCAAGTTGAGGAGCCATTTTGCGGCTTCGAGCGATAGGTAGGGCGCTCGAAGCCAGAACTTTTCAGTCTTGGGTGAATGCCGCTCATCCCAAGCGGTTTTGATAAGAATGCGTTCTTCTGGGCTGGCATGCTTTCCTGCGGATTCCAGTCTCGAACGCGTTATTTCGGTTTCCTCTTCAATATCGGAAAGATCGATAATGGATGCTGAGCCGATTAGGTCATCGATTGCGAAGTCGCTGGTTGTTCTACCATTTGGATCGATGTGGCGAGGCGCGTCTATGTGGGTAAAGCCGTGGACGGCCCATCCAATCTTCGTGATTTGAAACGGATCGCCATTTTCGAATGAAGAGACTAGCGAGCGGTCCACTTTCCATCGAAAGTGATTTTCAATCGGCATGGTGAGGTCGATGTATTTTTTAGGGTTCAATAGTACTAGTGCATAGCCCTTTACTTAGATACTCCAATGCTTTTTGCATTTAAATGAATCGATCTAGCTACCTCTAAGTAGCGGAATGACTACGTCATTTCGAAATCTCCCTAGAAGCTCTTGCTGGTAGTGCTCCTCATGTAGCGAAGACGGTTGCGGCATTCAATGGTAAGGACGACAAGCCTTTGTCGTCCGTTATGTTTTTTGGAGTCCGCATGTCTTAGACATGCGGCTACGCCTTTTGTTACCTGTCCTCCGAGGTCTGCCAACTGCCGACTTCTACCCCATCTCCAAGCTCTGTATCCATTTTTTTAGGGAAACGAGATCTTCGTCCTTTTTGGCTAGATCAAGATAGGAGGGGTCGAGCGAAATGGCCTTGGCGATGCGTGTCTTGGCGGCATTCAGATTGTTTTCCTGACATTCGTAGCAGCCGAGATTGTAGTGGATGATCGCTTCGTTAGGGAAGCGGTCTGAAGCCTCGATAAGGATATTCTTGGCCTTATCCATGGAAGAGGCTCGTCTTACCACATATGCCAAATTCACAATGTATCCAGATTCTTCGAGGTTGTCTTTGGCTAGGGCTTCAGCGAAAGGAAGAGCTCGCTTCCAGTCTTCCGCTTCCATGCAAAGCGTGAGCCTCATCTTTCTTGTATCCTCTTCTTCCCGGAGGTGTTTAGGCAGGGAATCGAGCTCTTGGTGAGCGTCCTTGAACATGGCTAGCTCGCGATAACCATTGGCGTAAGTAATCGCTTTGCGGAGCCTGATAGAATCCTTGTTGCTGAGCATGCTTTCGGGAGATTGGCTGGCCGGGTCAGCAATGACAAGCACTGGCAGTTTTCCGGTAGCAACGATCTCACGATCATGGCTACACGTAAAAAAGACGGGCTCGCCTGAGCAAGCCCGCCTAGTGTTACTTCGTGTGTGATGTGTGTGCGTTTTACTGATTCCCTCCCAGCCCCGTTTGCTGATCAAATTGTCTTACGCTTCCGATCCGTCTTCAGGAGCATCGATCGGGCCTCTGGGTCCTCGACCGGGACCACGGAATCCTTTTTTCCCGCCAGGACCACCGCGACGATGGATAGCTCCTAGGGCCTCCATGAACTCTTCAGTATCGAGTAGTTCGTCCCCATCACCGTCGAATCTTTCAATCAATCGGGCGGCGATATCCGCTGGGGTTGGGCGATCTGGATTTTCTTCACGTTCCGGGATTTCAGGCGGCTCCAAACCCAGTTCCTCGCGTCGCGCTTCCCTGCGAGCCTTTCGCGCTTCGTGCATGCCTACTAAGGCATTTCCCAGTTCCGTAGCGTCCAGGGCGTTGTCTTCATTGGCATCGTAAAGCGTGTATACTTCCACTACGATTTCCTCGGGGCTTGGTCGTTCGGGTCGATCCGTTTCTTCGTCTTGAGCGAATAGTCCAGTCGTTGCTATGGACGTGGAAATCGCTGCAGCGAGTAGTTTCATCTTCATTACATTCTCCTCCTTTTTGGAATTTAAATACGATTTTCTAAAATTGCCCTCATTGGCGTTTCGTAGTGATTAAACCATGTGAAGGTGACAAAACGAGGTCTCCTAAATGACAAAGTTGTCATCAAATTTCTGATGGCTTTCGTCGTTTATATGTTTATAGTAAGGCGTTGTTTTTCAGTGACCTAAAGCAGCCCTTGCTTAGTTTTTACTCACATCCAAATGAAGATTCTCCTAGTAGAAGATGAACAAAAGATAGCCGACTTCGTTGAGAAGGGTCTCAAAGAGCATGGCTTCACCGTGGATGTGGCTCGCGACGGTAATGACGGCTTCTACATGGCCACTTCGCAAAGCTATGACGTCATCGTACTGGATATCATGCTGCCGGGGAAGGATGGACTGAGCATATTGAAAAGTTTGAGACAGAAAAACAACACGGTCCCGGTCATTGCCGCTACGGCCAGAGGCGAGCTGGATGAACGGCTCGAAGGCTTGAATATGGGGGCAGACGATTATCTAACGAAGCCATTCTATATCGATGAATTGGTGGCGCGAATACACGCTTTGCATCGCAGGACCACGGGAAGTCAGCTCAGCCTGAAACAAGTCGATGATCTGGTGATCAATCTCTCGACGCGAGAAGCCAAGAGGGGGGAGCGGGAGATCGAATTGACTTCTCGCGAGTTCAATCTTTTGGAATACTTGATGCGTTCGCCAGGACGCGTTTATACGCGTACCCAGATTCTGGAACACGTTTGGGGGTATGATTTCGATCCGAGTACGAATATCGTAGATGTTTGTATAAGGAGACTTCGCAAGAAAATCGACGAAGACGCTACCCCTCTCATCGAAACGGTGCGTGGCGTAGGGTATCGGATGAAGAAAGTTTAGCGTCGCTTATTTAAAGTTCTTGGAACAACGAAACACACTAAATACACGAAAATTTTAAGCTATGATTAATCCTCTCGACCGTTTTTCTTTCGTGAATTTCGAGTTTTTCGTTGTTTAAAATCGTAGAGTATATGCCATTCTTTCGACATTCCTTTCGCTGGCGTATCATCACCTGGACCGTTGTCGTATCAGGAATTGTACTGCTAGCCTTTGGCATTTTGAGTGGCTTCGCTCTTTATCGTATTAAGATTGAAAGCGTTGATGAGCGACTAAGCGTCATTCCTGCGAACCGATTTCCGCCTCCGCATCATCTCGCCTTTTGGGAGCGAAATTGGATGAGGCTGAGCGATGGGATGGAGCGCGCTTTCGGGGCTCGCCTGCATGCGGTTGTCTACGATGTTCAAAGAGAATCTAGCTTTAAATCCAGCGCCTGGCCGGAATCCATTTCCCTCGATGTCTTTCCCCCAGTTGAGGGCGAGCTCGCTGAATCGCTGAATCCGCCTGATTTTCAGCTCGATTTGGATATGGAGCGGTTTGATCGCTTTCGTCGTCCTCCTTCTCGCAGATGGGGTGGTGATGGTCCTCCAAAAGGGCCTCAGATCGAGCCCGAATTTCTTACCGTTGATGGTGATCCAAGCGATCTGCGTTTTGCGGTGTATAAGCATCCTGGGTACAACGTAGTCATTGGCGTTGAGCTTGACAGTGTGTTGCAGGAAATGGAGCATATTCGAAAGGCTTTTTACCTGGCCCTGCCTGCAGCTCTTTTTGTTCTGGCTTCAGGAGCTGGTTTTTTCGCTTCCAGGGCTATCAAACCCATACGCAAGTTGAGCGAGAGTGTGAATACGGTGTCGGCTCGCAGTCTGGACGCTCGCATCAAAAAAGAAGGCGAGGACCTGGAGTTCGAAGATTTGATAGATGGCTACAATGAGATGATGGGTCGTCTCGAAAGAAGTTTTGCTCAGGCTTCGCGGTTCAGCGCAGATGCGGCTCACGAGCTTAAGACGCCCTTAACGATTTTGCAGGGCCATTTGGAAATGGCTTTGAACGATGCGCCTGATGGAACGGATTTGCAGCGAAAGCTCGGCCTCTTGCTAGAGGAAACCCAGCGTCTCAAGAGCATAACGCGAAAGCTCCTAGTTCTCTCCCAGGCGGATGCCGGGCAGCTCTTGCCTACGCTTGAAGAGACAAATCTGAGTCAGCTCGTGGAAGAGCTGATGGAGGATTTCGAAATGCATTCCGCTCAAATGGTATTCAACAAAAATCTGGATACGAAGCTGTTGGCAAACATTGATAGGTCGCTTGTCTCGCAAATCCTGCAGAACCTTCTGAGCAATGCCGTCAAATACAGCCGAGAGGATAGGGGCGAAATTCTGATTGAACTGCGGCGCGAAGAGGATTTCGCCATCCTGGACGTAGAGAACGAGGGACATGAAATTCCCGAAGAGCAGCGACAAAGCCTCTTTGACCGTTTCACACGTCTGGACTCAGCCCGAAATCGCGAGGTTGATGGTTTGGGCCTAGGTTTAAGCCTTGCTCGAGAATTTGCACGAGCCCATGGAGGCGAACTTGATCTCGTCGATGCCGAACCGGGGAGAAATCGTTTCAGACTGACTTTGCCGCTCGCTTGATCTTCTTGATGGACGAATAGGCTCCCAATAAAATGATCCCGATGAGCATGCCGTAAACCCATAGCGGAATGTTTTCGCCTGCTATGAAAAGGTAGAGGTAGGCGGAAATAAACCAGAACCCGGCAGAGATAGAAGGAAGGGCGATCGATTTTCCTTTGCGAAAATTCGCTATGAGCCAGCCTACCGAAAGTGTGAACAGAGGGATGGCTCCGACATAAATGGAACCGAAGATGATCGGGTTTACACCATATTTCGCTCCCAGGCTCATGAACCAGTCTAAAAACGCATTCCAGAGTTCTTGCATTAGTCTAGAGAACGGCAGAACGCCTCGATGGATTGCTTAGGAATCTCGCCAGCTATACTTTGGCTCAAAGCCCAGAACGCGTTTTGCTTTTTCGATGCTGAGAAGCGTTTCGTGATCCGTAGTTCCCTCCTTAAGAGGTGTCCCTGGAAAGACTGCTTTCATCAGTTCTGCGTTGGTTGATTCCATTACCGAGTCATTTGCCGCAATGATAAAATAATCGGCTCCCGAAAAATCAGCTTCGAGCGCGCAGCGGCAGGCGTAACCCGCATCCCGGGCATCAATGTACCCCCAAAGATTCCATTTTCGTTTGAAAGGATCGTCCTGCCAGGTTTTGAATCTTTCGTACTCGTGTGGCTCTATGATGTTCGAGTAGCGCAAGCCGATGAATGGAATGCCGCTCCAGCGATTGAACTGGCGAGCCATTTCTTCTCCGAGCACTTTGGTCAGCGAGTAAACGCTTTCTGGATACAAGGGTTGCTCTTCGTCAAGTGGGGCGTAGATAGGCTTTTCGCGTTTAAAGGGTAGGCCAAGACAGGTTTCGCTCGATGCCCAGACGACGCGTTCAAGCTTCAGCTTCATGGCCGCGCTAAAAACGTTGTAGGTACTGAGACTATTAATACGAAAACATTCGTTTTCCGGGACCACCATGTTGTTGGGAATGGCTGCCAAGTGAACCACGGCGTCCGCTAGTCGCAGGATGTCTATGGTTTGGCCAAAATCCGCAAGGTCGGTTCGAAGGAATTTGGCTGAGGATGGTTCTGGAGGAGGAGCCACGTCCGCGTTGATTACGGTATAGCCGTGCTCTTGCAGTTCTTTAACGGTGGCTCTTCCAGCCTTGCCGCTACCTCCGGTGACAACGATTGTTTTCATCTTGCCAGCTTAGAAAGCCTGCGATTCGAGCTGCAAGTTCTGAAACCAGGATTCAATAGGATTTCACTATGAGTTTTCCAGGCAATTAAGAATCGCTTTGCCGAGATCTCGCGGTCATGAATCTTTCAATGCAAAAGCTTTATACCCCCATTCGGGAGAGAGTTGTGGCTCGCGAAACGCTCTCTGGGACCTTCGTGAACTTGGGCTCCGCTACGGCGGCGGAAATCGTGGCTCAAAGTGGTTTTGATTGGATGTTGATCGATCTCGAGCACGGTTACGGCGATCACGAAAGCTTGGTTAGCCAACTTCAAGCCGTGTCGAGAACCGATTGTTCTCCTATTGTTCGGATTGCCTGGAATGACCCTGTAAGAGTGAAACGGGTTCTCGATATGGGCGCGGCTGGAATAATGTTCCCTTTTGTGAATACAGCCGCCGAAGCTGAAATCGCTGCTAAGTCGATGCGATATCCACCGTTAGGAATACGCGGAGTCTCGCGACTCTCCCGCGCTAGCGAGTATGGAGCTGACTTTGTGAACTATTACGAGAATGCCCACAAGACTTTGACCACAGTTGTTCAAATCGAGACTCAGGAGGCTCTTGATAATGCTCACGAAATCGCATCTGTAGAGGGAGTGGACGCTCTCTTTCTGGGTCCGATGGATTTATCGGTTAATTTAGGAATCAAGGAGCAATACGATCACCCGACTTTTCAAGCCGCTCGCAAACGCGTTGCCGACGCGGCCAAGCAGGCTGGCAAAGCTGCGGGCATCTTGCTTCTCCTCAATGGGTCGGTAGAAGACTGTATTGAAGAAGGTTATACACTAATCGCCATGGGCTCCGATAGCGGCTGCCTTATCGGCGGGATGAAGAACACTGCTCAGCAGATCAATGCCTTGAAATGAATAAAAGTCCTCTTCGGCTTCTCCTTCCTCTTTCTTGTCTCAATTTGAAGAGGAAGAAGATTTAACTAGAAATAGCAGGTTTCTTCAGGGCCTAGATCGATGGCGAAGGCGGTTTGATCTTTTCTTTATGGTAATTGGCAAAGGTCGGGTTTAACGAATCTTGTTTTCGCTTCAGGATGACTTCGCCTTTCGGGAGAATAGAAAAATCGCAGTACTGTTTTTGTTAGCAGGTGAGGATGGGTTTTACAGAAATCCTCGGAATCGCTTGTTGGATAGACAGAGTTATACGCTTCAATGGTTGACTTTATAAGACGGAAGAACGCCACAGTGGTTGTTTCATTGTAACCAGAATATTGTGACTCGACAACATTGTTTGCCTTATTGTATTCCTGGATACCCGAGCGAAGTTTGACCAAAGCCTGTTCATAGTCATATGAATCTGCATAAATATAGGCGATACGAACATGCACTCGATGAGTCCACATGTCGAAAGGCAGGGTTTGGGTTTCAAATTGACTTATAAGTTTCTTGTCTGTCATTTTCTGCATCATTCTTTCGGTTGATTTTCACCGCTATTACATCTCTTAGAAGACTACATGATCTTTTATTCTAGCTAGTAGCTCATACGCCAACTAGATTCTCTTTTGGGTAAAATTCGGATTACTGGTGGAGAACGTTGTGAATTTCAAGGCTATGGGCATCTTGGTCGATACTGTGCGTGTATTAGTCATTTCTATACGCCTTTTCATCAATTGTATCCAGAAATGCATTCTATTCGCTACGTTACTTCCATTAGCGGTATCAGCTTTCGAGCTGCCATCTGGCAGGACTTTAGCGGATCTGGAGCTTGGTCCACGTCCGGTGGGCCCATCCGATCGCGCAGTTCGCATTGTTCCCTGGGCTGCTTTGCCAGGCGATGTCCAGCAAGCAGCAGCTCAAGGTTCAAAACTCTATTTCGCCGTGATTGAAGGCCAGGTATGGGAATTTGACCTACAAGGCAGTCGTTCTGTCGATCCCTTTCTCGATATTGCAAGCTTGAGGCAGAGCTTCGCTACGCGGGCTCCTTCAGGCGGGCTTCGTGGTTTGGCGTTTCACCCTGACTTCGATTCGAACGGACTTTTCTATACATTTCATGAAGAAGCAATCGGTTCGGGTGGAATTCCGGACTACGGTGACACTTCAAGTATAGCTTCCGAATTCATTTTGGCGGAATGGGACTTTGCGAACTGGTCAAACGATCAGCCTAGTTTCAGAGAAGTCTTCCGTGTCGCTTTCTCTCACACCGATCACAATGCTCAGCAAATCGGCTTTAATCCAAAAGCGAAGCAAGGCGATTCGGACTACGGAAATTTGTATTTGTGTCTTGCTGACAATGGCAATGCTCCAAACTTCACGGACTTGCACGACCCCTTTCAGGTAGGTCAAGATTTCTCTACCATTCATTCGTCTATCATTCGAATCGATCCTCTTGATCCAACGAGTTTTAGCGATGAGCAGCTTGCTTCCAATGGCCTTATGCGAAGCGCAAACGGCAAGTTCTCCATACCTCTAGACAACCCCTTTATTGGAGCCCCGGCTCGTCGCGATGAAATCTATGCTAAAGGTTTTCGTAATCCGCTCACTATGAGTTTTGCTCCTAACGGAAAGCCCATCCTTGGCGATATTGGTCAGCAGCATTTTGAAGAGATCAATCTTATCGAGTCTGGAGCAAATTATGGCTGGGGTCTGCGTGAAGGCTATTTCATTACAACCTATGCTGATCAATCGACGGGCGATTTTCTGGGAGCCGATGTTTCTCAGCGTCTCGTTCCTTTTGGCGATGAAGAAGAACCTGCTGTAGATTTCCAACTGCGAGATGCCGATGGCTCTAATCCCAGGCAGGAAACGTTGGCTCGTACGGGATCGAATGCAGATGGAATGACCTATCCGGTTGCTCATATCGATCATCCTCCTAATCAATGGGACGATCAAACGGCGATCATTGCTGGCGACTTTTATTCGGGCGTATGGGCTGAGGAACTACGAGGCTTATATTTGTTTGGCAATCTAGCTTGGGATCAAGTCTTCTATTTTCCCCTGGGCGATTTGAAAAATAATCAACAGCCCGTAGAAACCTTTCTTCTACCTTTTATCGATCATGAAGGGGAGTCGTTAGACTTTAGCGATATCGTAGGCGGGGAACGGACTAACTTCCGCTTCGCCAAGGATTCTTTTGGCAACGTCTATCTTGCGAGTAAGACAAACGATACCATCTATCGATTGCAAGGCACTCCTCTGCTCGGTGTATCGATTCTACCGGATACAATTTTAGGTGCTCGCTATCCTGTTATTTCACTTACGAGACCAGGGCCTGATTCAAGTCTGGAGTACGAGCTTGAGATTTCCAATAATCTGCTCTCTTACGAGCTCGTTCCTCTGGCCGATTACGAAGTTCTTTCTCTCGTCAACCTTGACAATGGCACTGAGACGATAACTTTTCGCTATAATCAGCCGATAGCGAATGGAGCATCCGCGTACTTTCGTTTTAAAGCTACGGTTCGTCAGCCGGAATCGTAATTTCTGAGGAGGTTAAAATCGATTAGCCGTTAATCAAGCTGTGTTGGTCGCCGCTTAGCAGATTAACGCTTTGAAATGAGTGAAAGTCTTCTTCTACTTCCTCTTTCTTATCTCAATTTGAAGTAGAAGGAGATGGAGAAGAGGGAGAAATTTTCTCTAGAAATAACAGGTTTCTTCGGGACCTAAGTCGATAGCGAAGGCGGTTTGATCGAAGGCTTTTTTCATGAGGCGAAAACGCGTATCCATGTGATCAGGACTATCCCAGAGATTTTCGAATTCTCCGGGATCGTTTTCCAGATCGAAGAGTTCTCCTTGTTCGTGGCCATGGTAGACTACTAATTTAAATCTCTCTTCGCGGATCATGGTGGCTCGATTCCCTTCCCATTCTTCGCGTCCTGGTCTTAGCAGGCTTAAAGCTTTGTAGTATTCACAGCGCACCGATTCGCGATGGGTATCCGTTCTTCCCTCTAGCAATGGCCGTAGCGAGCGTCCTGCCATTTGTTTAGGAGTCGATTCGTTCGCGTATTCCAGCAGGGTAGGGGCGATGTCGAGCAACTCAACAAGGGCGTCCGTTTTCTTTCCCTGTTTTAATGTGCCTGGCCAGGAGAAAATGAGCGGCACATGGACGAGGCTTTCGTAAAAGCGGCAGCCCTTGAACATCAGTCCGTGATCACCAAGACTTTCTCCGTGGTCGCTCATAAAGATGATCAGAGTGTTTTCCCGTTGTCCTGTCGCTTCTAGTGTATCCAATAATCGCCCTACATGATCATCGATTTGCTCGATCATGGCATAGTAATTGGCGGTCATTTCCTTTGCCTTGCTTTCTTCGGGCGATTTGGGAGAGCTGTAGAATTCGATGTTCCCGAACTTCGCCTGAGCCTCTAGGTCGCTTTCCCGATAGATCGGATCTGGCATTTCCCTTGGATCGTAGCGTTCGGCGTATTCCGGCGGAGCGTCCATGGGGTGATGTGGATCGAAATAATTAACGCTCATCAGCCAAGGCTGATCCCAACTGCGATTGATAAAATCGATGGCTTTGTCCGTACAGAATTTGGTTTGATGCAATTCCGGCGGCATGTAACCGTTTTCTTTATACATCTGTCCAAGCTTGTGGCCCTGCTCGCTAATCCAATCAGCGTAGGCGTGTCCTTCCGGCCAGAGGTCTCGATGGCTATGCGACCAATGGAAAACACTGTATCCGTCATCTTGTGGTCGAGGCTCGACGCGCCCGTGGCAGCCAGCTAGATGCAGTTTGCCAGCCAGTCCGCAGCAGTAGCCAGCATCGGCAAGAAGTTTTGTCACCAAAGGAGCGGCCTCGGCCCAGCGGTCGTTGCCGTTGCCACAACCATGGACAGTGCTGGCGTACATGCCGGTAAGAAAACTGGATCGACTAGGCGTGCAGATGGGACTCTGGCAAAAGGCGTTTAAGCAGGCAACGCCTTCGCTCACCAAGCGGTCGATGTTTGGCGTCCTTATGTATCTATTTCCCAATGACGCGATCGTATCCCATCGCTGCTGGTCTGTGCAGATCCATAAAATATTGGGTCTGTTATCGTTTGGATCGAGCCGTTTTGCTGGTTTTGGCAAATTCATATTCGTCCTTTCATGTTTTCGAGCGCCGATCTAGAAGCTCTACCGTATGGTAGACGGGGATATCGGAGCCGCTTTCCCGCAGATGTCTTTCGATCTGGGCCATACAGCCGATGTTGCCCATAGCGATGGCTTGAGCTCCGGTGGCGAGAAGGTTGTCCACTTTGCGTTTGCCGAGTTGTTCGGCTGTATCCGGATGTTCGATATTGTAAGTCCCAGCAGAACCGCAACAGATTTCCCATTCGGCCGGTTCCAGCAGTTCTAATCCCGGAACGGATTTGAGCAATTCGCGTGGCGGGTTTCTAACGCCTTGAGCATGAGCCAAGTGGCAAGCGTCGTGGTAGGCGATCTTCATATTCATTCCGGCGCAATCGTCCGAGGCCTCGAACCCTATTTGATCCAGATAAACGCTTATATCTATGACTTGATCCGCAAATACTTTGGCAGTTTCCATCTCTTCTTCGCCATGGAAAAGAAGGCCGTATTCTTTCATGCCTGAGCCACAACCAGCCGCTGTTGAAATGATAGCATCCACGTCCTTAGGAAATGCCGACAGATTTCTGCGAGCGCTTTTCTTAGCTTCCTCGCTTTCACCGATGTGCATAGCCAAGGCTCCACAGCAGCCCTGCTCTTTGGGGACAAGGACTTCTATCCCATACTCGATCAACACATTAATGGCTGCTCGATTGATACGGGGAGCAAGAACTTGCTGGGCGCAGCCAGCTAGGAGAGCGACACGACCTTTTCGCTTTCCTTTTGCTGGATAGCGTTCTTCGAGTGGATCGCTTTCAGGTAAACTCGATGGGGCTAAATCCATCATGGGTTTCATGAAACCTGGCATTATGCCATTCAAGGGTTTCACGTATTTGCTCATTTTGGCAGCTATGCGGAATCGGCTTGGGTTTGGCAGCGTATTCAAGAGAATCTTACGCTGAATCTTGCTGGCAAAGCTTCTCGCGCGTTTTGGCTCGGTCCAGGCTCGATAGGGGGAGATGAGTTCGCCATACTCTACACCCGAGGGGCATGAGGTGACGCAGGCCAGGCATCCTAAGCAGTTGTCAGTGTAGGACGCGATGTCTTCCTGCTCCATTTTGCCTTCCAGCACCTCCTTCATGAGAAAGATTCGCCCCCGTGGCGAGTCCATCTCTTCTCCCATGGTGGCGTAAGTTGGGCAGGTTGGCAGACAGAACCCGCAGTGAACGCAAGTCTCAATGGCTTTAGCCATTGGCTCAGC
>JANQKI010000282.1 GCA_028281165.1 Opitutaceae bacterium | reverse complement strand
AGGAGGGCTGCATGTCACGAGAAATTGACTACGCTAGAATCGATTGTATAATGAAATACTGGATTAAGTTTTTTTCTAAGGTCTTTCTTGTATCCGTTTTCCTGATGCCATTCGGATTTGCTCAAGAGGATGTTCAGGTCGAAGAGAATGTTTCCGAGCAAGAGGTTCAGGTTGAAGAAGTCGAAGAGAAGGCAGAAGTTGCAAAGATCGTTTCCGAGCAAACGGGGAAACGAAATCCGAGAAGAAATCGATCTGAAGGAGATTTGGTGAGCATACTAAATCCCGGCCATTTGGCTGGAGATCGCAGTGTTCGCGATATGGTAGTTATTTTCTCTGATTCGCACGCCGAGGGACAAATTTTCGGGGACTATGTAACTGTTATGGGCAACAGTCATCTGGAAGGAGACGTTAGCCGAGATTTCGTTACGGTTCTGGGCAACGCCAAGATAGACGGCTCGATTGATCGCGATATGGTGGTGGTGCTGGGTAATGCGGATCTCGGTCCCAATGCTCGCGTAAATAATGTCGTCGTTGTGGGAGGGGCGCTTAATCGTGCAGAAGGGTCTGTCATTATGGGCGATACGGAAGAAGTGCCCATTCCCATCCCATTCGGTTACGATAATTGGGATAAGGTGCACCCCTTCTTTATCGAGGGCCTGGCTATGGGTCGGTTTATCGTCCCTGACATGTCCTGGACTTGGTACGCGGCTATGTTCGCTGTTCTTATGACAGCCTTGCTAGGAGCTGCCTTTCCCAAGCCTGCCAACGCTTGTATCGAGGCGTTGGAACAACGTCCTGCTCAGGCCTTTTTGGCTGGAATCGGCTTCCAGCTTTTAGGACTCCCACTGGTATCCATTATCATGCTCATTCTAGTTGCCACGGTAATTGGTATACTGGCTATGCCGTTTCTAAGCGTCGGGCTCCTTGTTATGTGGCTGCTTTCGTTTGTCGCCGTCTACGGCTTGATTGGCAGGCGATTTGGGTTGGAGCAAAATATTCCGCTTTCTGTTCTTGTTGGTGGAGCGCTTGTCTCCATTGGCTACGCTGTTCCCTTTGTAGGCATGCTCCTGTTCGTTTCAATCAGCCTGGTTGGTTCTGGGGCTGTAGTGATAGCCCTTTTTTCCAGTCTTTCGGATAACGCGAGATCTTCCGAGGGCTCATACAGATCGATAAGGAGGCGGGCTGTTGTTGCCGAACCGGGGCGTGAGGAAGCTTTAGCGGAAAGAGAATTGGAATCCTCCTCCTTGCTGTACCAGGATGAGGAATACGAAGCGATAGGCTTCGGGCCAAGATTGCTCGCCGCTTTGATCGATCTAATTATCGTTGCCGTGACAATCAATGTTCTCGACGCGTTGTCGTGGTTCATCGATTTCGGCTCTAAATTTCTCCTCATTTGGCTGGCTTATCATGTAGCGTTTTGGGTTTGGAAAGGCACCACGTTGGGAGGCGCTGCTCTCAATTTGAAAGTCGAGCGGATCAATGGCGGGGAGTTGACCATTGGCGTTGCTCTTATTCGGGCATTTGCCTCAATTTTATCCTTCGTCTGCGTCGGAGTCGGTTTCTTTTGGGCTAGCTGGGATGCGGATAGACAGAGCTGGCACGATAAGATTGCAGGTACGGTCATCGTCAAGGTTCCGAAAGGAACATCCCTAGTTTAGCTGCTGTTCTTTAATTCGCCACTTAGCATCGAGTGGCTTGCCTCTCTTTTTCAATCTGGCAAGCTGTTCCTCATGAGTGGTTTCATCGTAGGTCATCGATGCATAAGCGAACCTGAGCCAGAATTAGGTCTCGGTATCGTTACAACGGTCGAGCATTACCGGATCGGGGTTGAGTTTCCCGCTGCGGAAGAACAACGTATCTACGCTACTGATACGCCAGTTCTAAAGCGGGCCTTATTCAGGGTCGGTGATACCATAAAAACGAGGAATGATGAGCAGTTCCAAGTGGAAGAGCTCGATGAAGAGGATGGCTTAGTCGTCTATAGAGGCAACGGATGCGTTGCGCGA
>JANQKI010000266.1 GCA_028281165.1 Opitutaceae bacterium | reverse complement strand
AAATCCGCTAAAGCAACCGATTCCAAGGCAGCATTTCCTGTGCAGGAAAAACGGCCTGATTTTTTGGAAATCCCTGTTTCTAGAATCGAGCCCAATCCTTACCAGCCAAGAAGAGATTTTGATGAGAGCCAACTGAACGATCTCGCCGAGAGCATTCAGAGTGAGGGTCTGATTCAGCCAATCGTCGTTAGGCAGGCTGATGAAGTTTATCAGCTCATTGCCGGAGAACGCCGCTGGCGGGCTTTCAAACTGCTGAAGCATTCTAAAATTCCTGCTCGCATTATCGAGGCGGGTGACGCCTCGTCCGCTTCGATGGCTCTCATCGAAAACCTGCAACGCGAGAGTTTAAACCCCATTGAAGAGGCCATGGGTTATGCCAGCCTCATCGGCGATTTCGATCTAACCCAAGAGCAGGTTGCCGAACGCGTTGGAAAAGGGCGGGCGACGATTGCCAACTCCCTCAGACTGCTTTCGCTTCCCGAGGAGATAAAGGGCTACCTCTCGTCTGGTTTGCTTTCTTCGGGGCATGCCAAAGTCCTGCTTGGCTTAGAGGAAAAAGACGAACAAACACTGCTCGCTCGCCGCATCATTGAGGATGGTCACAGCGTTCGAGCGGCCGAATCGCTCATTATTTCGCTTCGCAAGTCAGGCAAATCGAAATCAAGCGCCTCTCGCCAGATTCCTGAAAGCGAAGCCGCGGCCATTACCGATATCGAGAAGCGGATGACCTCTTTCCTGAATACCAATGTTTCTCTAAAACATAGCCCCAAGAAAGGGCGCATTCTGATCGATTACGCTGGCAATGACGACCTGCAGCGCATTCTAGAAAAGATTGGTCTGGAAGAGTGATTTTTCCGGTCAAATCGGCTTAATGATCCGTTCTTGACAAGATTAGGGCAATTATCGACTGTCTCCGGTTCTCATGGGCATTCTCATCAACCTACTCACCATCGTTCTGGTACTCGTCTCGATTTTTCTGATTCTCGTTATCCTTATGCAACGGGGTAGCGCGCAGGGCGGACTGGGGGCAGCTATGGGTGGCGGAATGGCCGAGTCGACTTTCGGAGCGGATACTACCAATGTATTAACCAAGCTCACTCGTAACGTTGCCATCGTGTTTTTTGTGATGGTGTTCGGGTTGTACCTTGCTGTCCTCTGGATGAACCAACAGGAAGCTGAAGCGGATCAAAATGCCCTGCCGCAGTTCGACCTTGAAGAAACGGCCTCGACTGGCGAGATCCCTGCTTTGATGGAGACGCTAACCGAGGCTACTGGGACTGCTGAGCAAGCAGCTGCTGATTTAGAGTCGACGGTTGAGGAAGCGGCGAATGAGCCTTCCGGTTCAGAGGAATCAACTCCTCAGCAGTAAACAAAATCCTTCGTTCTGGGTCTAAGGGGCCATATGCGTTTTCGGTTGGCCCTAATCTTTTCAACGTTCGCCCTGTTTATGTCGGCGAATACGATTGGACAAAAGCGATTTGGTCCCAATCCTTTGGATACGCTAGGAAAAGATCCTAGCCAAAGCCTTGGTTGGGAAATACTGCAACATTCGCGGTCTCTGATGGATCTGATGGGCGATTATTCCTATCGCTTTCAGCTCAAGATCATGCCTCGTCGCGAACCAACGCAATACCTGTCGGGAGTGATGGTTGGTTCAAGCAATGAGCGGGGTCCTGTCGAGCGCATCGATGTTGTCTTGGAAGAAGCAAAACTAACCGGTGATGGCAATGTGACGGCTCCCAAAATTCTTCGTTTGCTTCTGCAAAATGGACCCTCGCCATTCGCCATGAAAGCGCTGAGTCATCAAGAGGGTCCGCCTGAGCTTATTGATTCCAAAAGCATTTTCGATCCCGTTGCTTCCTCTACGTTCTCCACTTTCGATTTGCTGCGCCCTTTTTTGTACTGGCAACGCTTCTACTACGAGGGCCGTACAACGCTTAGACGACGAGTCACTCATTCCTTTTGGATGTATCCGCCTGAACATGACGTGACTCTTAGCGAAAGCGTTTCTGGCGTTCGACTTTTCGTCGACGATCAATTCAAAGTCATCTTCAAGGGCCAAATCTATGGCCCCGAAAAAGAGCTGATAAAAACGATTTCGATTACTGGCCTGAAAAAGGTCGATGAAGAATGGATTCTCAACTCTATCGAAATTCGCGACGAAGAGACAAAGGACAAAACGCGCTTCAGGGTGCTTGATGCGTCGGTGGGTGTTGGCGTAGCCAAAGAATTCTTCGAGCCCGTTGCCTTGACTCAAAACATTGTTGGAAAGCGATTTCTCAAAGAGGAAGAAACTCGGTTTGAAACCGTCACCCCGGAAGCCTTGTAGAAATGCTCCTGAATTCTGCTAAGAAGTAGTCATTTATTGACCAAAGGCCATATTCATTCAGTGTATGCCCATGGCTAAATCGTTGTTTGCCAGGGAGGACTGGCCATTGGCGCAAAAGGTAGCGGAAATCGGCTACTGCAATCCTTTCGAGGAAACGAGATGGAAGCTAGAGCGAGAGTGCTTGGGAAGTGAATACAATGAGCGAGAGCGAGCTATTCTGCCTGGACAGTCGGAGGAATTGCTGGCTCCCAATCTATCCAACTTGCTGGGAATAGCCCAGCGTCTCATAGAGTCTGCTCGACGAAAGCTGGCCAAAAATCCTGATGGCTGGAAAGAGAGGGATCTATCAGTTTACGAGAATCTCGTTCATTTTTTCGTCTTCCATCATTTCATGAAGCGCTTCGATGCCCTCATTGAACGCTCATTGCAGAATAAGCCTCCAACCGAGCGCATCGATTTTTTTATCGATTGTCGGGACATGCTTAGGCACTACCTGGGTGTCTGTTCGGCTCTTTCACTAGAGCCCCAGTTCGAAGCGCACATTTTCGCTTTCTATTATCAAGTGCGACGGGCTTGGGTGAATATCTATAATTTCATCATCGGAGGTTCGCCGGCGATCAACGAGCTGAGAGCTCGCATTTGGCGATCGTCTTTCACTCATAATTTTCGGCGGTATCGGAGATCTCTATACAATCGTATGGGAGATATTGTTACGCTCATTACGGGGCCATCTGGAACAGGCAAGGAATTGATCGCTCGAGCGGTTGCTCTTTCTCGATTCGTTCCTTTCGATTGGAAAAAAGCGGTTTTCGAAGTCGATTTTTACCAGGCTTTTTATCCGCTCAATCTATCTGCTCTGTCTCCAACTTTGATCGAGTCTGAATTGTTTGGTCACCGAAAGGGAGCTTACACAGGAGCTCTACAGGATCGCCGCGGCTATTTCGAAGATTGCGGGCCTTATGGAACTGTCTTTCTAGACGAGGTTGGCGAAACCGATCCGTCCATTCAAATCAAGCTCCTGCGCGTGTTACAGACGCGACAGTTTCAAAGATTGGGAGATAACAAGCTGCTTAGTTTTTCGGGCAAGGTCATGGCGGCAACCAATCGCGACTTGCCAGCCGAGATAGCCAAAGGCAGCTTTCGTGAAGACTTTTATTTTCGGCTTTGCTCGGATCGAATTCACACTCCTAGCCTCAAAGAGATTCTTCGTGAAGATAAAGACGAGCTAGAGCATTTTGTATTATATATTTCGCTACGTATTGCTGGTTCGGAGGATGGGCCGTCGCTTGCGGACGAGGCTAGTTCTTGGATCAAGTCGAATCTGGGTCTGGCTTATGAATGGCCAGGCAATTTCCGGGAGCTGGAGCAATGCGTGCGTAATATTTTGGTACATGGACAGTACAACCCGGAAAATCTGAAGCTCACTTCAAAGGAGGTAGGGGAGCTGAACGAAGCTTCGCGTCAAAGGCTAACGGCCAATGAGCTTTTGAGCCAGTATGCTCAATCCTTGTATCGGGAATGCGGGAGCTACGAAGAAACAGCCAAAATCATGCAGGTCGACCGGCGTACGGCTAAGCGATATGTGCTAGGCGTTAGCTAGAACTTTTGATCCATTAGCCGAACCTAAAAGACAATAAATGTATTTATCTAAGATACATTTATTGTCTTATTTCGTTAATTTATCGAGCAATTCATATTTGCTGAAAATTTTAAATTATTGATTATTATTAGTTTAAAGATTTAGGCATCTCGATTTCCTTTCGTGGCACAATCCTAGCGAATGTGGGGAGCATGAATCAAAAGTCTTCTCCTCAAAGAGCGTATGGAGTGATCGGAGCTCAGGCTCTCAATAGCTTTGGCGATTTCGCTAGCAAGATCGCTGCGTCCTACCTTGTGGCTGCTACCATGTCGGAGAATCAAGCCGCTGTTTGGGCGGGAATCATTTCCTTCATTTACATCGTTCCCTACGTTGTTTTATCGCCTTTCGTTGGTCGCGTTACCGATCGTCTAGCGAAGGCAGGTGTCGTCAAGTTCAGCTATCTCTTTCAAGCGATTTCGCTGCTGATGTTGTCGGCAGGCGCTCACTTTCAGTCCTTGGCGATACTCATTACTGGCCTGGCAGGTGTGGCTATTCAATCGTGTGTGTTGGCTCCCGCTCGTAACGCTTTGCTTGGGGATCTTTTTGGCAAGCAGAGATTAGGTTGGGCTATGGGACTTCTCGAGTTAGTGGCGATTGCCGCGACTTTACTTGGTCTTGCTGTCGGAGGGTTGTCTTTCGATAGACTCTGGGCTTGGTCTGGCAGTCCATGGGAATCCGTGGCGATCATCGGACTGATAAGCTCGTTTCTCGCTTTGCTTGGATTTGTATCCGTTTTTAATGTACAAGATAGAACTAGACTCGATGTTTCCGGTTCGACTCGACCGTTCGAAGTAGCAAAGTCGATTATCGAGACGCCAAGTTTGAAATGGCCTGTACTGGGAATGGGATGGTTTTATGGCGCGGGCACTATGCTGATCCTGATTTTAATGCAAGAAAGCCGTTGGGATCACAGCCAAGCGATGGGCGCAGCCAGTCAGGGCGGGCTCTTTTCCGCTCTGCTAGGAATTGGGGCTGCAATTGGTAGTGGCGTGGCTGCTACGCTATGCCGCAAGCGAATCGAGGTGGGTCTCGCTTTCATTGGGGCGATTGGTATGACGCTTTTTCTTCCTCTGAGCGCTTTGGTCTGGGCCGATTCCCAGTTCGTTGGGATTGCCGTTTTGCTAATCGGTATCGCGGCGGGATTGTTTTCGGCTCCACTCCACGCCCTTTTCGTGGCTTCTGCCAAGGACGAAACCCGAGCTTCAACGGTAGCTATGGGAAATGTTGCGATCAATTTGATGAGCACCGGTTTTGTTGGATTGCAGACGATTCTCTCCGGCAAGTTAGGATGGAGTCCCGAAAGTCAGGTCTATCTTTTGGCGGTCCTTTCCATCGTCGTTGTCGTTTGGATGTCCTATCTTGTACCCGAAAGTCTAGTACGCGTTGCCGTTCTCGGGCTGGCAAGGATTATTTATCCGACTCGCGTCAAAGGTCTTGAGCGATTCCCAAAAGAGGGCGGCGTCCTCATGATCTGCAATCACGTTAGTTTCATGGACGCTATATTGCTCTATGCAGCTACGAATCGCCCTGCGCGCTTTATTGGGGGACCTTGCAGTATCAGGTTTCCCTTCATCGGATGGGCCTACAAGCGATTCAATGTAATCGATATCTCTTCCAATCGAGCCAAAGAAGCTATTGTGAAGACGGTCGAGGCTCTAGAGCAAGGGGACGTGGTTTGTATTTTCCCTGAAGGTCGTCTTACGCGAACGGGTACCTTGTATCCATTCAAACGAGGAGCTACGCTCATGGCTCGCAAGGCTGGAGTACCTGTCGTCCCCGTTTATCTGGATGGCATGTGGGGCTCGATTTTCAGTTTTGCCCACAAGCCCTTCACCTATCGATCAGGCATGCCTTTGCGTCGCCGAGTTGGCATTCAGTTTGGTGAACCTATTCCTTGCGAAGAAGCGACTGCCGAGAGAATGCAAGATGAGGTAATGAAACTTGGATACGAAGTCTACAGTTCACGAAGGTCTCTTTCGCAGTCTATTGGATTTACAGCTCTAAGATCGCTTAAGGGCCGTCTCTTCGAGACTATTCTGGTGGATAGAACGGGCAAGCGTCAGGAATACAAAGGTCTTAAGCTTCTTGGCGCTGGACTGCTCCTATCGAGAGAGATGGAGAGTCTTTCCGAACAAAGACGCGTTGGCCTTTTATTGCCTCCTGGGTTTGCCGGGTCAACGGCGAATCTTGGCGTCGTCTGGTCTGGCAAATCTCCCGTCAATTTTAATCCTACAGTGAGTTCCGAGGGGTTTAGATCCATGCTGCGCGATAGCAAAGTGGATACGCTGATTACTTCGGGAAAACTCTTGGCTCGCTTTCCTAATCTTCCTCTCGAAGGCGTTCGTATTGTCGAAATGGAGACCCTTGCTCGGAAGCTAGGCGGAATTAAGGCTGCTCTTGTAGCTCTTAAGGTTTTGCTTTTGCCCGCGCCGTTTTTGGGGCGTTATTTTGGAATCCGTCGTAAGGGTGGCGATAGCGAAGCGGCATTGATGTTTTCCAGTGGCAGTTCTGCTTTGCCCAAAGGGATACCTCTCTCTCACCGCAATGTAATCAGCAATGTCGAGCAGCTCTCCGAGTGTAGAATTCTGGAGAAGGACGATCGCCTTTTAGGTAACCTCCCTCTTTTCCATAGCTTTGGCTACACGGCTGGTTTCTGGTATCCCATTCTTAAAGGGCTGAAGCTGGTAACGCTGAGTTCGCCTTTGGATGTACGAGGAGCGATCGAAGCTATCAGGGATGAAGCTATCACCGTTACTTTGGGAACCCCGACCTTTCTACGACCGTATTTAAGAAAGGCATCGGCCAAGGATTTCCAAAGCCTCCGTATCGCCATTGCGGGCGCGGAGAAAACGCCGCCTGAATTCGTAGCTGCTTGGAAAGAAAGGTTCGGTTCACCGATTTTAGAAGGCTATGGAATGACCGAGTGCTCGCCCGTCATTGCCGCGAACTGTCTGCAAAGCGAAGATCTACTGGCGAGAGATGATTCAGAGCATCTAGGATCTAGGGAAGGCTCGGTGGGTAGAATGCTCCCCGGAGTTTGGGCTCGCGTGGTCTCTACCGATGATCCGAACAAGCCAGTTGGGGATGGAGAGTCTGGTTTGCTGTTTGTCAAAGGTCCCAATGTATTTCGCGGCTACCTGGATCCCGAGCAGACGTCAGGCGTTTTCGATGAGAGTGGATGGTTGAATACAGGGGATATCGTGCGCTTCGATGAGGATGGTTTTCTGTTCATCGATGGTCGGCAGCAGCGCTTCTCTAAGATTGGTGGTGAAATGGTGCCGCATATTGGAGTCGAAGCGGCGATCGCTAGCGCGTATCCAGAATGGATTAGCTCTGAAGAGCCGGCTTTTGTCATAGGAAGCCGAGAGTCGGCTCGCAAAGGCGAGGAGTTGGTTTTGCTAACTAGGTTCAAAGTGAGTTTGGCTGAGCTGCGTTCGAATTTAGCCGGCATGGGTCTTCCGAATTTATGGGTGCCCCAAGCGATCAAGCAAGTGGACCGCATTCCTTGTCTGGGATCAGGGAAGTTGGATCTCAAGCAGTGCATGAGCCTGTGCAGAGAGTGATGGTGGTGTGAAAATAGGAGTGTGATCCCCACCTGTTGCTTGGGGGTTGAAGGGAGACAAAAAACGCGCAGCCCATTTGGGCTGCGCGTTCGTGTAAATTCTATTTCCTAAATTCTATTTGAGCACAAGTTCGGACGTTGGATCAAAGAGGTGGGCATGCTGCATGTTGAACCAAACCTTCACATCCTGGTTCGCATCGAACTTTTCATTACTTCTCACTCTTCCAATGAATGAGGTCGATCCAGTATCCAAATACAGAAAGGTTTCATTTCCCATCGGCTCGGCTACTTCGACTTTCACCGAGGCTGTTTGCTCCGCATCCACTTCGGAAACCGTCAGAAGATCCTGAACGTTTTCGGGGCGGATGCCGAAAACGATTTCCTTGCCGACATGCGAAGCTCCGCGTCGAGCGAGATCGTCGTTGAGCTTCAACTTCAAGGGGCTGCTTGTCTGGTTGTTTTCGATAAAATAGGTCGCATTGCCATTCTGCTCGAGCGTTCCATGGACGAAATTCATGGGGGGGCTTCCGATGAAGCCGGCGACGAACATGTTTTCCGGGTGGTTGTACAGGTCGAGCGGCTCGGCCACCTGCATGATGTCGCCATCTTTCATTACACAGATGCGATCGCCCATCGTCATAGCTTCGACCTGGTCGTGGGTGACATAGATCATGGTCGTTGCCAAACGAGCGTGGAGTTTCGAAATCTCCGTTCGCGTGGACACGCGCATTTTAGCATCCAAGTTGGAAAGCGGTTCGTCGAACAGAAATACCTTTGGTTTGCGAACAATCGCTCGTCCAACAGCCACGCGTTGACGTTGCCCGCCGGAGAGAGCTTTCGGTTTGCGTTGCAGAAGCGACTCGATGCCTAGAATTCCAGCCGCATCGCGGACGCGGCGCTCTATCTCTTCCTTGGCGTATTTGCGCAGCTTTAGGCCGAAGGCCATGTTGTCATAAACGCTCATGTGAGGATAGAGGGCGTAGTTCTGGAAGACCATCGCGATGTCCCTATCCTTGGGGAGAACGTTATTGATGACACGTCCATCAATGGCGATTTCCCCTTCTGTGATCTCCTCCAGCCCTGCGATCATGCGGAGGGTTGTCGATTTTCCGCAGCCAGATGGTCCCACCAGTACCATGAATTCCCGGTCTTCGATCGTCAGATCAATTTTGTTTACCGCTCTAACGCCCGGTCCTTTGCGTTCCGGGTAGACTTTCACGAGGTCTTTGATCTCAACTTTCGCCATTTTCAGATGGGTTCTGGAATTTTTGGATAAATGGGAGGGGCTTGTTCAGGACTCGGTATGCAACTCACGCTCGCCTGACTATGTCAATATCATTGCGCTGGCATGTTTTAACATCCGAACAACGATCCTGCGGCTGGTTACGATCTTTTTGTATCTCCTCTATGGATAACAGCTTAGACAATGAGTTGTGGATACAAGAGTTCCAGGAGCGTTTTTGCTAGTTTCGTTTACCGCCTCGTTTCGTATCCGCAATTTCAAGATCGCCCTGAAACATCCCTGTATTGTAAATTTCAATGCTGAAGGCTTTGCGACCTTGTCTTACGTGATCCTGAAAATAAGAATACAGGCGAATTCGCGTTTTACTGAACTGAACAGGCCATGAATTGCAGTATTCAAGGCTCCAATATCCGAGTCCGGGTAGGGAATCCTGCATTACGGATAGGCTAGTATCCACATTTTTAGGCGTCAGCTTATTCGAGTGCTTCTGTATTTTACGGTTGGGTACCGCCTTTTTTTATCTGAACCCTTTTTATGGATACTGGTCTAGGGTAAACAACTACGGTATTGACAAAAATTTTGAATACACCCACTCATAGAGGTCTGAATTGTAAAAAATTTGTTTGTAACCAAAAAATAATAACAAGATAAAGTTTGAAAATCGCTTATTTATAGTTAGTTAGGTTGGCTTAAGGCTTGGAAATTTTCCAAAGATAAACCGTTAACAAACAAACCATATCACAGAAATGGCCGCTAAAAAAAGCGCAGAGAGCTCACCGCTCACATTCGATCTAAAGGCAGATCTCATCGCAGTATTGGATAAGTATCAATCCAGGCTCGGTGGTCTATCGAAAAGCGAAATCATTCGTTACGCGATTTCCAAATTCGATTATTCTGGCTTCAAACCAGTGGTAGAAAAGCATCGTCAGATTTCGGTGCGTCTTCCGCTTAGTCAAAAGAACTCTCTCGTCAGATTGGCGAAGAGCAAAAAAGTAAGTATCGGCGAACTGCTTCGCGCAGCTCTTGAGTCGCTTCCAGGCAATCCTGCTAGCGCAGCTCTCAAGAAGGCAGCTCCTAAGCCAAAGAAAGCTGCCAAGAAGAAGGCCGCCCCTAAGAAGAAGGCCGCTAAGAAGAAGGCAGCTCCAAGGAAAGCTGCTAAGAAGGCAGCTAAGAAAGCCACCAAAAAAGCTGCTAAGAAGGTAGCAAGGAAGGCCGCTAAGAAAAAAGCCGCTCCTAAGAAGAAGGCAGCTCCAAAGAAAGCCGCAAAGAGAAAAGCAGCTCCAAAGAAAGCCGCTAAGAAGAAGGCAGCTCCTAAGAAGAAAGCCGCCAAGAAGAAGGCAGCTCCTAAGAAGAAAGCCGCTAAGAAAAAAGCTACTAAGAGAAAGAGATAGTCATCTTCTCTTTTATCAATTTCAAGCCGAGGCATTTCGCCTCGGCTTTTTTTGTGACTGCAATTCGAGTTTGACGCTTTCTTATCGTTGCTCCAGCTCGCAACTCTCTCCATTCCTGAATGAAATTCATTCAAGATGTCTTTATTCATTGGAATCGATAGCGGAACGCAGAGCGTCAAAGCGGTAGTCTACGATGCTGTTGCCAAGAAAACTATAGCTGAGGGGAAAGCGCCTCATACCCTGATTGAAGGCCTGCCCAGCGGGCACATGGAGCAGCATCCCCAGGAATGGCTGGATTCCATGGATACAGCTATTCTTCAGGCCCTTGCCGATGTTGACCGATCTGCGGTCAAAGGAATCGGAGTTAGCGGACAGCAGCATGGATTTGTACCGCTCGATGAATGGGGAAACGTGATACGTCCAGCGAAGCTCTGGTGTGACACGAGCACCATTGAGGAGTGCATCCTGATCGCAGAGGCCTTGGGCGGGGAGGACAACGCCATTGCGAAAATCGGAAATCGTATCCTTCCTGGCTTTACGGCTCCCAAAGTTCTTTGGCTCAAACGAAATGAACCAGAGCAGTTCGCCCAATTGCGGCAGATCCTGCTTCCACATGATTTTCTCAATTTCTATCTGTGCGGAGAGTACTTCATGGAGTATGGAGATGCATCAGGTACGGCTATCATGGATGTTCGTTCTCGAACATGGAGCCAGGAAGTGATTAACGCCATCGATCCTTCAATTGCTGATTACCTTCCCTCCCTTTCCAGCAGCGATTCGATTTGCGGAACGCTTCGTTCTCAACTTGCCGAAAAATACGGTTTGTCTTCCTCTGTCATCGTAAGCGCGGGTGGGGGCGACAACATGATGGGGGCGATCGGTACGGGCAACGTTTCTTCCGGAGTCGCGACGGCTAGCTTTGGTACCAGTGGTACAATCTACGCGTACAATGAAGCTCCGGTTGTTGATCCCAACGGCGAGATAGCCGCGTTTTGCGATTCTACGAATGGCTATTTGCCACTGCTCTGTACGATGAATGTCACTACTGTGTCCGAGCATTTTCGCCAACTCTTCTCACTTGATCATGAAGCTTTGAATACAGCTCTAGACGCAGCTCCTCCCGGAGCGAAGGGTCTCATGCTTCTTCCTTATTTGGAAGGAGAGCGCACTCCTTCTATCCCAAATGGATCCGGTGTGTTTTTCGGTCTAAATAAGAATACCATGGACCCGAACTGTATGGTTCGGGCGGCTGTGGAGGGCGTTACGATGGGAATGAATTTCGGTCTGCAGCGCTTAAGGGAACTGGGAGTCACGACGACAGAGGCCAGACTTACGGGAGGCGGCTCCCGAAGCTCGGCTTGGCGCCGCATCATTGCCGATGTATTCGGCATTTCAGTCGTTTGCATGGCCGAGGATGAAGCCGCTGCCTTGGGAGGCGCTTTGCAGGCTACCTGGGCTTTCGAGAGACAAAGTCAGCCTGATCTGGATATCGCTTCGGTAGTTGAAGGAGCGACTGCGCTGGATGAGTCAACACGACTTGAACCAAATTCAGAGACTCATGCTCTTTACCAGAAACGACAGACGTTTTTCAATGAACTCTCCCAAACGCTAGAGCCGCTCTTCAATAAGCACGCGAAGTTTAAAAAATAACCGCAATCATGAGATTGCGGAAAATCCAGCTTTTTTAATCCATGATCTCACGATCATAGCTGCATTCTCCTATAACACAGCCAATCGTCGCTTCTTCAGGGCTTTGTTCAGGCGATCTATCGTGATGTCCAAAGTTTGGATGCGAGCGTTCATTTTACAATTTGCCGAAATAAGGGACCAGGGGGCTTTTTCCGTATTGGTATTATCGATCATCTCATCAACCGCTTCCTCGTAGAGATCCCACTTCTCTCGATTGCGCCAATCTTCATCGGTGATCTTCCAACTCTTGTAGGGGTTCTCCTTTCGAGCCTCGAAACGTTCTAATTGGGTCTGCTTATCGATCTGCAACCAGAATTTTATTACGACAGCTCCATAATCGACGAGATGCTCTTCCATTTCGTTGATTTCCTTGTAGGCCCGCTGCCATTCCTCATTGGAGCAAAGGGCTTCCACCCGCTCGACTAAAACGCGCCCGTACCACGATCGGTCGAAGATGGAAATTTTCCCTCGCCTCGGCATCTCTTTCCAGAACCGCCAGAGATAGTGGTGGCTAAGCTCAGTCTTGTTGGGAGCCCCAACGGGTATGACTTGAAAACTTCGCGGATCGATTCCCTGCAATAAGCGTTTAATGCAACCTCCTTTTCCCGCAGCATCCCAACCACAGTAAGCCATGATCACGGGAATCTTACGATAGTAGATGTCATGAACGATTTCGTGCATTTCCGCCTGCCGTTCTTTCAAGATCTTTTTGTATTCGGCCCTGTCCATGGCAAGAGGGTGCTTGACCTTTGATAAGTAGCGCTTGCCCTTGTAGGGTATCCACTTTCTGGAATCCTTCTTCTGGTAGGTCTGTCTCCGTTTTTCGACGACAGCTTTGTCCAGTTTGTCGATCACGGCTTCGTAGAGCTCAATCGCCGCTGTTCTAAAATCGCTAGCGTCTATCAGCTGCCATTCGGCGAAATCCTGATTCGTCTTTTCGACCATGCTCTCGACTTGGTCCAGGTAAGAGCGGTACTGCCAGTGGCGTCGCCAATCTTTCTCTGTTACGCGCCAGGCGGTTTTGGGATTAGCTTCCAGCGCTTCGAATCGCTTGGCCTGTTCCTTTTTGGGAATGGTCAAAAAGAGCTTCACGATGATCGTCCCATCATCGTGCAACTGCCTTTCGAAACGCTTGATATCGCGCCAATAGCGTTTGAGTTGATCTTCTCGAATACGTCCGTCCGCCCAGGCATCCAGCACTAAATAATAGGCGCTACGATCGAAGAACTGGAGTTGCCTCTTTGTCGGCGTGTGGTTCCAGAATCGCCGTAGGAGAGGAAACTCGAGGGCTTCCTGTTCACTAGCATGGGTCGAATAAATTTTGTAGGCTCGAGAGTCCATCTCCAGCACCATGGCGTTTATAAGCCTGCCCTTGTCGGAGGCATCAAGGCCCTCGATGATTACAATGGCGGGAATGCCAAGGTTCTTAGCTTCTCGTTGAATCACCCCTAGCTTGAGGGCAAGATCCTTCAGTTGTTCTTTCTTTTCCGACTTTGTCGATTTCTCTTCAATGACGTTACTCATGAATCTGCTAGAACATTCCCTGCGGTTCCTACCGCAGGGAAACGATGTCAATTTTCGATAAGCGCCATGCGATCCCGCCGAAGTGGTGGGATGGGAAAGCCAATACAGTACTCCGTGGCTTTGACACAGGTAAGGACTTTTTCAAGCGTGGCGATTTCATTCTGCGGCAAGGTAAGCCAGTACTCGCGTTATGACGATAGCGAAAGTGTAAAATTCAATCGAAATTTCTCAAGAATATTGAGGATAGATTGCATCTTGCTTGGCTATATTAACAGGAGAGATTTTTGTGCGATGAATTTGCTTAGCAATATACCCGACGATTTAACCGAGGAAGTTTTCGAGGATATCATATCCAAAGACCAGATACGTATTGAACGCATCGTTTCGAATGGCCATTGTACAAAGTCGGGCGAATGGTACGATCAGGAGAAGAATGAATGGGTGCTGATTCTTAGGGGATCAGGAGTAATCGAATACGAAGGTGGCGAAAAAGCGAGCTTAAGCGTGGGCGATCACCTACTGCTTCCCAAAGGAGTCAAGCACAGGGTGGCCCAAACGGAAAAGCCTACGATTTGGCTGGCCGCGCATTTCGATTGAGCGACGAAAACGCAATTTTGTAGGAACGTCCTAGGCGTGTTGTTCTCGCTTTGCTCGTAGATGGGTCGTCGCGGGCGCTCCCCGGTACCGCTACGTGAATCTCGTAGCGACGTGTCTTCGACATGCCGACCTGCATATTAGCTTTCTACGACGCCGCTGTTTCCGCTGCTTTATTTTCGTATCCAAAAAACTGTTTTTCTTTGATAAAGGCGGCTGCTTTTTCGGGGACCATCTTTTCCCAGTTGGCATCGCCTTCGGAGATGAGCTGCAGGATATCGCGGGAGAAGATGTCCAACAGACTTTCGTCGACGCCTCGAATGTGTTCGATATAGTCGTTTTCCAGCAAATGGCGATAAAGATGAGTCATTTCATTTTGGATACGAAGGTTATCGCATGTGATAAGCAGTTCGTCGGCGATACCTCCTGCGGTGGAGGGCAGTTTGGCCTTCACCGTTTCGATGGCCTCCTTTGACATTAGCTCCAAGTAGTGGCGATAAGCCTTCTGTCGCATGGGATAGATGTAAAGCTTTACGGAATTGCGGAAGAGTCTGCCGAAGTTTTCCAGGATCCCGCCCGCTAGATCGCCGTAGTATTTCGGGTTGAAGATTTCCAGCAGATTATTCACCCCCATGGCTACGCCGATCATCTCCTTCGTGTATCGACGAAAGTAGGACGTTAGGCGATAGAACTCGAAGTAGTTTGAGATCAGCGTGTAGTTGCCGGTGGCTCCAAGGGTATCAATGCGAGCCAGAAAATCATCGTTATCCAGTTCTCCCTGGCCTGATGTGAGCAGGTTGTTTATCGTAATCTCCGCGAGAACGATAATATCTTTCCCCTGAACCAGGGGCTCTTGAATGAACTGGCCTCCGGCGCATTTGAGCATATCGATATTGACGCGTGTTACAGGTCGGAAACTGCCTCGCTCAACCAGAATAGCCTTTTTGTAAAAGGCATTGGAAGGCTGCATGACGCGACCATCTGGCGAAAAGAGAACCGCATTGGTCAGACCGTTGCGAACGAGCTTCAAGCTCATGACTCGATTGTCCACATTCTCGAAATCCGGACCATCAACCCTGATGAGATCCACTTCCATCCTTTGGCTGGTCAGATTATCGAGAAGCGATTTGATCATAGCTTCCGAATCGTTGTTAAGGTAGTAAGCGGCATAGATTAGATTGATGCCGATGATGCCGAGAGCTTGCTGTTGCAGTACGTTTTCGTCGTCCCAAAGCCTTATGTGCGTAATGATGTCATTCGGCTCTCCTTGCGGTTGTAGTTGAAATCTAATGCCAAGCCATCCATGAGCATCGTTGGCCTTGCCGTAGCTTTTGGCTTTGATGGTGTTGGCAAAGGCGAAAAAGCACTTTTGGTCTCCGATCTTTTCGCTCAGCCTCTGGCGAAGCAGGCGAAATTCCGTATCCAACATTTTATTGAGACGATCTTCTGAAACGTACCGATCCGTCTTGCCGTAGATTTCGTCGCTAAAAGTCATGTCATAAGCCGACATGGTTTTCGCAATGGTCCCTGCCGAACCGCCGGCTTGGAAAAACGCTCTGGCGGTTTCTTGTCCTGCTCCGATTTCCGCGATGGTGCCGTACTTCTCGTTATCCAGGTTTATGGTTAAGGCCTTGCGATTCGTGGTAAGGAGTTCTTGACGCATGATTGAGAGGAGAGGGAGGCAGTATTCGTGTTGAAAAGGCTTGGGGCAAGCGCTGGCTGTTGGGAAAGCTATTTGTTACCTGGTGTTTTCAGAATCTTGCAAGATTTGCGCCACTGATTCCCTCGCGATTGCTGAATAAGTTTGCCAGAATCGGGCGTTTTTCTTCGTAATCCACTAACATACGGTTTGCCTATCAGGCTCTTTACTCGACTGCCCCCTCTCAGACTATGGAAACCTTACTCATCGCCTTTGGCGTTGGCGTTCTATATATAGTCGCCTACAATACCTACGGAAAATTCCTCGCGCGGAAGATTTTCAAACTCAATGTGGAGGCATCCGTTCCTAGCAAGGCGCTTCAGGATGACACCGACTACGTCCCGACGAAAAAGATGGTCGTTTTTGGTCATCATTTCACATCGATTGCCGGAACAGGTCCAATCGTAGGACCGGCAATCGCGGTTATCTGGGGCTGGCTGCCTGCGCTCCTATGGGTGCTTTTCGGTTCGATCCTTATTGGGGCAGTTCACGACTTCGGTTCACTGGTCGTATCAATGCGCAATCGCGGTCAGACGGTTGGCGATATCTCGGGGCGCGTTCTCAATCCTCGGATACGTCTTCTTTTCCTCATGATTTTGGCCATGGCGTTGACCATTGTTCTAGCTATTTTCGGCTTGGTCATTGCCGTCGTGTTTAAGCAATACCCGTCTGCGATCTTCCCCTGCATCATCCAAATTCCGCTGGCTGTAGCGATCGGTCTCTATTTGCATCGAAAGGGAATCGATCTATCTATCCCCTCATTAATTGCTCTGGCTTTGATGTATTTGTCTGTCGCTTTCGGAAATCAGGGTTGGCTGGGCGCATTAAATGCGGAGATGGCAAGCTGGTCTCTCGGAACCTGGGTGGCTATTCTTCTCATTTACTCCTATATCGCTTCTGTACTCCCGGTTTGGACTCTGCTTCAACCACGCGACTTCATTAACAGCCTCCAGCTCATCACCGCTCTTGCTCTTGTTGTTCTGGGGCTTTTCGCAGCAGCAATTCTTGGTGGAGCTCCTGTTGAGGGATCCCGACCTGCTCTGGAAATCGCCGCCCCGGCTTTTCAATCGAACGATATGGGGGCTCCGCTTCTCTTTCCGTTTCTCTTTATTACCATAGCTTGCGGAGCGATCAGTGGATTTCATTGCCTGGTGTCTAGCGGTACTTCAAGCAAACAACTGCAGTGCGAGACTGATGCTCAATTCGTTGGCTACGGTTCAATGCTGATGGAAGGTTTTTTGGCTACCCTGGTCATCTTGGCATGTGTGGCTGGTCTAGGCCTGGGAATTAGCGATGGAGCCGGTGGACTGCTCTTGGGCGAGGCTGCTTTTGATTCGCGTTATTCTTCTTGGTCGGCAGCTGGAGGTCTTGGGGCTAAGGTAGGAGCTTTCGTTGATGGATCTGCCAATTTCCTAAAGGCGTTCGGATTGCCGGCTGGTTTTGCGGTAGCCTTGATGGGGGTACTGGTTTCGTCTTTTGCTGCAACGACGATGGACACGGCTTGCCGTCTGCAACGATACGTTATTCAGGAATTGGCTGGAACGTTTGCTACTCGTGAAGTCGATGGTTCGGTCAAGCTGGGAGCCAATCCCTTTAACTTGTTGGTCAACAAGCACGGGGCGACTATTTTCGCTGTTGTGGGCGCCTTTCTCATGGCAGCTGTTCCTCCCTCCGGTCAGGCTTGGGCATGGGATAATGTAGGCAATGGCGGACTGATCTTGTGGCCAATGTTTGGAGCGATAAACCAGCTACTTGCTGGCTTGGCTTTTCTCGTCATCGCTTTTTGGATGTGGCGGCGACGAGTTCCTGTCTGGTTTATTGTTTTACCCACCATCTTCATGCTGATTATGCCGGCTTGGGCTATGTTTTATCAGATGTTCATTCAGGCTGTAGGTATGGAAACGGGCTGGTTTTCCGCTGATGACAAGAATTGGCCGCTTATTTTCATAGCGGTGGCTACGCTTGCATTGGAGATATGGATGGTGGTTGAAGCTTTCCTTGCCTGGCCGAAAGCAAAGGGTGTCATCGAAGAGGCTTTCGAGCCGTTGGCGGCTTCGGCTGGTTCGGATGGCGGAAGATCTTGCTAACCTCTGCCCCGAGCGATCTTCTACCCAATTGAGAATCATCCCGTTCGGGCAAGCTGGTATGACGTTATTTTCGTTGCGACTCGCCTAAGTTAAGTGTGTCTATAATGGGACGTTACCATTCGATATGAAGGAATTCTTTAAGATGTTTTTCGCGACACTGCTAGCTATGGCAGTGGTCGTGGTCGGCGGAGCTGTGGTACTGGTGGTAGGTGTGGGAGCGCTTTCATCCATGAGTAAGCCAAAGCCAGTCGTTGTTGAAGACAGCGTTCTGGTGTTCAATATGAGCGGCAATATTCAGGACTCGCCCGTTTCGCAGTCGGAGCAGGAAGTCATAAATCAGGTTTTGGGTCAGGATTCGCCTCAGCGGTATGCTTTGCGGGATGTTCTCAGCTCGATTCGTTTGGCAGCTGAGGATGAGGACATAAAAGGCCTCTACATTAAGGGACAATTTCAGCCAAGTGGTTATGGAAGCGGTTTCGCTGCTCTCAAGGAAGTGCGCGAGGCGATTCTAGACTTTAAGGAATCAGGTAAGCCCACTCTCGCTCATGTAACCTATCCTTCTTCACTCAGTCTCTATGTGGCTTCGGCAGCGGATAGGATTTACATGAACCCGGAGGGCATGTTGCTCAGCTCGGGATTCGCTTCCCAACCCATGTTTCTAGCCGGCTTTTTCGAAAAGTATGGAATTGGCGTTCAAGTGACCAAGGCTGGTGAATACAAGTCGGCTGCTGAATCCTTTGTATTGAAAAAAATGAGCGAACCTGCCCGCGAGCAAACGGAGGCTTTGATCTTCGATTTGTGGGACGAGTATGTTGCCGCGGTTGCGGGCAAGGCTGAAATTACCTCTGAAGAATTCCAAGAAATCCTCGACACTCGAGGATTACTATCTGCCGACGATGCGTTGGAGATTGGCATCGTTGATAAATTGGCTTTCGCGGAAGAAATTATCGAAGAGCTCAAGGAAATTACAGGTGAAGAGTCGGAAAAGTCGAAATTCAAGGCGACAAGTCTGGCGAAATATATCCAATCTAACAATACAAACAAGAGCGCTAAGAATGGCTACGTAGCTGTAGTTTATGCGGAAGGGGCGATCGTTGTTGGCGAGGGCGAACAAGGCCAGGTTGGTGGCGACCGGATTGCTCGTGAAATCCGGCAATTGCGCGAGAACAACAAAGTGAAGGCGATCGTGCTGCGTGTGAATAGTCCGGGAGGAAGCGCTTTTGCTAGCGAGGTTATTCAGCATGAGCTTCGTCTAGCGAAGGAAGATGTTCCGGTTGTCGTTTCAATGGGAACTGTTGCGGCCTCTGGCGGATATTGGATTTCAACTTACGCCGACAAGATTTTCGCTGAACCGAATACGATTACAGGGTCAATTGGAGTGATCGGTTTGTTTATGAATTTTCAGGAGATCGCCAACAACCATGGTTTCACGTTTGACACGGTGAAAACGGCTAAATTCGCCGATTTCATGAGCGTAGCTCGCCCGAAGACTGAGGAGGAAATGGAAATCATCCAGGATGAGATTGATCACATTTATGAGGATTTCCTCGCCAAAGTAGCCGAAGGTCGAAACTTGCCTATCGAGGAAGTCGCTGAGATCGCCGGAGGTCGAGTTTGGTCGGGAGAAGATGCTCTGGAAGTCGGTTTGGTGGACGAGATTGGCGGGCTTGAAGCCGCTATTGCCCATGCCGGAGAATTGGCTGATTTGGGTTCTGATCCCGCCGTTAGAGATTTTCCAAAACCGAAAGACTTTTTTGATGAGCTTATCAAAAATCTCTCGCAAAACACCATGATTGGTCAAAGCAACGTTCTGGTCGATACGGTTCAATCAGTCTTTGAGGAAGTCGAGAGTCTGGCGACTACTTTCAATGATCCTAAGGGTGTGTATGCAATTCTTCCCTACCGCTTGGATATCCAATAACTTTTGTTTGATTTATGGAAACTACCCTCACTCGCGATTGTAGCGCTACCCAAATTCCTGCTGGGACCGCCGTCACGCTGAAGGAAGGAGAGTCGGTGCTCATTACCCAGACTCTGGGCGGGAATGTAACGGTGAGAACTGACGGTGGGTTGTATCGAATCGCGAATGTGGATGTCGATGCTTTGGAAAATTTCGACCAAGAAGAAGTAGCTCAAGGGTCGTCTGGTTCCGCAGAAGAATTTTCCGAGGAGCTTGTCTGGGACGTTCTAAAGCAGTGCTACGATCCGGAGATCCCCATCAATATTGTGGATCTTGGTCTCATCTACGACATGCGCATTGAAAATGCGGGCAACGGAAAACGAAACGTTAACGTCAAGATGACGCTTACCGCTCAAGGTTGCGGCATGGGACCGGTTATTGCTCAAGATGCCAAAACGCGTATAGAGCTTCTCGACGATGTCGAAGAGGCCGACGTGCAGATCGTCTGGGATCCCGTTTGGAACCCGCAGATGATCTCCGAAGACGGCCGCAAGATTTTGGGAATCTAGGAAGGCTGAAGAGTGAATATTGATTCATTCCATTCTTCATGCCTCACCCTTCACTTTTCACAATTCGGCCTGGCTACCAGGCCTTCGTAGGGTTCATCGGCGAAGTACTGGTTTTCCGATGACAGCATGTATTCGTCGCAAATGGAAAAAAGCTCCACCTTGGTCTGGGCTCTTCTTGCTTGATGCAGAAATGCTCCATCGGAGTCTACGCCTTGGCCAACGAAATTGAGATACTTTTTCATTTTGCTGACCCGAGCTTTTTCGCTAGCCCAAGGCTTGCTTACCATTTCGTATAGGCGTTTCACATACGTGTTCACTTCGGCAAGCGTTATCCGATTAGTGGTGTGGCCGGATTCCAAATCGCGAATTTGTTGGAATATCCATGGATTGCGGATGGCGTGTCGTCCAACCATCACGCCTGCCGCTCCCGTATAGGCTAGAATTTCTTGGGCTCGCTTGGCGGAGGTCACGTCGCCGTTAGCCAGGGTGGGGCAGTTCGCCACCTCGACGGCATGCTTTATGCAGTCATAGTGGACAAGGCTGCGATACATTTCCTTAACGGTACGACCGTGCAAGCTGAGCAGATCGATGGAGTGCTTGTTGATCAGCTCAAGCAACTGATCAAAGTGGCGTGTATCTTCAAACCCTATACGCATCTTCACGGTGAAGAGCCCTGGGCAGGAATCTCTCAATTCGCCGAGCAACGTATCTACTTTTTTAGGATCTCTCAGCAAGCCGCCTCCTACGTTCTTCTTATAGACACGTGGAGCGGGACATCCCATATTTAGATCTATTCCAGCGATGGGATATTGCTGTAGTTGCTTAACGGTTCGCTTCAAATGGAATGCATCCTCGCCAATCATTTGAGCGAATACGGGACGCCTGGTTTCGTTTTCCGTAATCGATCTGAGTATGTGCTTTTCCAGATTCGACTGAGTATGCACGCGAAAGTACTCAGTGAAAAAGTAGTCTGGACTGCCGCATTCCGAAATGACGGTCATGAAAGGCTGATCCGTAACATCTTGCATCGGCGCCAGAGCGGTTAGCGGCTGACCTTGAATGTGCCCTTCCGGCAAGGCTCTTGAATTATCTGTGATCGTCGCTTCCATGCCTTCGCGCAAAGATTCGAATAGCTATTAGTCGAAGCGGGTCAATGCTCTCAACCTCCTTTGCCAGAAGTTCCAGCGGGGTAGATTGAGCTTTCCAACCTATTCTTTCGCTCTAGCGAGAATTGGCTACTCGCTATCCTCGTTTTGCTCCTTCAGAACGCGTTCGAGGATTTGGGTCATATCATCGACCTTATCGAACACTTTTCTCGCGACGAAAATAGGACAACTATTTTGCAATGAAAGGGCTATCGAGTCGCTCGGGCGCGCGTCCAATTCGATAATTTTGGTGGCGATCTCGTTTTTCATTTCGAGGAAGATCCGAGCGTAGAAAGTGGATTCTCTTTCATCGTTGATTACCACTCGGGTGGCCTTCGCTTCCAGACCCATGAGCATGCTCGAAATGAGGTCGTGGGTAAGCGGGCGCTCTTTTTTAACCCCGTTCAAGGCCATTGAGATGGCATTTCCTACGCTATGATCGACCGTAATAACGAACGTTTTCTCATCGTTGCCCAGGAAGATAGCGCAACCGTTTACGGTAGGCATAACACCTTTTACAGAAACTGGGACGACGCTTGTACTCATAAAAATCTGGTCTGGTGATGCCTGAGGTCCTTATCCAAAGCCTGCGACAAGATCCTTACCTGGCATCGTCTTTATAGAACCCACAATTAAGCGAAAGATTCAAAAAAGTGAATCGGCAAATTCAGTTTATCCCCTCAAATTCATTAACTGACACCCAATTCTCTAAAAGCCAATAAGTTGTATCTTTCGTCGATTGGCCTCAGCCAAGGTGTTGGCTTTGTCGAGAATGATCACGCTATCGGTTTTTAGCAAAGCGGTGGAAATGCCAGACTCACTCATAACTTCGAGGGTCTTTTGGCCAAAAACGGGAACGTCGAACCTGTAGTCCTGCTTTCCCTTCACCGTTTTCACGAATACCATCTGGTCGGTCTTAAAGCTGCCTGCTCGGCGGAGCATGGGATCTGTTCCTTCGAATGCTTCCACTGCAAGTACGGTTCCTTTTCGGACTACCACGCCTTGACCCACGTCGAGACGAGCCATTTCCGTGGCGATTTCGATACCATGGCTCATATAGGTGTTTTCGATTTTTTCGAAACGTTTGGTCATCAAGCCTTCCGTGGCCATGTGACCATCGAGGAAGGCTCGGGCGTCGAGCTGCACGACTCCTTGAGCCTCTATCTCTTCGCCAATCGAACCGAAAATAGTATCGGCGTTGCGACGCTTGAGTTTGAAAAGAAGGGAGGCTGCCTTGAGGTCCGGCTTTAATCCGCGAAAGAGCTTTCCGGGTTTAATCTGTCCGGCAGCGACCGCATACCCACAACCGAAATTTCGGATGGCCTTTAGCCATGCGCCCATTTTACCAACGTTGAATCGGCCTCTTTCCGATTGGGAAAAGCTCTCGAAAAGCTCTTCGGTTGTTTCTCCTTCAAATGCGATCAGTCTCATGGCAATACCCTGAGAACGAGCCTCGTCCGCCAGCAGCTTCGGATAGATCCCTCGACCCGCGATTAAAGCCACGGGTTTGGAGATATCGAAATCAGCTGGGAGAAAACGGGAGAGCATATAAATTTTGCCCACAAAGGGCACTAAGACCACCAAGCTTCTTTAATATAGTTCTTGGTGTCCTTCGTGGGAAAGTTTTCTAAATCAGTTGGCCACGATATTCAGGATTTTACCGGGGACGAAGATCACTTTGCGAATAGTTTTGCCTTCTATTTGAGCTCGGACCTTTGGTTCCTGTTTGGCGATTTCCAGAACCTCTTCTTGTGTTGCCGTTGTGGATACCATGGCCTGACCTCGAAATTTGCCCATCACTTGAAAAACGATATTCACTTCATCGCTTTCCAGTTTTGATTCGTCTACTGTCGGCCATGGTCCATATCCCACCGATTCTGTTTCTCCAAGGCGCCGCCAAAGCTCTTCTGCTATATGTGGCGCCATGGGGGCTAGCAATTGAACGAAGGCTTTTGCCGTTCCTGCGCTAACAGTTTCACAAGTCTGAAGATGGTTGATGAGAATCATCAGCTGAGAGACTACGGTGTTGAAACTGAAACTCTCCAAATCTTGGCCAACTTTTTGAATGCTTTGATGCAACAAGGTCTGCGTTTCCTTGCTGTCTTCAAAGTTGTCACTAATTTTTGGATTCAGATTGCCATCTTTGCCGACGATTTCTCGCCATGCTTTATTGAGAAAGCGATTTATGCCGCCAATGCCCTTGGAATTCCACGGTTTGCGTGACTCGAGTGGCCCTAGGAACATCAGGAACAAGCGGAGCGTGTCGGCTCCGAATTCCTTTATCACTTCAACTGGGTCGGGGCCGTTGCCGGCGCTTTTCGAGATCTTCTTACCGTCTTCGCCAAGAAGCATTCCGTTGTGAAAGAGTTTCCCAAACGGCTCCTTGCAAGGAACGGCTCCTGCATCATACAGAACTTTGTGCCAAAATCGGGAATACAATAAATGGAGTACGGCATGTTCCGCCCCGCCTATGTAGATGTCGGGAGTTTTCCAATACTCAAGAGACTCTTGCGAAGCGAAGACCTCTTCGTTATGAGGATCCATGTAGCGTAGATAATACCAGCAGGAACCAGCCCATTGCGGCATAGTGTTGGTTTCACGCGAAGCTCGTACCCATTTTTCGCCTTCAGGTTTTTGTTCTTTTGAAGCTACGAAATCGCCCGTTGCATAGTTGTACCAGATTTCCATCCAGTCTTCCGCTTTTCTCAGAGGACTTTCGCCGGTTCCTACTGGTTCGTAGGATTCCACGTGAGGAAGCTCGAGAGGTAGAGAAGAGGGAGGCACTGGCAAGGCATAGAGAGTGCCGTTTTCGTCATTATAGGCGACTGGTTCTTCAGGAAGCCATTCGGATATGTCTCCGGAATCAGCAGCTTTATCGTAATCTTCTTTGGTCACCCATGCGACGGGGAATGGCTCTCCCCAGTAGCGTTGACGAGAAAACAGCCAGTCGCGGAGCTTGTACTGTGTGCTCTTTTCTCCGGTACCCGCTTCGTTAAGCTTAGTGGTTATACGTTTTTTGCCTTCTTCCCAATGGAGTCCATCGAACTCTCCTGAATTGATGAGCTTGCCATCGCCTATGTATGGAAGCGCGTCATTTTCTTCGCCTTTGATGACTTGTACGATGGGGAGATCGAATTGGTTTGCGAATTCGAAGTCGCGCGTGTCGTGAGCGGGGACCGCCATGATAGCTCCGGTCCCATAACTGATGAGAACGTAGTCTGCTATCCAGACAGGAATCTTATCTCCTGTGATTGGATGTATCGCAGAAGATCCTGTGAAAACGCCCGTTTTTTCCTTGGCGAGATCTGTACGCTCAAGGTCGCTTTTAGCCGCTGCCGCACTGATGTATTTCGCAACCTCGTCCTTTTTCTCCGGAATTGTGAGTTTATCGACGAGCGGATGCTCAGGAGACACGACCATGTAGGTCGCTCCCATAAGCGTATCAGGTCGTGTAGTGTAAATTTCAAGACACTCGTCGAGACCCTCGAGAGAGAAGCGAGCAGTGGCTCCCGTCGATTTGCCGATCCACTCGATTTGCATCTTTTTAGTGGATTCCGGCCAATCTATGTCCTTCAGGTCTTCAATCAGACGATCCGCGTAAGCCGTGATTCTCAGGACCCATTGTCGTAGATTGCGTCTGACTACAGGGTGATTCCCACGCTCCGATCTGCCGTCGATGACTTCTTCAGCAGCTAGAACGGTTTTGAGCTCTTCGCACCACCAGACTGGTCGCTTGTCTACATAGGCGAGACCTTTCTTGAAGAGTTGAAGAAAGATCCACTGTGTCCACCGGTAGTAGTTTGGGTCTGACGTATCTACTTCGCGATCGTAGTCGTAGGAAAAGCCAACCGATTTTAGCTGATTGCGAAAGTGATCAATGCGTTCGACTGATGTCGGGCGAGGATGCTTGCCGGTCTTTATGGCATACTGCTCAGTGGCCAGTCCAAAGGCGTCCCACCCAATAGGAAGCAAGACGTTCTTCCCTTTTGCTCTTTCGTATCGAGCCAGGATGTCTGTAGCAGTGTAGCCGACCGGATGGCCAATATGAAGACCCACACCCGATGGATACGGGAACATCCCAAGGGCATAGAACTTCTCCTTGGCAGTATCATTGCTCGTCGCGAAGGTCTTGTTGTCGTCCCAGTATTTTTGCCAGGCCGATTCGATTTCGCTGAAGTTGTAGTCTGGACAGTTGGTGGCCATCTTGATGAAAAGGCTGCTATGTTGATTAAATTGGCAACCCCGTCAACTGCTGTTCCGTTAAGGAGATCTATGGCTCTTTTAAGGCAAATTCCGCTTTGCGGGGCGTTCCTTTTATTATTGGCCGGTTGCCAAACGACAGGTCCGGGGACCTCGACTAGTGTTCGAAATGGATTCGAGCGGCTACTCGATTCTGTTGTGCGGATTGATGTCCGAGAAACGTCGTTTAGTGGGGGCACGACGCGTATCGTAGCTGGCGTAGGTTCGGGTGTGATCCTTTCCGAGGATGGCATTATTCTGACCAATGCCCACGTGGTTAGCCCTCGCGCGGTAGATATTTGGGTCACGCTGGCCAATCTCGAACGTGTTCCGGCAACCCTTCTTGGCTGGGATCACTGGACGGATTTAGCGGCGGTCCAGTTGGATATGGCTGATGCGGATACGCGGGGTTTGCGTTTTTCCTATGCTGCGTTTGGCGATTCGGATGACTTGATTCCTGGTCAAACCGTTTTCGCAGTGGGTACGCCACATGGCTTGTCTCGGACGGTCACCAAAGGAATCATCTCGAACACCAACCGCTATTTCTCTGATCAAAGTGGAATAAATGGATACGAGACGGGCTACTTTAATACTTGGTTGCAAACCGATGCCGCGATCAATCCGGGAAACAGCGGTGGGCCTCTGGTCGATGAAAAAGGGCGTGTTGTAGGAATCAATACACGTACTTATTTGGGCGCGGAAAATCTGGGCTTCGCCATACCTTCGAGAACTGCCGAAGTAGTTCTTCAAGACTTGATCTCCAAGGGAGAAGTCGAACGAAGCTACATTGGGATTGTTCCTGGCGTGCTTCAGGATCTCGAAGGCTATTATGCTCTTGAAGCTAACCAGGGTCTATTGGTCAACAGCGTCGATCCAGGGTCGCCTGCCGACCAAGTCGGTCTTCGCCCGAGCGATATTGTCCTTTCGATCGATGACCAGGAAATCGACGGTCGCTTTCCAGAACAGATCCCGCCTATTAAAAATTTCATTGCTCACGCGCCTATAGGTTCTGAGCTGGAACTCCAAGTCAGGCGAAATGGATCGACTCTCCCTATAGTGGTTGAGACGGAACGGCTTCTCAGTCGAGTGGGTGAAGAGTGGGCTTTCGAACAATGGGGCCTGAGCGTACGGGAGATTTCTCGCGCTTACGCTCGCGAGAATCGACTGGAATCGGATAACGGTGTTTTGGTGATAGGGACTCAGTCAGCATTTCCTGCCGATAAGGCTGGCCTGAGTCCGCGTGACATCATTTCAAAAGTGAATAATAAGGAACTCAAAGGTCTGGATGAACTCAAAGAGCTTTATGGGGAATACGAGGAAGAACCGGATTCCATTCTTATGGAAACGGTTAGGAATCGGCGAGTTTCCTTTAAGATACTCAAACCGTAGTTGGCAAGTAATGACAAAACCTTTGTTCGGATTTTTTATTTGTTTAAGCCTCTTCGCAGGGTTTCAGGCTTCAGATGCAGCTTCTCCTATCGAAGAATTATTCGAGCAGCGGATCCGTTCCGTTGTCGTAATCGAGTTCTTCGTGGAAAGAGAGATCGATCGAAGACCATTGATCGTGAATGGAGTGGTTTTGGACGACGAAGGGCTGATTCTCTTGCCGGAGAATTCCGTTCCGAATTGGGTGCCTGTTAATAAGCTAAAAGAATTTAAAGCCTATATTCCGGGCGACCCGGAAGTCTTCACAGCGGAATATTTAGGCAGCGATCGTTCCTATGGTCGCCATTTCGTGCGTGTAGAGGAATCTCTGATACCACGTCTCGTTCCTATTAGTGAATACAAGGTCGGCGAACCGCTTCTTGGACAAGCGATCTGGGGAATTGGCATCGCGGCCAAGGATCTGGATTTTATGCCTTTCTTCATGAGGGCTGAAGTCTCCACGATTCAACCTCTTCCTGAATTGATAGGCTTTGCAACCTATGAAGTTGCTAGCCCGGGAGCTCTTGTTTTTTCGGATGGCGGTTCAATGGTGGGCTGGGCTAGCACCCCCTTAAATATGGAGCGAATTCTGACCATCGAGGGTAAACGCTACAAGGCATACATGAAAATTCCCGATCAGACCTCCACGTTTTATATCGCTTCCGAATGGATGGAAACCGTCTCCGATCCGCCTGAGTCGCCAGATTCCTATGACGCGTCTTTTATTGGTACGGTTGGCCTGAATGCATTGAATGACGAGGTGGCGGAGCACATGGGCCTTGCTGATCAATCGGCTATCGCAGTAAGCGAGATACTCAATGATAGCCCGGCTAAAAAGGCGGGTTTGCAAGAACGAGACATTATCACCTCTCTCGATGGAGAATCATTCAATCGCTATGTGCCTCGTCGCGTTGTCGTCAGCTACTTTGAACAAGAGATAGCTAAGAGAAACATCGGAGATGTCTTGAATATTGGCGTTCTGCGAAATGGAGAGCCTCTCGATGTCGAAGTTACTATCGAATCGCATCCAAAGCTAGCCCGCCAAGCGGACCGCCGCTATTTCGAGTCGATTGGACTGACGATTCGAGAATTCGTCGTCACAGATCGAATTTCCCTAGGCATGCCGAGTAATGAGGACGATGAGCCGGGAGTGATAGTGAATTTCGTAAAGACCAACAGCAATGCCTATACGGCGGGTGTAAAGTCAGGAGATCTTATCAAGGAAATTGAGGGCGAAGCTGTATCCAGCTTTTCACAGGTCGTCTCGAAATTGGAGGAGATTTTGGAGATGACTGACCGAAAGGATTTTGTGATTTTAGTTGGACGGCGTTCGGAAACCTCGGTATTAAGAATTTCACTTGAATAGACGAAATGTTTACTGGAATTGTAGAAGAAAAGGGAGAGGTGGTCTCTTGTCTTGAGGCTGAGGGCTCCTGGAAGCTTAAGGTATCGGTTGGCCGGATACGAGATGATATAAAAATTGGAGACAGTGTTGCGGTTAATGGATGTTGCTTAACCGCCATTGAAATTGGCGAGACCTCCCTGACTTTCGATTTGCTGGAGGAAACCCGTCGCCAAACTAACCTTAGAGATGCCTTTCCGGAAAGTCTTGTGAATCTAGAGCGGAGCCTAAGATTCGATGGTAGGGTAGGCGGACACTTTTTGACGGGACACGTCGACGGTCAGGGCCACTTGCTTGCTATCGAGCCTGATGGCAAGGATGTCGTAATGCGTATAGAGGCTCCCAAGCAATTCGAGCAGTATCTAGTCTACAAAGGCTGCATCGGAGTGGATGGCATTTCATTGACGGTTGCTCGCGTAGCGGGAAACGAGTTCACGATCTGGCTCATCCCACATACGATGGAAGTAACCAATCTCAACCAACGTAAGCCAGGCGATAGACTCAATCTCGAGTTCGACCTACTGGCAAAATACACCGAACGCATCCTGGCAGGGAAGGAGAGTGGGCAGTCATCGATCGCTGTTTAATGAGATGATTCTCGAATTATGTTTAACCACAAGATTCGCAGAAGGCGCAAAAAAATCCCATTAAGCAAGTATCGAATCCATGTATAAATCGTAAAGCTTACTTGCGAGTGTGTATGGAAGTTATTGTTTTGCGAGTCTTGTGAATTTTGCGGTTGCGTTTAGATATTCAAAGAAATGAGAACAGCGGTACTTTCCATTGTCGACGAGTTAAGGCGTCTAAAAAAAACGGGTGTCGAGAGCGTTTACGTATCGGAAGGCACGATACAGGCATTGAGGAGTTTTGTGGATTCTCCCTCGGATGCGGCCAAAAAAGAGGCGGAAACGGCAATCGCTTCCATCCCCGAGAAAATCAGGTCGGCTAAAGGGGTGGAGTTTGATAGTCTGCTCAAGGATCAATCCAAAGCAGCGCCTTTCAGCCAAGCTGAAAGCAAAGATTCCGGTTTGCCGTCACCGCCTCAGTTTGTCTTGCCTGAAGGCTCTAAACGGGAACGTTGGGAAGCTTTGCGAGAAATAGTGCTTGGTTGCCCTACTTGTAACGAACATGTGAGATCTGGATACAAAATCGTCTTTGGAGTCGGCAATATCGATGCGGACATTCTCTTTTGCGGCGAAGCTCCGGGAGCTGATGAAGAAGAGCAGGGCGAACCCTTCGTAGGCAAGGCAGGTCAGCTTTTGAACAAGATGATTCAAGCTATGGGTCTGCAACGGGAACAGGTTTATATCGGCAACATAATGAATTGGCGTCCTGAGCTCCCCTCGCGCATCGGCAATCGTCCACCGACTTCAGAGGAGATGGCTTTTTGCCTGCCGTACCTGAAGGCCCAAGTCGAGGTTGTCCAGCCGAAGTTGATCGTTGCCTTAGGAGCCACCGCTGCAAAGGGGCTGCTCGGGTCGAATGCCTTTCGAAGTCTGCGCGAGGTCAAGGGTCAATGGCAGGATTTCGCGGGAACTCCGGTTTTGCCAACTTACCATCCCTCGTATTTGCTCCGCAACAACACCAATCGCGACAAACGAGCTGCTTGGGAAGACTTTCTGAAAGTTATGGAGAGAGCGGAAATTCCTATTAGCGATCGTCAGCGGAACTTCTTTTTATAGAGCGGGCTAGTTTCTTCCAGATACAAGCTCAGAAATTTTCTTATTCAGAACATCAAGTGGTACTGGTTTTCCTAATACCTCGTCGATATTCGAGAGCTTTTCCCCTGATTCCTTGATGACGTCTCCAAAACCAGTTACCATATAGACTGGCGTATTTGAGTTAAAGGCCTTTATTTCCGCTGCAAGCTGATCGCCGCTCATGCCTGGCATGGCTCGATCGGTGATGACAAGATCATAGCTGTTTTTGCCGAATGCTTCCAAAGCTGCTTTGGGATTAGAAAACTTTTCCACGTCATGGCCGCCGTTTCCGAGCAGTTCGGAAATTACTTCGAGGAGCACCTCTTCATCGTCGACTAGCATGATTTTCAGCGAATTGGAAAAGCTTGCCTCATTCTCGTTCGCCTCGTCTTCGCGGTCTGGCTCGAGAGCGGGAAAGTCGATGGTGATGTTGGTTCCTTTGCCTTCTTCCGATTCTATTTTGAATTCGCCGTTATGGCGCTTTACAACGCCAACGACGATTGACAACCCTAAGCCTGTTCCAAGCTTGCCTTTGGTTGTATAAAAGGGTTCGAGGCAATTTTTCTGAGCATCTTTCGGCATCCCGCTTCCTGTATCACAAACGGAAATACGAAGATTCTCCCCATGATCTTCAACGTTAATACTGATCTTGCCGTCTTCGCTTATCGCATCCACGGCATTTATGACCAAATTAGTGAGCACCTGCCGTATTTCAGACTCATTAGCTTTGATACAGCGATGCGAGTTAACGTTAGTTTCGAATTCTATAGTGATGCCGGCCGCTTCGGCTTGATTCTTCCAGCGGTGTTTTGTCAGCTCTTTGACCTGCCAGACGAGTTCTTCCGGCTTGATTTTAACATACTCTTCCGTGTTGTTTTGCGAACGGTAGAGTTCCCGTAGACGACTGACAACGGCTGCGCCATCTTGAGCGGCGACTTGGATCTTCTCCAAGTACGATTTGAGTTTTTCTTCGTCTCTGTCCTCGGGAGCGACATTTAGCAAAAGTTCGGAGAAACCGAGAATCGGAGCTAAGAGATTATTGAAATCGTGGGCGATGCCGCTGGCCATCTGTCCAATTGCCCGGAGATTTTCCTGCTGGATAACGGCTCTTTGCGTTTGCTTCAGATTTTCGAGGGCCTCCTCCAACTCCGAATTTTTAGACGCCAGCTCTTCGGCATAGCTCTTCAGTTCTGTGGAATCTTCTAGAATAGCTACAAAATAGTCTGCTTTGCCTGTTGTATCCCTTAGTGGACATACACGCGTTTTACTCCAAAATTTGGCTCCATCTTCTCGATACAAGATCAATTCAGTTTCGGCTTCTTCTTCTAGATCTATCGCTGACTCGAGATGCTTGAAACTCTCCGCACTGGTGTCTGGACCTTTAAGGCAGGAAAGGCTTTTGCCAGCGACTTGCGTAGATCCCAACCCTGTCATTTCCTGGAATGCCTGATTAACAAAGCAGATTTGATAGGCTTGGTCTGTTTTTTTAAGGATGACGACACTCTCGTGTATCAGTTCGATACTTACTTCAAGCAGGTCGACATCTGTAAGGGTTGACTCGAATCCCAGGGTTTTCTGAAGGGCTTCTTGTTTTTTGTATCCACTTTGCGGAGCAGCTTTTACGACAATCTGCGTTTTATTCTGATCGTTTGAGATGAAGAGCGGTATTTTCTTTAAATCCAATGACCTTTTATCGCTTGTCTTGATTGAGTAAACTTCGGTCTTCTGTTCGCCATCTAGACTGATTAGCCATTCGTTGATCGATTTATCGTCTCCGGCTAACTCCGAAATGGATTGATCCAACAAGCTGCGAAGATTTTGCCCCCAGACACTTTCGCAGTTGGCTGCGGCATCAAGAAACTTTCCGTTTCCATCGTGCAAGGAATAGGAGGCGTTCTCTCCCGGCAGACTCATGTCTGCGAATAGCCTCCAGTTTATTCCGGGACTGAAAGTTGAAGATTGATCGACTGAATCGCTCTTTTCAATCCCCCTGCCCTGTTCTTCTGCAATGGATTCGGAGCTTTTCGACTTCTTCTGTCGGGTCGAATTGCCGAACAGAAATGAACCCATTGAGCAGATCAGCGCTCCGTCTAGGATATCAACATTCTCATGAAAACCTGCAACTAGAGCTACGATAGGAGTCAGGATCAATGAGTATTTGGATACGATTTTTACCGACTCTGATCCTTCCAAGGTCAAATTACGGGTGTGTATCGAAATTTTCGCGATACGGTCGCGAGCTTTCGACTTAAGCTTAGATATCATACCATCCGTGGTCATGAGAATCAGGCTAAGTCCCTTTAGCAAAGAACCGCGCGACGAGCTTTCCTCGCGGCGCGGCCTTAAGAGAAACATCTACCTAGGCTTAATAAGCGAGATATGAAATTTTTGAGTGGTTGAAAGGGGAATAGGATTTTGGACGACTGCCTAATTAAGCGAGATGAGATCGTTCTTGATCGCATAACGCGTTAGGGCAGCCACATCGTGGAGATTGAGCTTTCTCATGATATTGGTGCGGTGGTTATCTACCGTGCGCACGCTGATGTTGAGACGAGCTGCGATCTCTTTTGTGGAATAGCTCTCGGCTACAAGCTGGAGGATTTGCTTTTCACGATCTGAAAGCGGGATTTCGCTAGAACCTGCGTCAGGATTCAAGATGAGTGAGCGCATAACGCTGGCCATCTTCGGTCCAATGAAAGTGCCACCGCCGGAAATGATATCCAGGGCCTTCTTGAACTCTTCGAATCCGTCCATCTTATCGACGTAGCCTTGAGCTCCGGCTGAAAGCAGTTCGCGAATATTCGAAGAACTCGCTCTTCCGGAGAAGACGAGAACTTTGACTCCTGGTACATGGAGGGTGAGACCGCGCAATACTTCCGTTCCGCTTAGCTCGGGTAGACCAACATCGAGGATCACGATTTCAGGCTTTAGCTTTATGCATCCCTGCAAACCATCTTCGCCATTACCGAAAGAACCCACAATCTCGTATCCGGCCATCATTGAGATGAACTCGGAAACCATTTCTCTAACTGCGGTTTGATCTTCTATAATTACGACGCTTTTCATTCTGTGAACTTCTTGTTGCTTTGTTCTTCTACGGTCACGGAGATTATTTCTTAAGCGCGATTCCGTCTTAAACCTTAGTCAATCGAGCCTTTTTAATCTCTCGGCTCCATCCCGTATCTGAGCAACAGAAGCCAGAAACTCCGTTCCCTTGCCACCAGTGTTTCCTCTATTTCGTACCTATTTAATAATGAATGAGATAACTCGCTTGGGGTCATCTCTTTATAGCTTATCTGGCTTATGAAGGCCAAAAATCCAAGGAAAAGACGGGCTCCGTTTCCAGAGCCCGCCATCCTATTCCTGCACCACAAAAATCTGTGGACAACCTGAACTTAACCCTAACTTACTACCTTAAAAGTGTTTGCCATTGGCGTTCCTTCGCTTGGAAGGCCGCTTTCATGGCTCCGTCAGAGACGCGAGTCTTGTAGGTCTTACCTACCGAGCGCACCTTGCAGCCTTCGAAGCCTTCCTCGGTCAGCATATCTTGCAGGGCTTTATCGAGTCCCTTGATCATGCTGCCGCCGCCCGTGATGATAATATTCTGCAACAAGTCTGGAATACTGTCTGGATCGGCTTTTACGATCAGAGCGCGTACCGCTTCGTAGACCTTCTCGAGAAGAGTATCGCAGGCTTGGCCAACCGCGTCGGCCACTTCGAGCTTCTTGATTTTGCCGCCTATCATAACAGGAGCGAGGATAGTGTTTTGCGCTCCCTTCACGTAGGAATGCTTTTCCTTAATTTCGCGGCACTTGCTGATGGAAATTTGACTATCTGGATAACGTGCGAGAACCGCCTCTTGAATCTGCAAGTCGACAGAATCACCTGCGAAATTGAAGCTGATTTGATCCTCCGCTGAAGGGTAGTACCCTTGTACCAAGCAAACGTCAGTGGAGCCCGCGCCGATATCGACAAAGAGAGAATTGCAAACCGGATCGACGTAATCCGCTTTGAGAAGGTTTCTTTCTTCGCGGCTTCCTAAAGCTGCCAAGAATGGCTCTGGAATAAGGATAACCTTGTCGAATACGCCAGTGACCGCGAGGCGGATGTTTTCATGCGATTCAGCGGTTGCGTTGGCAGGCATGCCAATGACAGCTCTGATTTCAGCGTCTGGAGAAACGTTTAAAACTTCTTTGAGGTGCTTGAGGAAGTCGCGAGCCGCGTCCATGTCCTCAATGACGCCATCTTTCAATGGCTGAACGAGATTCAAGTGGAGTTTGTACTTGAGGGCCATGTCGCCGAACAATGTGTTGGCGTCGCCGGGTATGATGCCTGGAAGGATGCCCTCCGTTGTGTAGCCAACGATCGAGGGGATTAGCTCCAGGGTTTCCGTTTTGCTGCTTCCCGTTTTTGCGGATTGGATGCAGGTGGTGTTGGTGCCTAGATCGAGACCGACTAGGAGGAGATCAGTTGAGATCCCCGAGGATTTCTTCGCTTTAGTAGCTGATCTTGTTTTTGTTTTCATTTGTGGTGAGTTCCTTTAGATATGGTTCCGTAAATCCGATTGGGCAGAAGCTTAGCTTGCGAGTATTGGCTTGATGTTGTTCTCCTTCATGCGGCCAACGATGTCCTCGAGGTTGACTAGCTTATCAGCCAAATTCTCCTTCTCCTCGACCTCGTCCCTTTGCAGTTCGTCAATCATCTCGCTGACGTCATCCAGCTTCACGCGCCGCTCCCTCGGTTGACTGTAGGAGGGGCTTACCCATGAGGTCTGGTTGTCCTCGCTTTCGCGTTCCTCTTTGCGGCGATCGTATCCGCTGATATAGAGCGAGCGGTACTTGGCGGCGATGCGGGCTTCGACTTTGGGAATGATGCTGTTGACTAGCGTATCTTTGAACACCCTCTTGAGTCTCATGCCTTGATCGACCAGCGCTTGTTCGCGATCGAACATGTCGCGCAGATCCGCCTTGGCATCTTGCTTCATCGACGCTGGAAGCAATTGCATCCAAGCCTTAATGAGAAGTGGTAGTTCCTTTCTTATGATCCGCTTCGATTCTTCGTAGCGTTTCTCCCGGTTGAGAACGCATGCTGCTCGAAAGCGGTCTACTATGAGATTCCAGCGCTTCTGAGCTCTTTCCGTAACTTTGTTCGATGCGATCATGATTAATTCGCATCTTGCATAGCTTTTCGCATGCCAACTACATAAGCTATTGATTAATAATAGTTAATGAGTTTAAGCAAAATTTGCCCATCTGCTCTAACTTGATTTTCAGGGCAATCTTGCCTAGATCGGAGCGCGAATTGCCTACTGGATGGGTGGTTTGGCCTGGCAAAGGATTATTATAAAGAAAAATAGACGTTCAATCGAACCTTCGACGTCTTAAACCTGACAATAGGGGTATGGGCTAATTTATTGAAACCGCAGCATTGCCTAACTCGTTGAGAGAGCGTTAACCTACCTTGTTTTTCCATCAAATGGGCTACTCTATAGAGCAACAATCAATATGAAGAAAATGAATACCGAGCGTCGCGCTTTGTCAGGAAAAGAAGGCTTCACACTGGTCGAGATGATTTTGGTTATCGGCCTCATCGTCATGCTGGCGAGCCTTGTTATCTTCAATGTGGATTCCATCTTCGGAGGCAACCAAGAGGAAATCGCTCGTCACAAGGTTAACGTATCCTTCTCTACTCCTCTGACCACCTATAAGATGCACATGGGCACTTATCCCTCTACGGAGGAGGGCCTGATAGCGTTGTTGCAAGCTCCCGAAAGCGATCGTGGCAGATGGAAGGGCCCTTACATAACGAAAAAGGATGACTTATTGGATCCTTGGCAAAGCGAGCTGAAGTATCGCTATCCTGGTACAAGAAATCAGCGTGGCTATGATTTGTATTCCCTTGGCCCTGACAAAGTGGAGTCGGCCGATGATATAGGGAATTGGGAGATTGAATAATGGGTGCGCGCTTTCTGGTGGAGAGGAGATGTTTTATAGAGATACGAAACAGAAATTAGAGATTTCTCGCTCTGGCTTCACCTTGATCGAAATGCTTTTGGTCATAGCGATGATCGCTATGTTCACTTCGATTTTCGTCTTGAGAATCGATACTTTGTTAAAGCAAACAGAAGCTGAGATCCTGGAGGACGCCTTTTGGAAAGCCGTTGAAAATGCAAAGCAGAATTCGGTGTTTTTGCAGAAGCCCTATATTCTCTCGTATGACGACGAAGCTTTAGCTTTTGTGATCTCCTCTGGCGAGGAACGGGAAACCTTCTCTATAAATACCAATGAGATGGATGGTGATCCTGAAATCGAGGTAGCGTTTCAAGAAGAGCTGCCTCAAAACGGAGCCTATCTGGTGCGAGGGCAGCTCATAACTTCGCGGGAAATCGAGCGCGTCAGGTTTTTTCCAGACGGGACCTGTACGCCTTTCATGATAGACCTTACAGTCTCTGGTTACACCAATAACCTGAAAATTGATCCCTGGACGGGAGCGGAGTTGGTTCCAACAGACGAAAATGAGAGAAGTTAGGAATCAGTCTGGTTATTTTGGTAAGGAGGCCTCTCATTCTGGCTTTACGATTGTCGAGGTTATCCTCTCGCTCTCGCTCTTCGTTGTAGCCGCAGCTGTATTCGCCTCGTCCTATGTCAACGTGATAACCTCATTTGAAACGGTGCAGGTCGACCAGGCTTACGAACAGGATATGACCATGATTCGCCAGGCGGCTTTGATGATTCAGGACTCGCAAGAGCTTGAAGAAGGAGGAGAAGTTCCAACAGGAAGCCACGGTCTTGCGTCTTGGAAAGTCGAATACGAGCCGACCTTGGTTGCTGATCTGTTCAAAGTTAAGCTTCTGGTGGTGCTGAATCCAACTAACGAAGAGGGCGAAGAAGAACCGCGCGAAGTCGAAGAAACTTATTACCTGACGCGCCCTACTTGGTCGGAGCCTAGCGAACGAGACGCCCTGCGAGCCGAAACACGAGATCGACTACTCGCTCAACAAGCGGGACTGGAATGAGCAAATGGAGTCACTTTAAGGCGAATAGAAGAGGCTTCACCCTGATTGAAGTCATGTTCGCCGTTTTTTTTGGAGCCTGGATTCTAGTGATGGGAACCTCCTTCGTCTTCTCCATGGGAATGGTTTGGGGGCAAGGAGCCGAAGTTTGGCTTTTTCAAAAACACGTCCGCGGCGTATCCAGATTTTTGCAACAATCCATAGATAGTGCTGGGATGCGTGTCTCTTCCGATCAAACAGAGACGCCTGTCTACTGGCTGCAGCGCGGTGGACAGACTTACGGAACCGAGCAATTCCTGACTTTCGATTTGGCGAGAAGCCCCGGGGTGCTGGTTTGGGAAGAAGAACCGTTGCCTCATGTCGTTTGCTCTTTGCATTATGATAGAGAGGATGGTTTGTCCTTACTCTGGCGTTCCCGGCTTGAGGCAGAGTTTGAAGAAAAAGACCCTCGCAAGACGCGGATATCGCCTTTTGTGAAAGATTTTCGCTATTGGTATTTAGATCCTGAGGACGAGGAAGCCGAATGGGAAGTTGAGGAGGAACCGCGAAAAGAGGCTAATGGCGACTATGTTAATCCTCAGCGACTGGAACTCGTTTTCTTCCATGAAGGGGAAGAGATTCGACGCTTTCTAGTGCTTCCAACGGCTTTTCAAGGAGTCCCTGTATTCTAGCTATGGTGACAAGCAATCGCAGAAGCTTCAACGACAAGAAGGGATCCATTCTACTCATGGTTCTGGTGCTGATCCTCGTTGTCAGTTTCATGCTAACTCGATTTGTCGAACGGACTCATGCTGAAATTCAAGGCGAAGGTTATTACGTCGAACGAGCTCGCCTCCGGTTACATGCCTGGTCGATGATGGAAGTGGCGGTTGCTGCTCTGGCCGACGTCAAGGCTATCAATGGTTCGCTACATTCGCCTGCTCAAGGCTGGGGTGACATTCTGGACTACACTAAAGTTGAAGTACCTGAGGGTTTGACGGTTAGTTTCGAATTTATCGATGAATCGGCTAAGTTGAATATCAACAGTCTTGATGAAGGGTCGCTACTTCTTCTTTTCGATCAGATGGGATTCGATTTGGATATCAGCCAAACGCTGACTAACACCTTCCTCGATTGGATCGATAGTGATGACCAGGCGAGAATTGATGGGGCTGAATCTTTCGAGTACAGTATTGGCGGATTGGATATGCATCCCTCGAATCAGCCGATCGAATCGCTCGAAGAATTGTATTCGGTTATTGGATTTAGAGAACTTTTCTTCGACGATGATGGCTTGCCCAATGATCTGTTCCAGCAGCTTTCCGATGTAGTCACTTGCCACCAAGTCACCCGTCTGAATGCGAATTCCGCTAATACATTAGCCCTCATGGCTCTGGCGGGGCTGGGCGAGGATCAGGCCTACATCATCGAGGAGCATTTGAAAGGGCTTGATGAGGAGATGGGGACCGAAGATGACAACTACATTGCCGATAATCAGGAATTGCAAGACGTAGTGGGTGATCTGCCAAGAGGCATCCCCTTGAATTCCCAGATCTCTGTCCTCACGATCAAAGTCACCGTTCAGGAAAGAAGTAATGCTTTTACCTTGATAGGAACAATTAACACACAAACTCAGGCTTCAGGTTCGTCTAATGGTGATAACCTGCAATATCCGTTCGTTTTCCTTGAGGTCAAGGAAGAGCCCGGTATGAATAACGCCCAGCCATCCTGACCCTTGTAAAAACTCAAACCCTACGTGGCCGAAAATTCTACAGTCCAAACCGAAAGCGCTCGTCTCGAGCTTAAGACGAGCTTGGCTCCTGGGCATTATTTCTTCTGCCGGCGCATCGTTTTGCCTGACGATCTGGAAGAGTCTGAAATTGAAGGCGCAGTGTTGCTTGGCCTGGAAAGCATTTCACCTTTCCCGCTTGAGCATTTGAATTTTGGATACGTGATTGATAGCGAGGCAAAGAACGCGTTTGTCTTTGCTGCTTATAAGCGTCGCTTCGAGTCTGCTGAGATTTCCACGTGGACCGAGAGCGAATTTGTACTACCAGATTTCGCTTATGCTTTGGTTGGCGAAAGCAAAGCTGGAGAGTCATTGATCATTGTATCCAAGCATTCAGTCTCTTTTTTCCGTTTCGATAAGGCCTCTAATCTGCCGGCCTACTTCCAGGCTATAGCTCGAGAGAACGATGAGAATTATTCCGATGATATTGAGCGTCTAAAGCAACAAGTCGGAAAGGGTGTAAATTGGGAAGCATGCCGTGTTTTGGAATGCGATGGATCCGCCTCGGAAGATGGCGGCAAGATCCGCATGACTGCTATGGATGTGGCCACTCAATCTTCGGTCTCTTCGATTGTTGACCGATCGCGTATTTGGCAACTCGATCTCCGCGATCCGGAAATCATTGAAAACGCCAAAAGCGAAGAACGAAGAAACTACATTCTCTGGAACACCGTATTAGGGGTAGCTGCCGTTTTTGCCTTGTTGTTGCTGGGCGAGATTCTTTTCGGCGTCACCTATGGCTACCTTTCTTTACGCAAATATTGGAATGATGAGCAGGCTCCCATTGTTGCTCATGTTGAATCGCAACATAGCACTGTGAATCAACTATTGGAGTTCGAGGAATCCGATCTGGCTCCCTACGAAATGTTGGCTGCCATTAATCCCTACAAGCCTGCAAGCGTTCAGTATTCAAAAATCGTTACAAATGGTCCCACGCGATTGGAAATCACGGCCAATGCTAGTAGCGTTTCCGATGCGAATCAGTTTAAGACACGCTTAGAACGCTTTTCGAAAATCGATACTGTCTTGCTTGAGAATATGAGGCCTCTTCCGGGCGGGGCTACGTTTACGGCCATCCTTACGTTCCATAGAGGCGCTTTCGAGACAATCGAGGATGAGCTGAAGGTTGATGCAGAGGTGGCAAGCAATGATTAAAAGATTAAAAATGCCCCCAAAACTTGAATACTGGAATGGCTTTTTAAAGCTCCGTTTCTCGCGCCTCTCTATGCGAGAAAAGACGCTGGCCTTGCTATTCATAATTGGTATTGCCGGGATTTGGTTCACTTTTCAAATGGAGCGTCACTCCACCGTTTGGAGTTCTATTACCACCGCTCACAATACTGCTCGCAACCAGCGTATTTGGCTCGACAATAGCGAAGATACGAAGGCGCAATTCGAAGCTCTGATTTCCGATATTAACCTCGAGACACTACCCAAGCGCGACGAAGTGAATGCTACCATCGATAGCATGGTCAGAAAATACGGTTTCACCGAATTTGGTATTTCCCCTCCTAGAACAGATGTAGGCATCCCGTTAAGCTTTCACTCCTTTACCCTAGATCTCAAAAAGGCTAGTTTCGAGCAGGTCTTCGATTTCACCGACGAGATCAAGGAGACGCTTTCCTATGTTGGCCTTAGAGAAATAACCATTCAAGCCCCTCGTAGGACTCCGCACCTGCTCGACGCCAAAATCAATCTGAAATCCATTGAGTATACGCCATGAAAATTTGGATACAAAAAAAGATCGCGTTATCTATTTTCGCTAGTTCTATTCTCGCGATCGTTTTTCCGGGGGCGTTGGCTCAGGATCCTCTCGCTGAGGAGGAGGTGCTTGAAAGGCTCATCCTTCGTGGAACGCCTCTGACCAACGTTCTTTCGTTGCTGGAACAGCTTACAGGACGGTCTGTCATCCGCCCTGAGCAGATGCCGACGCCCAACATCACTTTCGACAGCCAGCGAGAAATCTCCAAGGAGGAAGCTATTATCGCCATTGAGAGCTTGTTGAGTATAAATGGCATTGGCGTATCCCCAATGGGCGATCGCTTTCTTGAAGTTGTTAGTATCGGCTCCATCAAAACGGAATCGCCAGAACTGGTTATCGATTCTCTACAAGATCGTCCTCCTAGCGGTAAAATCGTTAGCAAGCTTTTCCGTCTTAAATATTTGGATACACAGACTTTCCAGCAGCAGATTGCCCAGTTCTTGACGCCCAACATCAATTCCGTCGTTCCCTTTCAGAATTCCAATTCGGTGATTGTGACCGACACGGTCAGCAATCTGCAGCGTGTCGAGTATGTTGTTCAGGAAGTCGATCAACCCAGTCGGTTGAATATCGAAACGCGTTTCTACACTTTGGAGTTCGCTCAGGCGAGCGCCGTAGCTGAGCAGATGCAGGCTCTCATCGATGACGCTCGTAGTCGTTTTGGGGTTCAGGACAACCGTGCAGGTAATACGGGAAACCGAGCTGGAGGAAATCAACGCCAACCGCAGACCGCTACGGTAGCTCCTGTTACTCTGCCTAGTGGGGGCAGCTCTATTCCGGAACAAATTCTTTTTGGTAGTACTACCGCCATTACGGCTGATGATCGAACCAATCAGCTCATCATTATGACTGAGCCTTCGAATCTCGTTTTCTTCGACGAGATCATTTCCAAACTGGATATTCAAGCAGATCCAAACGAGCTGATCGAAGTAATTCAGATGGATCATGCTCTTGCGGTTGATGTGGTCAGCCTGATTAGCAACTTCATTTCCGGCGCGTCCCAGACAGAAGGTAGTGATGTGGATCTTTCCGAGAATCTTCAGCAGAATACTCGAGGCAATCCCAATCAGCCCAACAACCAGAACAACGCTCGAAATCAAAACAGAGCGAATGTCGTGGAAAATACGCTTGAAGAACGCGATAGCCAATTCAGCTCTTTCATGACCATTGTGGCTGATGAGCGGAGCAACTCCATCATTATATCTGGAACCCGAAACGATTTGGAGCTCACTCGCGAAATCGTCAAAAAGATCGATGTATTGCTGCCTCAAGTACGCATTGAAGTTGTGATTGTCGATGTAAGCCTTGATAAAGGAGATACTAGAGGTATCGATGCATTTGGATTTACTTATACTCAAAATGAAGAGGCTGGTTCGCCCAATATTACCAATGCTAGTGTCAATATACTCGGTCTTGGTATCAGTAACGCTTCGTTTACGTACGATAATGGCGTGATTTCGAATTTGACTCTCGATGCGGTTCTGAATCGAGCAAGGACCAATGAAAATATTAATTTGGTTTCTACACCTAACCTGATGACGACTCATAATCGTGAAGCCGTGATTAATGTGGGTGAGGAGCGGCCGTTGATTACCGGAGTGCAGACGGACCTTGCCGGGGGAACAGGGGCGACAAGATCCCAAGTTCAATACGAGAATATTGCTATCGAACTTACAGTGACACCGCTTATCGGTCCCAACGATGTGATTCAAATGGAAATCGATCAGGTGATCGAGGATGTTATTGGCGACGTCTTAATCGATGGAAACGAGCAGCCGATTATTGGTACTAGGCAAGCCACTTCTTATGTTAGCGTCCAAGACGGAAAACTGATTATCCTAGGAGGTTTGCAGCAGTTTCGGAACAGTCGTTCCAATAGTCGCCCTGCTTTGATTGGCGATATTCCATTAATCGGAAAACTCTTTGGTAGCCAGTCGAAGGATGTAGAAAGATCCGAGCTTCTCGTTTTCATCAGACCCAAAGTCATCCGGACTACGGAAGAGGCTGATGATGATGCTATCGAAAATATTAATAATCTATCTGATCCCGAAAAGATCCATGACTTCTTGGAAGACGGAACGTTTTCCAGTGACAAGGATAGGCCTTCCAAGAAATCGGAATCTGTAGTTAAAAAAAGAATACAAAGATGAGGATATCGAATCTAGTTTTGGCATCTTTTATCACTGCCCTTGCTTTTGGTCAGGAGGATTCCGAGGAACGTATTGCTTCTCCTTTCCAACCCCCTGCAGCCAATACTCCCGTGGCTCCTGTAACTACGCCTACTGCCAACCCGCTCGATAATTTCGAGTTCAACGGTCTCTTCAAGTTTGGAGGTGTCGTCCAAGCTAGTGTTTACGATAAGGAAAACAACAAGAGCTACTGGCTTACTTTAAACAAGCCTGGCGAGGATGGCGTCATGGTTATGGAATTTAATGAAGAGGACAACAGCATCGTGGCCAGTTATGGCGGCTTCACTAAACGTCTCGAGTTGCCTGATCCTAATATTGTTACGATAAAACCAGCCGCCCCTCGTCCCCCTCAAGTTCAAGCTACGCGTCCTGCCACAACGGCTACGCCGGTTACGAGACCGACTGATAATAACATACAAGATGCGAGCGATGAGGATGTTCGCAAGCGCATGCAGAAAGTAGCTGAGGAAATTAGAAGGCGACGAGCCTTGCGGCGCTCCGTCATCGACGAGGGGTCGAGCGGTAGCTCGAATCGATAGCTCATGACCATTGTAGAATCAGACGAATTTCTCAGTTCATACGATTTAAGCGAGGAGCAGCGAATCCAGATCGATGAATCGCGGCGAGCGGAGCGATTAGAAACGCTTTCGAGTATAACGGGAAAGCCTGTTGTTGAGATTCTGGATACGTTGAGCGGAATCTGTTCAACAAATCGTGTGCCTCACGAGGCATTCGACTTGGATCGCTTGGGATCAATCCCCCTTCGCATCCTGCATGAATTTCATTGCGTGCCTGTCAAACAGGAAGACGAAGAGTCGGAGGATCTTGTCCTAGCTACGAGCTGGCCGATTGACGATCTGATGGACGATTGGGTGTTTGCCGCCTGTGGCAAAAGACCTCAATGGCGCTTTTCCGCTCCTGATCGTATTTCAAGTTTCATTACGCAAAATCTAGGAGTGGGAGCGGAAAGTCTCGATGAGTCTTTCGACATCGATGCCGATCTGGAAAATGTCGATATCGAGGACGAGGAGGACGAGGATGCGGCGATCATCCGTTTTGTGAACGATGTCTTCAATCAAGCGATCGAGGATGGCGCGACGGACATCCATTTCGAGCCACTGGAGGAGGAGCTTCGTATCCGCTATCGTATTGATGGCTTGCTGGTGTCGGTTCCCGTTCCTGAGAATCTTCGCAAGTTTCAAGACGCCATCGTTTCGCGTCTGAAGATAATGGCTAAGCTCAATATTTCCGAGCGCCGACTGCCTCAGGACGGTCGCATCAATCATCGCATCGGCGACACGACTTTAGATATCCGTCTTTCCACTATGCCTGTCATGTACGGCGAGAGCATCAGCCTTCGCCTGCTTAACAAAAAGAGTACGCCGCTTAGCATGGAGCAGCTTGGCATGTCGCAAGACGATCAGAGCAAGATAATTCGCGCTTTGAATCTGCCCCACGGCATTATTCTGGTTACAGGTCCCACCGGTTCCGGTAAATCAACTTCGCTTAACGCTTTCATCCGAAATATTAATTCCGAAGATCGTCGTATTATTACTGTTGAGGATCCGATAGAATACGAAGTTCCCGGAGTGAATCAGATCCAAGTGAATCCAGATATTGGATTCAGTTTCCCTGAAGCGTTAAGGCATGTTTTGCGTCAAGATCCCAACGTTATTATGGTTGGGGAAATCCGCGATCGCGAAACAGCTGAAATTGCAATCCAAGCATCCCTGACGGGGCACCTGGTCTTCAGTACGCTTCACACCAACGATGCTCCGGGCGCTATCACTCGTCTAACGGATATGGGAATTGAACCCTTCCTAATCGCATCGAGTGTGGAAATCGTCATGGCCCAGCGCCTCCTACGCCGCATGTGCCAGAATTGCTGGACAAAAGTTCCAGCTGACCGGACCAAGCTTACCGATGCCATGAAGGTTCTGGATATGGATGTATCCAGAATCGATGAAGTATCCGAGTTGCCTATGCCACAAGGCTGTGACATGTGTCGCGGGCTTGGATATCGAGGACGAATTGGCATCTATGAAATCCTTCGTGTGAGCGAAAATCTGCATGACCCTATCGTGAATCGAGCTGCAGCTCCTGTATTCAGAGAACTAGGGCGAAAAGGAGGAATGGTGACCTTGGGCGAATCGGGCTGGAACTTGATGAAGCGGAATCTGACGACACTCGATGAAGTCGTTCGTACCATCTCCGTAAAAGAAGGAGAGTAGAATCGAATTTGGAATCAAGAAGGATGAATTGTGAACTGATTTTAGCCTCTAAGGTTTTCGCCTTTTTCCTTTCATCATTCGTAATTCCTAATTCCTAATTTTCCCCTCGTAGTGCCTACTTTCACCTACAGCGCTAAGAATATCCAAGGCGGAAAGGTCCATGGATCCTTGGAAGCGGCAACGCGGAAGACCGCTTTGCAGCAGCTGGCTGCGCAGAAGTTGAGACCATTGAGTATCTCCGAATCGGGGAAGGACGCCTCTACGGCATCGAAGAGTAATATTCCTTTCTCCGGTCTTTTTAGCAAGAGATCTTCCGAAGTGTCGTCCTCCTCCATGCGTCGCAGCTTGGCGCTTCCTTTCTTGCAAAATCTCAAAGAGTTGCTTAATTGCGGCATCCAAGCTGGTGATGCGCTGCGCTTGATGAGCGGGAGACTCAGCGATCCTAGACTAAAGTTTTTGTCAACTCAGCTCTGGGATGAATTAAGACAGGGCCGATCTTTATCCGAAACGTTTCGCAAGCAGCCAAAAGTGTTTGACGAGAGCGTTGTTAGCTTGGTTGAAGCGGGAGAGGCTACTGGAAGTTTGAATACCGTTCTAACCAGCATCGTTTCAAGCATGGAAGAACGGAAGCGCATCCAGTCGAATCTTTTCTCCGCTTTGGCGTATCCCGTTTTTCTTATCTTGATTACGATTGGTCTGGTATTGCTGTTCCTTTTTTTGCTGCTCCCGCGTATCCAAGGTTTGCTTAGTTCGCTTGGGGGAAAGTTGCCGGCTTCGACCAAGCTGCTCATTTTCATGGCGGATGTTCTTTTGAATTACGGTTGGATTGTAGCCATAGGAGGAGCTTTGGCTGTCTTTGGAACCATTTCATGGAGGAACTCCGTTAATGGCCGCCTGAAATTCGATGCCCTCATTTTGAAAGTGCCCTTTATCGGGAAATTCCTGCGAGACCTTCAGGTAATGAGGCTCACTCAGATTTTGGGACTGCTTTTGGAAAACGGGATTACCATGGTTCAGTCGCTTGCCATGACCGAGCGAGCATTGACTAACTATTACATGCGAGAACGCTTCACTGAAGCTCGAAGCAAGGTAGTTGAAGGAGCGACACTTTCAGCAGCCTTTAAGTCGACTGGCTACTTCGACGAAATGTCTTTGGATATCTTCACGGTAGGGGAGAACACGGGAAACGTGGTGCCGGGGCTTCAACAAATGGCTCGTCAGTATTCAGAATCTATCGACAAAATCGTTAAAGCTTTCATGGGCATCATATCTACTGGAGTCCTTCTCTTCGTTTTCATGTTTGTGGGCCTGATCGCCTTCGGCATCATCTCCGCCGTCTTCCAACTCAGTAGCTCGCTGTCGGGTGGGTAGAGATTTTATTTTGTACTATATTTAGACAACAAGTCTCCATGGAATTTTTCAAGGTACCGGCATATAGCTTATCCGATAAGAATATTTTGAGTCTTTTTACCAAACTGGTGTAAACCTTTAGGGCATGGCTTAGTGGTGTTTCGTTTGTCGTGTGGATATCAAGGTGATATATCAATTTACGGTCCTTTTCTAGAGAATCGCTATCGAAGCTGCGTAGGTCTTTATGGCATGTTTGATTCAACGCTAATTGGCAAAAAGATCATTCCTAGGAAGGTGAGCTGCTATTTCTATTTTTCGGACTTATAAGTCCGAAAAATAGAAATAGCAAAGGACAATAGTAATTAGATTTGAGGCAAGGGCTGAAGGTTAAAATTGCTCTTTATCCTCATTTTGAATCTATTTAACTTGGTATTTTGGAGTCGAATACTCTTGTACCAATTACTGTTTCTCTTGAAAATACTAGTGTAAATTAAAGTATGTAAAAGGTGGTTTGGGTTCATTGGGTACGAATAAGTGTGAAGCTGTCTAGTCAACGTTGATCTCCAACTATTGGGGTGTTTTATATAAAATTATGAGGAAAAAATCATATATCGCTGAAGTTGGATTTTTATTGATTGCGTTTTTTCTGAGTTCTGGCGCTTCAAGTAGTGCCGAAAACTCTATTCAATTGTGTTCTAGCCCAGATTTGATTGAGAGATTAGAGTTTAAACCCAAGATTGATGGAGATTTGGGGGAATGGAGAGAGCGAAACTACAAAGCATTAGGATCTAATTCCTTTTATGAGGAATATTATAGTGGAATCTACAAGATTGGATGGAGACCTGAGGGGCTCTATTTTTGTTTCGATATTTTTGACCGTTCACTGGTAAATCCGCATTCTTCCAGTAGCAGGGAATGTTTGTCTGGCGATTCTATCGAAATTTATGGAACTGCGATGGTATCCAAAGCGCCCGAGTCGGAGAAAATTCTCAACATCGATTTTATTGAACACAGTTTTCCTGATAGTCGAATCGTAAGAGTAGATAATTCGGACTCGCGAATCGAATTTGTCGGAAAGGGCTGGGTTACTGAGCGAAATTTATCCGTATGTAAGGGAGCAAGATTTGTCGGTACACCAAATGAGCCTATGATACGATACGAGTTTGAAGGAGACAATGTCAGGGTGGTTGGTGAGTTTCAAAGGTTGTCGGGGATTATTGATGTTGTTTTGGATGGAAGCGTTGTGAGAACAATCGACTGTTATAGTCCTTTCGATAAAAAAGGCGCAATTTTTTTTGAAACTAACGATCTTGATCCTGGAAAGCACGAATTGTTGATTCGAACATCAAAGGATATGCTTCAAGGCATCTTTCATGCACGAGTAAATGTAGCTGGCTTGGTCGAGGGAAGAACTGATTCTATAAGCGTGTATGGAATGAGTAAAAATGAGAGCAAACCTCGTAGTATCCAATTAGCAGCAATCGAGAAGGTTGGCGGATGGGTCGTAGAGGGAATGATTCCACCAGAAGCATTCGAGATGAAAAGCTTTTCTTACAGGGATACTATTAGATTCGGGTATAAACTACGCGATAATGTTCAAGGGCGCTCTCTAGGGCTTGTCAGGCACGGTAGTGGAACGTCTGTAGATTGGCTCTCATATAATCAGGGGAGGCTTCCGCTATGCGTTTTGACGGATCGCCTCGCTTATTTTCCAGGCGATTTGGAGATTTACGAAGATTCTTTGTCCGATTCCTCATGGATCTCGATTCGATATGCCGTCAATTTTTTGGAAGTGGATAATCCGTACATAGTGATAAATATAGACGGCTTAGATATTGTAGACAGGCGTTGCGAATTAGTAGAAAGTGTCGGAGGAAAATACTACTACTACTACGATCATATTAGAGTGCCAAATGGCTACGATTGTGACCAGCCCCTTTCTGTTAGCGTGACATTGTATGATAAAATTGAAAAATCCTGGAAGCGAACAAAAACTTTAGAGTTGGAGATCGCTAAGGCGAAGCAGGAAATACGGCAAACGTTCGCCCCTTTCTATGGAAAATCAAATGACAAGAATTTCTTGTCCTTTTTAGCGATGGTTGAGCAAGCTTGTATCGAGAGTTGTGAATTTGAGGTGCGTAGAGAAAGCGAAAAATTCAAACATTTTTACCAGCTTCATCACTACAACAACAACCAATTAACGGAGAACTTGATTTCTAATACTATTACATACATAGAAGAACTCTTTTCGAGTGGTATTGCGTTGGATGGCTTTGAGAATCATCCACTCCAAGCTTGGAAAAGCGATATAGATGGTTCGTGGCGGCAAATGAGAATCATCTTTCCTGATAATTTTAAACGTGATCGCCGATATCCCTTGACATTGTTCTATCATGGTTTGCAGCAGAAAAAGCATTCTTTGGATAAAGCATTGAATGAATATTTAAAACTGAGGGAATTTGTGGTATGGGAACGAAATTCATTCAAAAATGACCTCGCCATTAAGCTCTTTGGTAGAGGTAATAGCTTTAAAAAGCGTGGTGAAGAGGAATTGAGAAAAACGCTCTATTGGCTCGCGGAAAATCTCGACATCGATTTTTTAAATACGACTTTCTATGGAGGTTCAACGGGTGCTAGCCAGGCTTGGTTGTCTGCGATGAGGCATCCGGATCTTTCATCAAGGCTTTATTTAAGAAGTATGTTCAACGATTTCACTTCCGGTTGGCGTATTTATGGTGGTTTGTCACCTTGGGAGGAAGCCTTGCGCGATGCTAGGGATGATTATAAAGCCCTGATTTGGAATACCAGAAAGCACCCTTTGATGTTGGTAGTCGGAGGAGCCGATCCTGGTCCATTGGCCTTTATGAAGCAGATTGAGAAAGAATTGGTTTCGATTGGCCAGCAAGTTGAGATGATTATAGTACCGGGTGGCGGTCACATGGGACTGCCGGCATTTCCTTGGTCTGGCGGAAGCATTGATAGTTCTAAGGATAGCAGTTTTACATATCGAAGTGGTGACCTTAGATATAACGAAGCGTATGGATTTAGGCTCGATGACCCGATTGACCAGTTAAAGGCAATGGGGATTTCAGTTAGTCAAGACAATAGCCAATTGACCGTCGTAACCGAAAACCTAAGAGGATTGTCTATTTTGGGTGAAAAGATGGAAAACATCCGGAACGTCCTGATCGATGGAACGATTTTGCAAGAATCTGATTCTGACTCTGATAATAATGGATGGATGTCATTTGAACGAGGCTCGACAGACAGATGGATTAAATCCAATTCGGAAATTGAAAATCGGCTCGTTAAGACGAGGAATCGTCCAGGTCCAATGGACGACTTTGCGAATGGAAATTTCGTGATCGTATACGGAACGCTTGATCCATTGCTTATTCCCATCTATAAGAACCGTGCCTTTATGATAAAGGAAGCTTTGTCCGGTCTTGAAGTCGGCCAAATTAATGGGGCAAGGTTTATTGTTAAAGCGGATTCAGAACTTGAGCCTGTTGATGTTGAAAATAGTAGTCTATGGTTTGTGGGCAAACCGAAATTGTCAAAGTCTATGGATAAGATTGTCTCATTGATTGATAATTTGGCAGGCCTTAGCGTATTTCGGGAGGAGCTTGATGGATCAGGAGATGCTTTACTGCAAGTGCTGTACCCGTCGCCGCTTTATGATGACGGCTATATCTTTCTTGAGTTGGGAAACTCGCCGAATTCTTATTTGTTTACACCCATGAGATTTGATAAATTTGATTATGTGGTATCCAAGGCAAGGAACGGTCGAGAAATAACTTCCATCCGTGGTTTGTTTAACAGATCTTGGGAGCTTGATTTGGAGACGTTGACTAAACGCTGACAGAGCAAGTTTTTTTGATCTCAAAATATTCATTTTAGTTACGGGAAATAATCGATGGGTACTGCGATATTGGACATTGAAGAATATTCGATTCTAATTAAATATATCGCTAAGTTCCCGCTCGGAAAATGAGAATTAGAAAAGAATGTTGTACGAGTGCGGTTTTTGAAATATAAACAATGAGAAATTCTATCGGCTTTAATTATGGCATATTTATTAGATTCAGACCTCAAATCGATAAGTCTAAATCCTAGATACTAGCGGTATTATTCTGTCTTCAATTTCGGGAAAGAGAGGATCAGGCGCTTTAATCCAATCCCCTTTATGTAGGAGTTCGGGATATCCTGATTCTCTGATTCGAGCAGCAATACCAATCGATCGGAGAGTCGCAATATACAGAATATTAAAATCGCTTTTACGAATTTTACCGGAATACCACACCGACATTCTATCTCCCAGTTCGTCTGCGTATTGCGTTATCGTTAGTCTTTCTCTCAAAAAATTAACCAGTATTTTAGCAGCGATAAGGGAATTATTTTCTCTTTGGATATAAGAGTGGCACCTTTTCCATAATGTAGAATACCACCAGTTCGGATAAACCTTATCTCCAATTTTCGATGATAGCATATAGTTTTTGAAATCATCTTCATTCAGTGAAGTATAAAACCTAGTACGGTTCCCATAGGCAAGCTCAAGTGTCTCTACGATCTCTTTAACTGAAGCCTGATTTTGTTGGGCTTCTGTCGCCAACAGTGTAAATGCGTCAACTTGGGATGGATTTATAAAATAGCGGGCAGCTAGTGATCTCGTCCATTTAGAACTAGGGGCGCAAAATAACCAAATATTTCCCAAAGCTAGAACTAAGAAAATAGCTATAAAGCTAATCGTTCGAATATTGCTCGATTCATTTCTTTTTATAAAAATGCTAGATCGAAGAAAAATCAATATTCCTGCCAGAGCAGAGAAAGGCAGCCAAAAATGCCAATTTGATGAAATCATATTTAAGGAGTAAAATCCGGTTGTTTCTAACTTATTGGCGGCATACTCTGCGATACCTCTAAATAATGTACTTTGTTCTAATACGCTGTTTGAAAACCCCTCCACATTCAATAGATTCACCTCATCAAAGACCTCGCCAAGAACTGTTGCAGCTTCAGACGCTTCTTTCTCGTTGCCTACAAATAGTAGCTCAGTTGAACCATAAAATCTGTTCGCGCCCAGTGTAAAATTATCAGGAGAAATAGATGATTTGCTAGATTTCATTACTATCAGCAATTTTGGGTCTTGAATAGCGCTCTTCTTTAAAGCTTTAAAAACATTATCGAGAAGTGTTGGCGGAATTATCCACACTGATTTTTTAAGATCGATCCAAGCATATTCGCTGAGTGCAATATGTAATTCGTTGAGCCATTCCTCAATGCGTTCCTTTTGTTCAAAACGAACATGCATATTTACTGTCGCAAAGCCGAATTCAGAAAAACTGCGCATCGGGTTTGATGCTCGAGAGGGAATTCCATTGGAATCTACAAAGAGGATTACGGGAGGAGAAAAATCCAGATGCTTCCTGGCCACGAGCGACACTTCTAGATCTCGTAATCCATTCAGATTAAGAGGCATTATTTTTACTTCGCTGCGAGAATATGACCACAAACTCCATGTCGTAATTAAAATTCCAAGCAAAGACAAATTTACAAAATGCCTTGTACTGTTCGCCTGCGTTTCTAGTTCGCTCAAAGTTTCTTTTTCTGAGTCATTCCTAATTCCAAAAGCAAGAAGAGAAACAAGCCCAAGTTGAATGTTGATATTACTCCATTGAAGATTGATCCGAAGAACAAACTTGCCCCACCAATCTTCGATACCGTTCGCAGCCAGCTTTCTCTATTTGAGCAATTTGTTTTTTCAGTATTGAGGTACGTTTCAGAAGAAAATCTGCATAATAAAGTCTGACTAGTTCGAGTAGAATAAAAAATGTAAATAATATAGCCTAGTATAGCAGGTCCGCCTAATGTTGCGCCAAAGTAAGCAAGATCGTTGGTGACAATTGCTCCGCCGTCTATGAGCCAGGTAGGACGATAATAAGAACTGTATGCTTCGCGTACATTGTTCCAGCCATATCCCCAAACAGGTCGATCTAATAACATTCGGGTCGCTCCTTCCCAGGCGTCAATCCGGTTTGTCCATGATTGGTCTCGACTATTAAAGATAGAAAAAACTCTTCGAACCAGACCTTTATCAGTATATCTAAAAAGCCAATACGAAATCGTAAATATTGAAAATAGTGAAATCCAGATTACTGTAATATGCCTAATCGCCAAACTATAAACTTTTTGAGCCCAATCGAAATTTTCCCAATCCACCTTCGATAAAAGTAGACCAATAGCTAATGCGGATGTAATCCATGCTCCTCTACTGTAGCTTATCAACAGACCTCTGCTCAATAGTGTTAGTGCGATAATTAAAAAGTAAAATCTAAAATGCTTTAGACAACATCTATCTGTAAGTTTCGCCTTCTTATTGATAAGAGGAAACTCTTTAATTCCGGTTAACAGTAGGCCTACACCAATGGTTAATCCACCTGACATCATCATGCCAAAAATATTAGGTGTAGGCCAAAGTCCATTAAAACGAGCCGTTTCGCGATATTTGAAAATGGCAGATGCTTCGCCGCTCCAAAGAGAAGATAAAGCAAGCATAATTAGGATTCCATATAATAAGGACCTTAGTGAACTTATGCTATTTGCGATCCATAGTCCAATACACTTGGCGATTACAATCGCTGCTATTACTGATAATGCGTATAGCGAAGTCGATGCTTGCTTATAATCTGTCAGGTACGATATAGCTCCGCTACAAATGAAAATAAAAAGTCCCAGTTCTCTGTACCAGCCAAACTTAGTTAAGTGGAAAAGAGTGATTTGAATGAAAAGGCAGGACAGATAACACAGGAATGCGAACAAAAATAAGAGATCCTGGGAGGACCTTATGAAAAGCGAAGACTCGAATAATGCAGAACCTATAAACGACTCAGAGTGCAGTACAGGTCTAGTCGTGCCGAAAAAACAAACCGCTAGTAAAATATTAGGTATCGAAAGCTTAGCAATTTTCGTAAGCCATTCTCGCTTATCTTTAAAAATATACAAAGACTGATCTATAATTTCTTTCCTGATTAGTCGATGAATAAATGCAGCAATTTGTGTGCACTAGCCGATGGATTCTTGAATTCTACTATCGATATTGCGATTTGACTGATTCTTCCTATTCCAGTTGGCAATTAGCAAATAGCTGCTCCCGATTACTAGATACGCGAGAATAAATTTCAGGCCCTTATCAGCGATCGCCTCACTGATGCCTAATGCTTCTGTTACGTCTCCGATACAACCACACGGCTTATTGTATCCAGTTACGTACAGCCCAACACGATAAAGCACCATGCTCAGAGCTAGCCAACAAAGCACTGTTGCTTGTTCGAATAGCATCTTTTTTCCGAATACGCAAAACACCGCTACGGCTATTTCGATACCTCCAACCGCTAGGAAGATGAACTTGAACGACATTCCAAACACGGGATCGACCGAGGTCATTAATTTCTCGTCTCCACTCCAAGCCGTGATTAATTTTGCCAAAGCAGTTAACATCAGTACAAGACTGGCAGACAATATAAAAATTCTCTGTAAACTCATAATTTAGGAATAGCGAACTTTCCAAATATATATCCCATTTTTGAATGGGAATCCATAGCATTGAATATCTACCTGGTGGATAAGTCTTATAAATCGTCCAACAGAGATGGACGTCGTTTTCTGCTTGTGGATGCTAATCGGCATGGCAATGGAGCACTAAGGGATTAGTGCTCCATTATTAATGGGCTACTTGCCCAAGGATACCGTAAAATACATCCAGATATTGTCAAAATGGCAATGTTATTTCGTTATTGCATTCACACCTGGTTTCGCTTACCCTTTCGCAATCACTAGTATCACTTTCTATGTAGGTCCCTAGGCCCTCACAATCCCAATCCCAAGTCCAATCGCAGACTTCCGTGACTTCTACATTCAAGACGCACCATCCGTCGCACTCTCCATACCCTCCGCAATAGGCGTATGAGACCCAAGGATCTCCTACCCAGTAGTCTATCACTCCCCAAGCTTCCCAGGCGTATGTGACACTGACTGGCAAGAAGGAAATGATGATTGCCGAGGCAATCAGCTTTATATTCTTCTTTTTAGTTTTCATTAGTACTATTCACGTTATTTGTATTATGCTTGTTTCGATACCATATAGTGGCAGCAAATGCGATGGGAAGTACAAGAATTGATAGCATTACCATTCGCTTCCTCTTGGAAATCGAATTCGCCAGAGCCCTTCGCTCCTCGTGAAGTTTTATAGTTTCCGCTATTTTTTCAGGATGCTCTGTAAGAAAGGGTATTGGATCCGTTGGCTCTAATGTAAAACCTAAGGAATGATCCGGAGCTTCTCCCTTTGGCATGAAGTTCTTGACTCTAACTCTCAGATTTCTGTCATAGGCTATTGCTTTAAAAGCCTCCGTTGAATCCGCGTCTCTTATCTCTCCGTTAAAGACGTATAACCGGTTCAATTGAGACCTCATCTTACCTGAAACTTCAGGCCTTTTGGTATATACTTTTGCCGTAATTTGCTCGGGCATTCCACGTCTCGAAAGTTCAACGGTAAGAGTTCCTAACAAGAAGCAATCCTTGCTATTTTCTAATTTCGTTACGGTTTTCTCTGGTCTGATACCCCAGAGATTCAGCTTATCGAAAGCGCCATCTGGTGTTTTTAAAAGCTCAGATCGAAGTTGCCATTTCTCGAAGTCCGCCCGCCATGTAAATAGCTCAGGTATGTATGTGCTTTGCAGTTCGCCAGCCTTTGTTACAGAGGACAAATCTGTAACCAGTAAATAAGCCAGGGAGATTAGCTGCACCTTGTGCCAACCCCTTATGTTGATAAATCTGCCGGGCCGAATTGAGCCGAGCGCGAACTTTTGCCCCGTCTCATGGGTTTCATAAGTCACGGAAGAGTATATCGACTCTGGATCTGACACTACAATGAAACCTCGATCCTGGCGGTCACCATTTTCAAATAGCCGAATACCATATTTCAGATTTGACGCGCTCAATGAGAAGGTTCCCGTCTTTGATTTATTTTTCAGTTCGTTGTCATAGAATCTTTGTTCACTGTAATTCCCGCTCCACTCTACGACTTGAGCCGTAGCAGTAATTTCAAGTGTGGCAAATAAGGCGACAAAATGAAGTGCAGCCTTAAACCTGTAGCTCCTCATAAAGACGTTCTCTTTTTCAAGGAGCTTTGCCTTACGCGAGGGATTCTTCCAATTCAGCCATTTCCAGGTATGCACCACACGACATTTTGACACACGGCAGGCAAGATTCATTTGTAAGAGTAAGAGAAAACCAAAACCTCAAAAATGGGTATGGCGATTTAGGTTATAATGAGTGGATTAACTATCAGCAGATTAGCCTATTGTTTACTCTATTTTTTAAGATAGGAAAGACTAAAATCATCTGTTCGCAATTTTTCTTGAAGTGTAGATGCCTAAAAGAAATGTGTGGGTTTGTTACTTCCTATATCATATCAATTTAAGACTTATAAGTTTGAGTCACCCCATTCTTGGAAATTTTCATAGGACGGAACTTATAAGTGTTTTGAGAGCTCCTTTCATGCGTTATTGCGTGTCTAATTGAATATATTCATCGACTTTAGGATATTAGCCTACATTGCAACAGACTGGTTTATGCTAGACCGTCCTTTGCGCTTCAAATGAATCTGAGGCTAAGATTTCAGATTTACTTACTAAGAAGTATTTCGTTGAAGCTAGGTGCTGCTTGCTTCTTCCGTTTTGGTAAGGATTAATAGGGAGCGGTATGATCTTTCTAGAAGGAACCAGACACATCATCTAAACAAGCAGGGCGATCCATAACGTAGAATTATCAAGGGCAACTGCCCACCAATACGACAATATGGACTATTTTGTTTCTTCAAGAGCAGGAATAAGATACTGCCGGATTGAATGTGCCTTCCTTTATTTCATCTAAATTAATGCTCGTTATTTTTATTAAAACCCCAAAATTTAGAATAGTTATGGATGTTTTAATTGATGGATGCATTTATTTTATGCACTAAAATTAAATGAAGAATCCAACGTTGCCAATATTGCTATGCTGCTTTGCACTCACCTTGCTATTGTACTTTTTCTTCTCTCAACCCTTGGGTACAGAAGATTTTTCCTTTGCCTTTGAAGGAGATGAACAATCTCGTGCAAGACTTACCTCAATTCAGGACAGCGAAGATCCCCCAGAGCTGGAGCTTTCAAATTGGCAAAATACTGAACCGCTTTCTCTTGAGGATCTTGAAGGAAAGATTGTTGTACTTGATTTTTGGGCCACTTGGTGCGGCCCTTGCATAGCGAGTATTCCGCGTCACAAGGATATCCTCGAAAAATTTAGGGATTATGTCGTATTGATTGGAGTCTGCCATCCTCGGGGTGCTGAGCGGATGGAGGAGATCGCACAGACTAGGTCCATTGATTATCCAATAGCCGTTGATGAAGGAGGGTTGACGATCAAAGCCTATAAGGTAAATGGGTATCCTGACTATTACATTTTCGACAGGAGTGGGAAATTAGTCGTGGCGGACTGTTCTAACCGAGAAGTTGAAAAAGTTCTGGAAATGCTACTCGACGCAAAGTAAGTTTATGTATATCTGGTCAATGATTGGCTGAAAACACAAATTCGTAACTTCCTAACTTGAAGCATTATTACCCACCAAAGAATTTGATGCCCAGAGAGGCTGGAATATTTACTGCAAGAATGATTCTTGACTGTTTTCCATTGAGAAGACTTGGAGATGAGTCATTCTCTGTAGTAAAGAGCCCTCTCGATTATTGTGAGATTGAATCCCTTACATGGCAGATCAAATAATTCGTAGTGCAGTATTCAGAATCTATCGACAAAATCGTCAAAGCTTTCATGGGCATCATATCTACTGGGGTCCTTCTCTTCGTTTTCATGTTTGTGGGTCTGATTGCCTTTGGCATCATCTCGGCTGTCTTCCAGCTCAGTAGTTCGCTGTCGGGTGGTTGAGGGGGGAACCTCTTCTCCTTCCCTTTTAATCTTCGTTGACAACACGAATTTCGTGTACACGATAAAAGGTGTGAAAAAGAACGTCACTTTTACAACTGAAGGAGGTCTTCTTCAGGCTGCTAGGAAAAAAGCGGCTGCTGAGGGGAAGACTTTGAATGGACTCTTCAGGCAATGGATTTCTGCTTATGTGCAGAACGATACCTCTAAACAGAGTTATTTCGCTGTAATGAAACGACTAGAGAATGTGTCTTCTGGGAGAAGATTCACTCGGGATGAAATGAATGAGCGCTGACTATTTTCTCGATACGAATATCCTTGTCTATTCATTCGACAAGAGCGTTCCCGAGAAAATGGAGCGGGCTCAAACTCTTATTTCGGATGCGATTGAAGGGCGCAGAGGAATAATCAGTTGGCAGGTTGTCCAGGAATTCCTCAACGTGGCTCGGCATAAATTTGAAAATCCCATGGGACTTGAAGATGCTGTTTCATATTTTCGTGCCGTCTTGCAACCTCTCTGTACTATACATTCCGATAATGAAATCTTTCAACTTGCTCTATCCGCGCAATTAGAAACGGGATACGGTTTTTATGACGCCTTGATCGTAGCAGCCGCTATTAAAGGAAAATGCGCAATCTTGTTCAGTGAAGATCTGCAAGATGGTCGAGAAATTCGAAATACGAAAATTGTGAATCCATTTGATTGATACAAATCTTAATTTGTATGGCTTTACATGTACAAAATTGTAACCAATTCTTGATTACTGATATTTTTCTCCATGACGCCTAGCATTGCAATTGCCGTTCGTTTTCTGCTCGCCAAGAAGCGGTCGATGCTGATGAGCCTGACTGGGATCTCGTTTGGGGTGGCTTTCTTTATAGTCACTCAAGCTCAGGTCAGCGGCTTCAAGGAATATTTCATCGATACGGTTCTGGCTACCGACGGGGCGATTCGCATTAGCGATAAAATGCAGCCTATCATGACCAGTCTCGAGGCTTCCACTACGGAAGGAGGCAAATCGAGCTTTATGGTAGGAAACCGGGAGAACTATCGTTTTATTGAGGGGGTCGAGTTTCCCAATAAAATCATCGAGTCCATTCGTGAACTCCCCAATGTTTATGCTGCTTCGCCAGTCGTGACGGGCAACGTCTATATTCGCGGCCCTCTTCGCAATGGCTCAGGTTTCGTTTACGGAATCAGTCTGGAGGACCACTTGGCAGTGTCCGCTTTAGAGGATCAGATCATCGAGGGGACAGTGGACGATTTTCGATCTACGCCAATGGGCATCTTGATCGGGAGCAAGCTGGCGGCTCGGCTGCAAGCGAGGGTTGGCGATTCTCTGTTGGTGCAGGCTGTCGATCAACGTAGTCGATTTCATGTTACAGGCATCTACGAAACGGGTGTTTCCGAGATTGATAAGGTTCGGGTTTTTCTGCACATTGGTCAGGCTCGCTCGCTTTTGAAGAGGCCGCATGGAGCAAGCTTTATTCAGGTCAGTCTTTTCGATAGATCGAAAGCGCCTTCCGACGCGCAAGCTATCGAAAACCTCACAAGACACTTCGCCGCTTCTTGGCAGGAAAGGGAGAAATCCTGGCTGCAGTTTTTTTACGTGATTGGACTCTCGGCAGCCATAACGGTTTCAGCCATATTGCTCACGTCTGGTCTTGGAATGTTCAATACGCTGGCTATGATCGTCATGGAGAAGACACGTGAGATAGCCATTCTTCGTTCGATGGGTTACACGCGTAGAGACATTTCCAACATCTTCATCTGGCAGGGAATGATCGTGCTCATTTTGGGCTCGATGATTGGCTTCAGCTTTGGAGCGGCTATGACTTATGGGATCTCCAACATTCCGATTGGCGTGAGGGGAATTTTCACGGCCGAGCGATTCGTGGTTAACTGGTCCTTGCTACACTATATATATGCTGCCCTGGTAGCGACTGTAGTTGTCCTTTTCGCCAGTCTTGCCCCAGCTCGGCGTGCTGCTCGTCTTGTGCCTGGTGATGTTATCAGAGGGACTGCCTCATGAGTGAAGTTGCCGATAGAACGATTGCTTTAGAATGTCGTGGCATTCACAAGCACCTGGGGGAGGGCGCTTCTCGTGTCCATGTTCTGAAAGGGGTAAACCTCAAACTCTATCGAGGCGAGGTTAGCGCTATCGTCGGACCTTCCGGTTGCGGCAAATCTACTTTGCTGTACCTGCTTGGACTCCTTGATCGCCAAGAGCAGGGCTCGATCTTTATCAACGAGCAAGAGGTGCCTCTAAATCGAGATGGCGTCCACACCGAGCTGCGTTGCGAATATATCGGGTTCGTTTTTCAGTTTCACTTCCTGCTTCCGGAATTTTCGGCCATGGAAAATGTCATGCTGCCAATGCGGAAGTTGGGACGGCTTTCTTTGCAAGAAATGCAAGCGCGAGCCCAGTCTCTTTTGGAAGATATTCGTTTGGGCGATAAGTTGCATCGTTTGCCATCACAGCTTTCAGGAGGCGAGCAGCAAAGGGTCGCCATCGCGCGAGCCCTTGCGAATCAGCCGAGTATTCTTCTAGCAGATGAGCCGACCGGCAACTTGGATGTTAAAAATTCGCTAATGGTATTCGATTCTTTAACACGCCTTGCAAAGGAAAAGGGACAGGCCGTATTGATCGTGACGCATAATCCCGACATAGCTCGGAAATGCGATCGCACTTTGCGAATGGAAGACGGCCTATTCAAAGAATAATCGCCGCCCTGTTTGCAATGCGGCGGATTCGGGCTATAAGATTTTCGATTCCTCCCATTTCTCAAATCTTATAATGATGCGCTCTCATTATAGCATTTGCTAATTTTTATTTGCTATTTGGAACAACGTTCCTTCACTCCCGAAATTTAACAACGACCATAAACCGCCACGTGAGTTCCGAAAATTCCCGCAAGACGTTTCTTCTCGGCACCTGTTCTCTTATCGCAGGATTCATCGCTCTACCAAAACGAACGCGAAACAGTAAAGCCAATGACTCGCGCAAGGTTTCTAAAGCCTTCAAGGTTAGGCAGGATCCTAATGCTATCGCTAGGACTGATTCGAGTCTAGTCTAGCTGGAACACCGTTTGCGCCATGTCTAAAGTTTTTCCTAAAGCGGCTAATGCTCTACCGCTGAAGATCGTCATATTTCTTGGTGTTTTCGTAACCACTGGCCTAGCCGGAATCACCTATTACATCACGCCCAAGTACACGCGTGTAGGCTATGAGCCAATACAGCCTGTGCCCTATGATCACAGCTTTCACGTTGGAGAATTAGGTATGGATTGCCGCTATTGCCACAGCAAGGTCGATCAATCTAGTCATGCGAACGTTCCGGCAAGCTCAACTTGTATGAATTGCCACAGCATGATCAAACCGGATAGCGAGCTTCTTGAGCCTGTTCGAGCCAGTTATCAGTCAGGCGAACCCGTCCCCTGGGTGCGTATCCATGAGGTGCCTGACTATGTTTACTTTGATCACTCGGTTCACGTTAATCGCGGTATCTCTTGCGTGGAGTGTCACGGGCAGGTTAACAAAATGGAAGTGGTCTCGCACGCTGAGCCACAGAGCATGAGCTGGTGTTTGGACTGCCATCGGCATCCGGAGAAGAAAATTCGCCCTGTCGAGCATGTATTCGATTTAGACTGGGTTCACCCTGGTGGCGAGCTAGCTCAAATCGAGATGGGCAAAGAGCTCGTCAATGAATGGAACGTTAATCCTCCCCAAAGTTGCTCAGGCTGCCACCGATGAAACCTCTAAATTCGAATCCCACTAGCAAAGCGGAACTGACCGGACCGCGCTACTGGCGCAGTCTCGACGACTTGGCACAAACTCCCCAATTCCTCGAGCAAGTGGAGCGGGAATTCGGTCCCGAAGCCTCTGAATTGAGCGAGGTTGATCGTCGTCATTTTTTCAAGATCATGGCTGCCTCCTTTGCCTTGGGAGGAATCGGCTTTTCCGGTTGCCGTCGTCCCGAGTCTCACATCCTCCCTCATTCGAAGGCGCCGGAGCACCTTATTCCTGGCGAACCGCTTTACTACGCAAGTTCGTATTCAGTTCGTGGAGAAAGTGCTCCTCTTTTGGTCGAAACGCACACCGGTCGGCCCACCAAAATCGAGGGCAACGGCGATTTGCCGGGATACAATGGAAGCACTTCTCTAAAGGCCCAAGCCTCCGTTTTAGAGCTCTACGATCCGGATCGCGCCGCTAGACACACGCGCAAGGGATCGGCCCTCTCGCAGAGCGAGGTCTTTGATGCGCTTAGCGCATTCAAAGACAAGCTGAGTGAAAATAAGGGCGATCGTTTTGCTATTCTGGCCGAAAAGTCTTCTTCACCCACGCGGCTTCGTTTGAAGAAAGCTTTCATGAAGGCCTACCCTCAAGCCATCTGGGCAGAGTATGAGCCTGTGGATACAGACAGTGGGGCTAAAGCGGCTAAGTCTGTGGCTGGACCTAACCTTAAGCCTCTCTACGATTTTTCGCGCGCTGAACGCATTCTCAGCGTCGATGGCGATTTTCTCGGACAGGATCCTGGCGCGTTGACGTTCTCCAAGCAGTTTGCTGATGGACGTCGTGTCCGCAGCAGCAAAGACGAGATGAATCGCCTTTATGTAGCCGAAGGCAATTTCACGATCACCGGCGCCATGGCGGACCATCGCAAGCGGCTGGCTTCCAGCCAAATGATCGGATTCCTGGCGGGTATCGCTCTGAATATCGAGTTGGGCGTCGAAGGCGAGGCTCTGCAACCGATTTTCGAAAATCTAACCGGTAGTTTCGATGAGGATACGAAGACTTGGATCGCCAAGTGCGCCGAAGACTTGTCGCATCACAAAGGCAAGAGCTTGGTCTACGTTGGAGCTCAGCTTTCGCCTGAAGCTCATGCTATTGGCCTTCTCATTAATGAAAAGCTTGGGAACCTCGGCGAGACGCTAACGTTCGTTGAGGATGTCGATACCGAGTCGAGCTCCATCCAAGATTTAGCCGCAGCCATTTCCGATGGAAACGTGACTGCTTTGTTGGTCATGGGTGGCAATCCCGTTTACAACGCCCCTGCTGATCTTGGCTTCGAGGCTCTCTTGGATAAAGTTGGCATGGTGGCTCGACTTGGATACTACGAGGACGAGACGTCAGCGAAATCCGAATACCATATTCTTCAAGCGCACTATCTGGAAACCTGGGGAGACGGCCGCACCTATGATGGTCACATCGTTCCCCAGCAGCCTATGATCCTGCCTTTGTTCGACGGTCTTTCCGAGATCGAAGTACTGGCTCGATTGCTGGGCGAGGCTAATCCAGATGGACATAGCCTGGTCTACGAAACCTTCCAAAGTTCTTCCGAAACTAAAGAAAAGCGCGCTTTCGATAAATTCCTCCACGACGGGTTCGCGAGGGGCGAAGGCTACAAGAAAACCCATTCTTTAGTTTCAGGTTCGAAGCTCGTCGGAGTTCTGGAAAACTTTTCTCAACCCGCAGCTCCCAGTTCTGATAGTCTGGAAGTCGTTTTCGTCAACGACGCCAAAGTCGACGACGGCCGCTATAATAACAATGGATGGCTTCAAGAGTGTCCTGATCCGATGAACAAACTGACTTGGGACAATGCCATTATCATTAGTCCTCGTCTCGCTAAGGAGCAGGGTATCGTAGCCTCGGATTCGATGATCCAAGTGGCTCGCAAAAACCCGAATCGCGTACGCGACAGTCGAACTTTCGCTCCCGTCTATAAGGTCAAAGTTGGCGATCTGGAAGTTACGGGTGCGGTTCATATTTTGCCAGGCTTGGACAATTACACCCTCGTTCTTCCTCTTGGCTACGGAAGAACCAAGACGGGTCGCATTGGCCAAAATTCTGGATACAATGCTTATTCGGTTCGTACTTCTAGCACCATGGCCTTCGCGCCAGGCGCGACAATCGAAGCTACTGGCGAAGAATTCCAGCTCACTAATACTCAGGAACACTGGTCAATGGAGGGTAGGGCCATTGTTCGAGAGGCGAACCTTGACGATTATCATCACAGCCCAGACTGGGTTAGCCATATGGGCGCGGAGTCTCACTCTCCTCCGATTTACGGGAAAGACAAATACATGTCTACCCAGGGGAAGATCACGACGACTCCGCGTGGCGAATCGATTTACGAGCATCCCGATTACACCGGCAATCATCAATGGGGGATGAATATCGATCTGAACGTCTGCACGGGTTGCAACGCCTGCGTGGTTGCTTGTCAGAGCGAGAATAACATTCCAATCGTAGGTCGCGATCAAGTGCGCCGCGGTCGCGAAATGCACTGGATTCGCTTGGATCGCTACTTCTCTTCCGGTTTGGAGAAAACCGAAATTCCTGAAGATCCTCAGGTTTCGCTGCAGCCCGTTGGTTGTATGCATTGCGAAACTGCACCCTGCGAGCAGGTTTGTCCGGTGAATGCTACGGTGCACGATTCCGAAGGCCTTAACACGATGGCCTACAATCGCTGTATCGGAACACGCTACTGTGCCAATAACTGTCCCTACAAGGTACGTCGTTTCAATTTCTTCGATTACCAGCAACGCCCTCTTGATCGGCTTTACGAGGGTCCCTTGGCTCCGAAAGGAATGCCCGAGCTTACCCAGATGGCCCAAAATCCAGACGTTTCCATCCGCATGCGTGGTGTCATGGAAAAGTGCACCTATTGCACGCAGCGTATCCAGCAGGCCAAGATCGATCAGAAGGTTAAAGCCAAGGACAGTCCAAACGTGAAGGTTCCGGACGGAACCATCAAGACGGCTTGCGAACAAGTTTGTCCGACGGAGGCTATCGTTTTCGGCGATCTTCTGGATCCGGAAAGCCGCGTCGCTAAACTCCGCGAAAACGAACGCAACTATTCAGTTCTTGGATACCTAAACGTCCGACCTCGCACTACTTATCTTGCCAGGCTGCGTAATCCGAATCCGGAAATGCCTGACTACTCAGATCAACCTCTCGCAAAAGTTGAATACGATCAAAAGACTCCTCACGGTTCCCACGATGGCGATCATCACGGGAGTGGAGATTCTCACGACACTCACGACTCTGACCATGACACAGGAGGATCCCACTAATGGCTAGCGCTCACTCTCCTCTCTCTGAAGCTCGGCCAGCCATTCTCAGCGAAGTTAATCCAGCGGATGTGCCTCGTCCCGTTCTGGTCGAGAACAATCGTAGTTTTAATTGGATTACGGAAAAGATCTGCGGAATCATTGAAGAGAAGACGCCGACCTGGTGGTGGGCGTGCTTTATCGTGGCCTGCCTAACGGCTAGCTTCACCGTTTTCGGTCTGGTTTACTTGGTCGCAGTTGGCACTGGCGTTTGGGGATTGGCTAATCCAATGAATTGGGGCTGGGCCATCGTTAACTTCGTCTTTTGGATCGGTATTGGCCACGCTGGTACGTTGATTTCTGCTATTCTCTGTCTGCTCCGCCAAAAATGGCGTACCTCCATCAATCGGGCTGCTGAGGCCATGACCATCTTCGCGGTGGTTTGCGCGGCTCTCTTTCCGGTTTTCCACGTTGGTCGCGTCTGGTTCGCCTTGTATCCAGGATACCTGTTCCCTTTCCCGAATGCCAATGCGATTTGGCCAAACTTCCGGTCTGCGCTCCTGTGGGACGTTTTCGCGGTTTCGACGTACGGAACCGTGTCTGTGCTTTTCTGGTACATTGGTTTGATTCCTGACTTGGCTACCGTGCGGGATCGAGCCAAGAGCAAGATCAAGCAAATTTGCTATGGGATCTTCGCCATGGGCTGGAGAGGATCCAATCGCCATTGGAGCAACTACGAAATGTGCTACTTGCTCTTGGCCGGTCTTTCTACCCCGCTCGTTCTTTCGGTTCATACCATCGTATCCTTCGACTTTGCTATTTCCCTGCTCCCTGGATGGCATACCACCATTTTCCCGCCTTACTTCGTGGCTGGAGCTATCTTCTCTGGATTCGGCATGGTGCTGACCCTCATGCTACCGCTGCGGGCGATTTATCGTCTCGAAGATCTCATTACGCAGTATCACATCGATTGTATGACCAAGATCATTTTGGCCACGGGATCAATGGTGGGATACGCCTATGCCATGGAGTTCTTCATTGCGGCGTATGGCGCTAACGACTTCGAAATATTCGCTTTCGTAAACCGCGCGTTTGGTCCCTACGCTTGGTCCTACTGGATTATGATTTCCTGTAATGTGATTTCGCCGCAACTGTTCTGGTTTAAATGGGTGAGGCAAAATCCGGCTTTAGTCTGGATCATTTCGATCTTCGTAAATATTGGCATGTGGTTCGAGCGCTTCGTCATCGCCGTTACTTCATTGGCTCGCGATTTCGTTCCCTCGAGCTGGGGCTACTACTCACCGACAGTCGTCGATATTTTTACCTACGTTGGTACGTTCGGCGTCTTCTCTGTTCTCTTCCTCCTTTTCCTTCGGTTCCTGCCTCTAATGGCCATGGCTGAAATCAAAGCTGTGACGCCTCAGGCTGACCCGCATCACCACTAAACCCGTAACCCAGCGAATACTCAAAACAATGGCCAAAAAATGTGGATTGATCGCTAAGTTCGACTCGCCAGCCGACATCATGAATGCGGCCAGAAAGGTGAGAGAAGCGGGTTTCAAGCAGTGGGACGTGGTTACGCCTTTCCCAGTGCACGGGCTCGATCCGGCTATGGGATTGAAGCGTTCGCTGGTTCCTCGATTTACAATTATAGGCGGTATCACAGGTATCACTACAGGCATGCTTATGATCGCTTTCACGGGCGCCTCGGATCTGGATCTCGGTATCCTAAGCGAGGGTTATAAACTGATTGTAGGCGGCAAGCCGTTCTTTAGCCCGCACTTCGCTTTTCCCGTTGCCTACGAGTTGACCATCCTCTTCTCGGCCTTCGCCTCGATCATCGGGATGTTCATTCTCAATAAGCTGCCCATGCATTACCATCCCGTACTCAAGTACGATGATATCGCTCAGGGTACTGACGATAAATTCTTCCTCTGCATCGAAAAGGACGATCCGCAATTCGATCTAGAGAAGACGCGAGCCTTTATTCAAGGCCTTAAGCCAACGGATATTTCCGAACTAGAGGACTAGAAATGCGTTACGTATACTTGATTTTCATTTTTCTAGTCATATCGACAATTTCAATACTCGGCTTCCGTGGAGCTAAGAAGCTGTCTCCTCCTCTGGAGGTATTTGACGACATGGATCGCATGCCAAAATACATGCCGCAAAGCGAAAGCGCCTTTTTTGCCGACGGTCGTACGGATCGTTTGCCGGTGGAAAACACAGTCGCTCGCGGTGCGTACTACGAGGACGAATACATGGAGACCGGCAAGATCGGGACGGAGTTTGGCAAGGGTATGCCCGACGGGCTTGAAATCAGCAACGCTCTGATGGACCGAGGCGAGGATCGCTACAATATCTACTGCGCCGTCTGCCATGGCCAAGCGGGCAATGCTGATAGCATAATCAAGAAGTATGCCGTTACAATGCCGGTTGCAGATCTGACCCAGCCTTTTTTCCTTAATTATCCCGATGGACAGCTCTATGATGTTATTACTAATGGGAAGGGTCTTATGTTTTCCTATGCCGACAAGTTGTCTGTTGAGGACCGTTGGGCAGTGGTTCTCTATATGCGAGCTCTGCAGCGAGCGGCCAATGGCACCGCGAATGATTTAACTCCTGCCAAGAGAGAGGAGCTTGGACTATGAGCGCTGAAGCGATGCAACACGACGCCTCGATCCCGAATCCCAAGAAGTGGCTACTTATTGGAGCTACGGGGCTTTTAATTTCTATGGTCGGCTTTTTCGTGGATACACGAATGGCCGCCTTCTCCTACCTTATCGGCTTGCTATTTATTACATCGATATCCGTTGGCATGCTGTTTCTGGTATTGATCCACCACATCATGGACGCATCCTGGTCGGTTGTCGTTCGTCGTCAGGCGGAAAACTTTCTTTCGGCTATGCCTTATCTGGGCATCTTGTTTATTCCGGTTTTCCTGCTTACGTATCTTAGTGGGAATCAGGGCGTGCTTTGGATTTGGATGGATCCCACTGAACCGCTTCATGGTCACGGTACGGTTGGAGAAGACATCCTGTGGGTAAAAAAGCAATGGTGGTTGACCGAATCCTTTTTCTGGATACGGGCGTTGATTGCTTTTGGAACTTGGATACTTTTCGCCCGAGCTTTCCGCAAGCACTCGATCGCTCAGGATGCTGATGGAAGTCCAAGCCACACGTTCGCTTCACGTAAGCTGGCTGCTGGAGGGCTTTTTGCCGTAGCCTTGACTTGGACCATGGCGGGTTTCGACTGGATTATGAGTTTGGAGTATCACTGGTTCTCCACCATGTTTGGCGTTTGGTTCTTCACCAATGCCATGAGAGCCGCCTTGGCTGTGCTCATCCTTGCTTCGATTTTTCTCGTCTCGAAAGGTCCGCTCAAAGGCATTTTCAATAACAAGCATCTCCATGATTTGGCGACACTCAGCTTCGCCTTCACAGTTTTCTGGGGCTATATTAGTTTCTCGCAGTACTTCCTGATTTGGAATGCGAACATTCCCGAAGAGACGTTCTGGTACAATCTGCGTGAACAAGGCCTATGGTGGGAAGTATCCATGCTTCTTATTTTCGGGCATTTCCTCTTCCCATTCCTCTACTTGCTGCAGTTTCCGCTAAAGGTGAATCACAAGTCCATGATCTTTATCGCGATTTGGATTCTGACTATGCAGTTAGTTGATATCTTCTTTAACGTATTGCCGTCCCTCAAAGATAGCCATGGAGAACCCGTTCAGTTGTTTTCCAGTCCTGTTAATTTGATCTGGTATGCGGCGGGCATCGTTGGAGCGGGTGGAGTATTGCTCTGGGCCTATTGGACTAGCTATCGCAAAAACAGGATTATTCCCATACGCGATCCGCGTATCGTGGAGTCGCTTAACCACAATTTCTAATCTGCATCTTGAAATGAGTTCCGTACAAACACCTTCAAGAAGCTCCTTCCCGGCCATCGTTGCCATCCTGGGCGTTTTCCTCGTCTTCTATTTTCTATTGGATGTCACGTATTTGGATAACGATGATAATGCTGAGGAAAGCGAAATGAGCGTTGAGCGCCCTTCGCTATCCGAGCATCAGGCTAAGGAAGTGGAAGCCCTTTCTTCCTACGCGGTTATTGACCCGACTAGCGGAAAAGTGCGTCTGCCTATCGAACGAGCCAAGGAGCTGGTAATCGCTGAGTACAGCGAATAGGGGGAGTCCTGAGCGTCCAAGGTATTTTGATACGGTAAATGAAATTCATCTCCAACATATGCTCTTCGCTTTGGCCGGAACTCTCCGGCGAGCTAAAGGGCCGCGAGACGCAATGGAGCATCGATAGCTCAATTCGCTACCCATTGTTGGGAATGATCAAACCTGCTGCTTTTTGGTTCGTTGTCTCCTTGATTTTTGGACTTATCGCATCGATCAAGCTACACTCCCCCGGATTCCTTGGCAGCTGCGAATGGCTTACATACGGAAAAGTCGAGCCTGTATTTTGGAACAGTCTGATTTATGGATGGCTCTTCAATGCAGGTCTAGCTTGCGCTTTTTGGCTCCTGGCTCGTTTAGGCGGAGCTCCTATCGGTAATGGATTTCTGCTTACGGTGTCGCTTTCCATTTGGAATGTGGCCCTCGTAGTCGGATTGATTGGCATTCTGATGGGGGGCACATTGCCTCTCAATTGGAGAGAGAGCCTAACCGTCAGCGGTCAGCTTCCTTACGAATGGCTTGAGATGCCTCCCTTCATTGCTCCGATTCTGCTAGCTTCTTTTATTGGTATGGGGCTGTGGGGGCTGTTGACTTTTCGCGAGCGCGTTCATCGCGCTTCTTATGCGTCTCAATGGTATGTTTTGGCCGCGTTGTTTGCTTTCGCTTGGATCTACACAGCTGCTCAAATCATGCTGATACGCGAGCCTTCGCAGGGGTCTCTACAGTATCTGGTAGGATCTTGGTACGCCAACAATTTGTTGATGATAGTGATTGTGCCCCTGGCTCTGGCCTGCGTTTACTATCTGCTGCCAAAGGCTCTGGGAACGCCGATCGTTGGCTACAATCACTCCGGCAGGGCTTTCTGGTCTTGGTTTATTTTCGCCAGCTGCGCGGGTTCCGCGGAGTTGATTAACGGTCCGATTCCGGCTTGGGTAACTGCCGTTGGAATAATAGCGGCTTTTGGTATCCTTTATCCCCTTACCGTTTTCGGTATTCAATTTTTGTCTACCCTGTTCGCGAACTTCACGCGTATTTGGGATACGCTCTCGCTTAGATTCGTCCTTTTCGGCTGCATCGGCTTTATTGTCTTCGGAGCTTATTACATTTACGGCTCGCTTCGCTCAACCCAGGAAGTCGCTCAATTCTCTTCCTTCAGCAATGGAGTTCAACTTCTCGGCTTGCTTGGTTTTGCTAGTATGATCTTTTCAGGGTTTCTGTATTTCATACTTTCTCGACTTTTGAATAAGGAGCTCCCTTCGGCAGCCCTTGCGGAGATCCATTTCTGGATGCAGCTCAGCGGCGTTCTCCTTCTGGTGTCTAGTCTGATTACTGGTGGTCTGCAAGAAGGCGAGTTGATGAATGGCAGTACGGTCAGCGTGTTGTCTATCGTCGTGAATCTGAAAAGCTACTATGTGATGGCTTCACTGGGCATGTTCCTCATGCTTTTAGGGGCAATCGCTTTCCTGGTTTCTTTTACTCTTTTCATGTTCTCTACACGTAGTGAAAAAGAGGAGACGGGAACTCTTATTGGTGAATCTCCCGAATTGGAGGCTAGCGTATCGTGAACAGAGGTCCTTTTATATTCGTTGGATTGTTCATCGTGCTGGCCTTTTCTTGGGCCAATTTAGTTAATCGTCCAATCCAGCAAAGCGGTCAGCTTTCCGCTATCTATGATGATAGCGAGCGCAAGCCGCGTATTGCCCCTGGAGCTGCAGATCAAGGGAAGCTTGTGTATCAGCAAATGGGATGCGTTTCTTGCCACACACAGCAAACGCGTTTGACGGTTGGTTCCGATATCGATCGAGCCTGGGGCATCCGTCAATCCGTGGCGAGAGACTATGTTGGTCAATATCCAGCTCTTATTGGGGACCGTCGGATTGGTCCTGATCTCTCGAACGTTGGCGCAAAGGAGCTTGATAGCGAATGGCATCATTTGCATTTCTACAATTCGCAGATCACGTCCGCTGGATCCAATATGCCATCGTATTCATTTCTTTACGACGTTAGACCCGTTATTGGCCAGCCTTCGGATCGAGCTTTGGATCTTCCAGAGGGGTATGAAGTCGATCCTGGCTACGAGGTGGTGCCGACACGTCGAGCGGAAGCTCTGGTTGCTTATATGTTAAGCCTTAAAGTGGACTATGATCTGCCCGAAGCTCCTAGTCCGGAGAAAATTGGTCTCTGATGAGCGAAGACAATCCAGACGTTCTAAATCTGCCTGGAATCGATGAGAGTAAGGCCTCGGACGAAAGTATCGTCAAAGTCCATTCTCGAATCCGAAGGCAACGGGTTGCGGGATCCGCAGTGGCTTTCTTCTCCTCCACGGCGTTTATCATTGTCCTCACTTTCGGCTGGTTTCAACTGCGTCGACACACGGCCGGATATGATCCGCAAATGTACCTGAGTGAACGTGGCGATATACACGCTTTTCTAAATTATGTCCCCGCTGGAGCCGGTGTTGAGAAGACTCCATTTGAGATCGGACAGGAGTTGTATATGATGCGCTGCTCATCTTGCCACCAAGTTAATGGCGAAGGTATGGCCGGTAATTTTCCTCCTTTGGCTGGATCGGAGTGGGTGCTGCATGAAGATGCGGCCTTGCCGATTAAAATTGTTCTAGCTGGGATTGCTGGGCCGATCACTGTTATGGGCCAGCAATACAACAGCAATATGGCGTCGGTAGTGGGCGATCTGGAGGACCGGGATGTTGCCAATATCGTCACATACATCCGTCAGTCTTGGGGTAACGAGGCTAGTGAAGTGACGGCAGATCAAGTTGCATCCGTTAAGGAAGAAATCGGTTCCAGAGGTCCTTGGACGGCTGAAGAATTACAGAGCTACTTCGAGTAGGATCTACCTTCGTCGCTTCGCTGTCCCAATTCCCTAGCGGAACGGTCAGAAGGCTTTTCGCTTGATGGATTTGTCACATGATCGCTACGTTTCCCGAAAATGACTGAATCACTGACTCGCGATTGCCCACTGGCGGAAAGCAGAACGGAAACGCATACACTTAGTCGCTACTCCAAGGATGGTTGGCTGATAAAGCAGTGCTCTGAAACTGGATTTGTTTATCTGGAAAATCCACCGGTGTACGAGGCTTTCGAGGAGGATTTTGCCTGGGAAAAAACGATTGAGGATGAAAGACAACGCCGACGAGAGGCAGAGCCCATCGTTTCTGTTTTAAGTTCTGCCGGTAAAGGGCTGCGAAAACTCCTTCGCCAGAGAAAACACAGGATGGTCGTTAGGGCGGTCAAGATTCTGCGAAATCTTCATGCAAAACGTAGCGATGCAGGCGAGCCTCTGAGATTTGTGGACATAGGTTGCTCGCATGGAAGTATCCTAGCCGAAACTACCGAGATTCTATTAAAGCAATACGGTATCCAAGTTTTACCGTACGGGATTGAAATCTCCAAGAGCCTTGCCAATCAAGCCTCTGGTAAATTGAAGCCATTTTCGGGAGAAGTGGTTCAAAGCGATGCCATTGGAGGGTTGGAAAGCTATGAGGATTCCCTTTTCGATTACGCGATCATGTGCGCTTTCCTCGAGCATGAGATCAATCCCATGCCTCTTTTGAGAATGTGTTATCGCAAGCTGAGATCAGGAGGGCTAGCAACCATCAAGGTTCCGAATTTCGGCAGCCTGAACCGCAAGATACGGCAGGACAAGTGGTGCGGTTTTCGTTACCCCGATCATGTTAACTATTTTACTCCAAAGTCGCTTAAGACCATGATCGAGGCTTGCGGTTTCCATATCGCCAAAATGGGGCTTCTTGACCGAATGCCCACTAGCGACAACATGTGGTGTCTGGTTCGGAAAGTATAATAGATGTGGCGGTGATCTCGCCACCATTGCTATAGCTATAGGCTGCTAATCTTTTCCTCAATCTTTGGATACAAGGAACGCATTATTTTAGCATAGGATTCTATTTCCGATAGAATTTCCACTTCTGCTCCGACTAATGAATCGAGAAGGCGATTTCTCTGGGCCATTCTCTGAAATACGATTTTCAGTCCTTCTATCTCTCCGTATGATTTGAACCAGTTGAGGGCTTTCATGTTAGAGACGAGGCGTTCCGCTTCTTCGCTGATTGATGGAGCGGCAGCGGTCATGCGTTCGTAGATGGTATCGATAAAATCAAGACGGCCTTCATTGCTGTAATTCGACCAGTCCTGCGACAAGGCGAAGTCGAGCGCGATATCCACTATGATTCCGGCCGTGTTTTGACGTCTCTCCGATACAAGGTTGAGGCCCTTGGCGAATTCAGGCGATGTATCCGTCTCGCGATCAATCAATCGATGAACGCTACTGCCTCTTTTTACGAAAACGCGAGGATCGTCTCGTAAATCTCTACCAAGAAAGTCCCAAAGCACGTTGACCGTTAAGACGTCGTCATTTTCAGATCTCGCTAAGAGAGCATGGGCGAGGAGATTCATGTACGAATGCCAACTAGAAACGAAACCTCTAATTCAAACCTGGGATTCGCTTCTTTTTCAAGAGCTCCATAATCAAGGCGGGGGCTCTGCCCGATCGATACAGATTGGCCATGACGCGGAGGTAGGGATCTGCGTGCTTGAAGAAAGAAAAGTAACTTTGGCACAGATAATTCAGACCGGGCTCGCCATCCTCCGTAGCGAGAAAACGGTGCTTTGGGCAGCCTCCGTTGCAAGCCGGTCGAAATACGCAATCCCGGCAATACTGGGGAAGCGTATCCGATTTATTCTGACCAAATCGATTCTGAAAAACCGAGTCGAGCATGCTGGCAAGGGAGTTCTCATTGATGTTTCCAATTCTGTAGTCCGGATATACGTAGTGGTCGCAAGAATAGATTGAACCATCGTGTTCCAGCGCTACTGCCGTCCCGCAGGTTTCCGAAAAAATGCAAAGTCCACTTGGATGACCTAGCCACTTCGATAAACTGACATCGAAGATCTGTACGAAAATTTTACCTACATCATTGCGCACCCATCTATCGAATATTGCCGTAAGAAATTTTCCGTAGGCTCTCGGAGATACTGACCAAGGCGTCATTTCCTGCTGCATTTCGAGTCCTTCTAGAGTAGGCGGCGTTGAAAGCTCTAAGCCCAGTTCGTTAGCTTTAGGATTTGGCTTTCTTTCCACGATAGGAATGAATTGCATGAAATGCGAACCGATGCCCTTTAGAAATTTGTACACTTCCAGCGGTTTTTCTGAATTCGATTTATGGATACAAGTAAGCGAATTCCACTCTACACCATGTTTCTGCAGAAATTTTACTCCGTGGAGGACGTCTCTGAAAGAGCCGCTTTGGTTTCGTTTAACGCGATACGTGTTATGCAAAGTTTCAGGACCATCGATGCTTATTCCTACTAGAAACCCATTCTCAGAAAGAAACGCTGCCCACTCGTCGTTCAATAGCGTTCCGTTGGTTTGAAAAGCATTTTCGATCTGTTTCCCTTGAGCGTATTTTTTCTGCAACGCTACCACCTTCTTGAAGAAATTCACTCCTAGCAGGGTAGGTTCGCCGCCCTGCCAGGCGAAGCTGACTTGTTCGCTGGGTTGAGCTTCAATGTAATTCTTGACGAAACGTTCGAGTGTTTCGTCTCTCATGCGAAAGCGCTCGTTCTTTGAAAAGAGGCGATCCTTCTCCAAATAGAAGCAGTACTCGCAATCCAGATTGCACTTCGGCCCAATCGCTTTGGCCATCACATGGAATGGCCTTGACGCGACGGGCTGAGAGTTCGAAAACATTAATTAATGACAAATGAGTAAGTGTTTTTTGGCAATGCTGAACTGCGCTTTACTTCATGGTTCTTCTTCTTTCTCTCAATACTGCTGTTTTGAGAAAGGAAGGAGATGAAGAGGAGAATGGAAAATGAAGAAGATTGCTTATTCCTCCGCTAATTCTTGGGATCTTCCAATCGCGTCTTCAATGGCCGTATCCAAAATTCCATGCCAACTGTTTGCTTTTAAACTTTCCAGTAACGCGTGAGTAACGCCGTTCGGCGAAACCACCTCATCGATCAGCTCTTGCGGGTCTTGACCCGACTGCTTGATAAGCTCGAGGGAGCCCAAGCCGGTTTTAATAGCCACTTCTAAGCTTAGCTTCTTAGGCAGTCCTCTTTTTTCCGCGGCTTTAGCAAGCGAATCAATGAATTGAAAGAAAACCGCAGGCCCACATCCGCTTAACGCCGTCGCGATATGCATTTCGGATTCTTCAATTTCATAAGAACTCCCAAAAGAGCTGAGAAGTTTTTCTACCTTTTCGCTTTCTTCCGGAGAAGGTGGTTTCGCGTAGCAATAGGCGGATACGCCCTTGCCGATTTTCGAGGGAGTATTCGGCATCACACGCGCAATGTTAGTGGCGCTCGGAAAAACGTCGGATAGGGATTGGATCGTTCTCCCTGCGAGCACGGAAACAATAAGTTTATCTGTAGCGAAAGTACCCTCATCTTCGGTGACGGTTTCCAGGTGTTGAGGTTTAAAAGCCAGGACGATGATGCTCGCGTTTTGGAAGAGGGCTTGTCGTGAACTTGCCAATACGATTCCTGTATCTTCTGATAATGCTTTGGCCGTCTGTCCCGACCCTGAAAGACAGCTGATATCGTCAGGCTGACAGAGCTTGCTTTGAAGCAAAGCCTGGACCATAGCTCGGGCTAGATTGCCTGCTCCGAGGAAGCCGATTTTCATGCTTTGCTAGAGCCGCTTTGGTGGTAGGGATGATTAAAGGCTACTACTGTTTCGCCTTTATCCTTGTCGGAAGTAATGGAGATTTCGCCTCCCAGGGTTCTTATGGCGTGACGCGCTACGGTGAGGCCCATTCCTACGCCTACCGTATTTTTGCTGCTGATAAACGGCTCGTACATGTTCTCCTCGATTTCCGGATCGATTCCGCAGCCATGATCGATGAGTTTGAAATCTAAGTTAGAGCCATCTTCGGAGACCGATACATCAAGCGTAATTGGGCGTTCTTCTGTATTCAAACTATCGTAACTCTCCCATGCGTTGATGATAAGCTTGGAAAGCGTATCCTCGAAAGCCTCGATATTCGTTTTTATAGATATGTTTTTGAAATCGCCCTTTAATTCGACGTCGTACTCGCGATTCGTATCCTCTTTTGCCCTACCAAGACTTCCAGCTAATAGTTCTTCCAGCGGAATTTCGTTCAAGGGCAATCTCGTGGTGAAGGCCACTGAACTGAGCTGTTTAATGATACCTACAATTCTGTTTCCCGCTGTCTCCACTCGAGCTATGTTCTGCAATACTTTTTCAGGATCCTTATGATTCGCTTTGGCCAGCTCGAGATAGCCCATAACGACGCCCAGAAGGTTGTTAAGGTTATGGGCTATTCCTTGTGTCAAGGCTCCAATGGCGGCTGATCTTCTCGACTCCCCTAAGCGACGTGTAAGATCGATGTTGGCCTGATTGATGGAAAGAAAGTTTAGCTGAGTGCGAACGCGAGCTATCGTTTCGTCCAAGTCGATGGGCTTTGTAATGTAGTCAACGGCCCCTGCTTCCAAGCCCTCTAGTTTTCCTTGCTTGGAATTATGCGCCGTAACGAAGATTACGGGAATGGCCTTGGTTGTTTCGTCTTCACGTAACTTTTGGCAAACCTCAAAGCCGTCCATGCCGGGCATCATTACATCAAGGAGTATGAGATCCGGCTGGTCCGCTTTTGCCTGAATTAGACAGTCTTGTCCGTTGTCCGCAGTGAGAACTCGGATACCATCCCATTCTAGCTTCCTTTGAAGCAGCTGAATGTTGATAGGTTCGTCATCGACGACGAGAACGGTTCGCTCTTTGCTAGAAAAATCGCTCATTTAATGAAAATTGGAGAAGGTGCCAGTAAACCAATTCATTAATGTCGATTCTGCAATGCGAAAGCTGGGTTAGGAAAATTTGAGATTATGGGCGAGCGGTCTAGCTTTATTCGACCTTCTTCAGAGCGCTTACTTCCAGGACGAGCGAGGCGATCTTTTCTTGCGGGATCAACTTGCCTGAGGCTTGAGATATTGTATCCACATAATCCCGAAGCATTACAAACTCGGGCAGCTTGCTTGTATCCAGAAAAGCAATCGTTTTCCTCTGATCGTTCACGAGCTTGTAGGCGTATCCAGTTTTCTTGCTTTCGATTAGGCTCGTTGTAATGAGCCTTCCTTCCAAAATTTTCGCAGGTTCGGTTTCTTCCGCCGTGATCGCGATTTTTGGCGATTCAGGTTTTTCGACCTCGACGGCTTGATCTTCCTCTTCTACCGCTGCCGGTATGTCTTGAATGTAGGCCAGAATAATGGTCTCCACCTGCACTTTACAGTAACGGGGATCTACCGCAATCAGCTCAGAACTGTCCTCAGCCGTGGCTATAGCTAGGATTTGAGCGTCAGGTTCGGGGGCCATCAGATAAGCGCAGCCTGGTTTGGGCGTGAGGTCTTTTGATATGTCATGACTGCTTACATACACTTCAAAAGATCCTTGGTAGTAAATCGGCCTCCACCCGGAAAAAGGTTCGGTCCCCTCTGGCCACTCGGCGGTCACGGCCAGTGAGAGCGACTCAAGGTTGCCAACGATTTTCGATTCGACGTCGGGAGATAGATAAACGGGGATGGATTCCTGGGCCTGAAGGCTACTGAACGCAGCAATCAAAGCTGCGGCGATAATCGCGAGAGTTTGTCTGTGCTTCATAGCTTTTCCTCTTGTTGAAAAAGTTTCCTTATATCGCTTTTCTGCAAGGAAATTCCGGCTCCCTTAGGTATGCCTTTGATACTGTATCTGCCAATTTGATACCTTTTTAACCTTTTCACGTCGTATCCAAGGGCGGTGAAGAGTCTTCTGATCTCTCGTTTCTTGCCATGATGCATGGATACGTCGATCTCGGTGGAGGTTTCCTTTGTCTTGCTTCCGATAAACGTCGCTTCCTCCACTTTCAGGCGTTCGCCCTCGAAAGTGATGCCGCGGACCAGTCGCTGGAGCTTGTTTTTAGGGTAGGGTTGTTTGAGCCAGACTTGGTACCGCTTCACCACTAGACTGGACGGATGCATGAGTTGATTTGCCAAATCGCCGTCGTTGGTCAGGATGAGCAATCCTTCGCTATCTACATCAAGCCGACCTGCGCAGAACAGACGATTTTTCGAGTATTCCGCAGGGACTAGATCGAAAACAGTTCGCTCGTTGCGCGGATCATCATTGCTGCAAACGAATCCTCTTGGTTTGTTGAGAGCGATCGTTACTAGTTCCGGTTTCTTGAAGCGAATGGCTCTACCCTCATAGACGACGCGGTCCTTTCCTGGCACAACGCGGTCGCCTAGCTTGGCCGTTTCTCCGTTGATAGACACGATGCCGGCTTCGATGGCTTTTTCCGCTGCTCTACGCGAGCAGACTCCCTGGTTGGCCAAGTATTTTTGGACTCGAATCGATTGATCAATATCTGACATCCGCGAGTGTTTCTGGTCTTCTAGCTTATCTAATACCATGTAGGATTCCCCTCGGTTGGTGTTTAGCTTGATTGGCGAGTCCCTAGACAGAAGCTACTTTAATTCCAATGCTATTATTGATGGTTGGAAAAACAATCATTGCCAAACCTTCCTTGCACTATAGATCTTTTGCCTCCTGATTTTCATCGGGTTTTGATCTAAGTTCCTGCTCATCATCCTGATCCACATTTTATATGAGTCTCACGTTCGAAGATAAAGTTGCGCTGGTAACGGGCGCAGGTCGCGGTATTGGTCGGGCGATTGCGGAATCCCTTGCTAAAGAAGATGTTACGGTAATCTGCGTTTCGCGTTCGGAATCCTCTTGTGGCGGAGCAGCCGATGCGATCAATGCTGCTGGAGGGAGGGCTGTTGCCAGGGCGGTGGACGTTTCCGATGGAGCCGCGGTAGCGGCCTGTTGCGAGGAGCTTTTGGAAGAGTACAGCAACATCGATATCCTGGTGAACAATGCTGGCATAACTAAGGATAACCTGATCCTTCGCATGTCTGAAGAAGACTGGTCCTCTGTAATCAACACGAATCTCAATAGCTGTTTCCATTGGGTGAAAGGGCTTGCCCGACCTATGACGCGCAAACGTTGGGGACGGATCATAAACATCTCCTCAATAAGCGGCATAATGGGAAATGCCGGTCAGACCAATTACGCCGCCGCAAAGGCCGGAATGATCGGTTTTACCAAAAGCTTGGCCAAGGAATTAGGCTCCCGAAATGTAACGGCGAACGTTGTGGCTCCTGGCTTCGTTGAGACGGATATGACCGCCGATCTTGCGGCGGCCGCTATGGATAAAATTCTCCCTCACATCCCTCTTAAACGCATGGGCAAAGTGGAGGATATTTCCGGCATGGTAACCTATCTAGCTTCCGAAGAAGCGAATTATATCACAGGCCAAGTTTTTACCGTTGACGGCGGCATGGCGATGTGATCCCTCCTCAATTCAATCTGTTGTAACTTAGACCTTAAACAATGGCTGACGAAAAAACCATCGAACAACGAGTCTCAGAGATCATCGTTAACCAGCTCAACGTCAACGAAGAGCAGATTACGCCGGAGGCGTCTTTTCTCGACGATCTTGGGGCCGATTCTCTCGACACTGTCGAACTTATAATGGCCTTCGAAGAGGAGTTTAAAGACGAGATCAACGGCGAGATCCCTGAGGCGGATGCTGAGAAGCTTCAAACGGTTGGCGACGTCATTGGCTACATCAAGGAGAAGGCGGGAGCCTAGGCTCTTAAGTCCTTTCAAAGTCTTTTTCCCACTCGCCGTTTGGCTTCCGCTAGACGGCGTTTCATTAGGTAGATCCCATGACTGAACTAGCCGACAGCCAACGAGTAGTCGTTACTGGACTAGGAGCTATAACTCCTCTCGGTCTAGATGTTGCATCGTTTTTTCAAGGCCTCATCGAAGGTAGGAATGGTATTAGTAGGGTCGAGTCTTTCGATACCGAGAAGTTTGCCTGCCAGATCGGTGGCGAAATCAAGGATTTCGATGCCAAAACGGTTATGGATCCCAAGCAGGTTCTGCGTAATGACCGGTTCGTGCATTTCGCTTACGGAGCTGGCATGCAGGCAATGGCTGACTCCGGTTTGGATATGTCGCAAGAGGATCCTGATCGAGTTGGCATTTTTGTGGGATCTGGTATTGGAGGGATGGCTACGATAGAAAAGAACTGTCAGAATCTGCTGGAGAAAGGTCCGCGTCGCGTCTCGGCTTTTATGATACCAGCTCTTATTTCCAACATGGCTTCTGGGGTGTTGGGAATCGAGCTTGGAGCCATGGGCCCGAATTTTTCTATTGTCAGCGCGTGCGCTACGGGCGCTCATGCCATTGGCGAATCGTTGAAAACGCTACGTCTCGGAGAGGCGGATGTCATGATCGCCGGCGGTAGTGAAGCGGCCATTACTCCTTTGAGCTACGGTGGCTTTTGCTCCATGAAGGCTATGTCCACACGAAATGATGAGCCTGAGCAAGCCAGTCGTCCTTTTGATGCGGATCGCAATGGCTTTGTGATGGGCGAGGGTGCCGGTATCCTGGTTTTGGAAACGCTTGAGCATGCGAAAAAGCGGAGAGCGGATATCAAGTGCGAACTGGTTGGCTACGGAGCTTCCTGTGATGCCAATCACATTACGGCCCCCCATCCCGAAGGCAAAGGTCTCCTGGGCGCGATGAAACGAGCATTGAATTCGGGCGCCCTAAACTCTGATGAAGTAGATTATATTAACGCCCATGGTACTTCGACTCCGCTAAACGACAAATTCGAGACCATGGCGGTTAAGGAACTGTTTGGCGATCATGCTAAAGAACTCATGATCAGCTCCACAAAATCCATGACTGGCCATCTGCTTGGGGCTGCTGGTGGAGTCGAGTCGGTGGCCTGCATCAGAATGTTGCAGGAGAGTAAAGTGGCCCCAACAATCAACTACACGACACCTGATCCCGATTGCGATCTGGATTACGTTCCCAACGAAGGGCGTGATGCGGATATAAAAATAGCTATGAGCAATAGCTTGGGCTTTGGTGGCCAAAACGCTTCATTGATCTTCAAGACTTTTTAATTAACCACAAAATTCACAAAAAAACACAAACGGAGTAATACAGGAAAGCACTTTCACGTACTTGGATAGCCATTCTCAAAAAATAGCACGTATAATTCAATCAAGATCAATCTTGTGACTTTTGTGAATTCTGTGGTCAAAAATTATCACTAGTTCCTGAATATATCTGAGTTATTCTGTGTCTATCTGTGGTTGCTAAACCTTAACAAGAATTTCGTTATCAATTAAAATGGAAACCACTTTTATCATTCTAAAACCGGACTGCATGGAGAAGGGCCTCGCTGGCGAAGTGCTCAAGCGCTTCGAGGGCGAGGGTTTCAGCATTGTGGCTGTGAAAATGGCTCAGCTCGAATCGCCCATTCTTAAAGAGCACTATGCTCACGTGGCTGACAAACCGTTCTTTCCCGAGATCGAGGAATTCATGAGTTCGCGACCTGTCATTATGGCGGCATTGAGCGGCGAGAATGTCATTCAGCGCGTACGCGATCTCCTCGGCCCAACCGACTCCACCAAAGCTGCTCCTGGCACCATCCGTGGCGATTTCGGAACCGACATGATGAAAAACGTAGTCCACGCCTCCGACGGCCCCGAAAC
>JANQKI010000218.1 GCA_028281165.1 Opitutaceae bacterium | reverse complement strand
ACCTTAAGTAGCTGCACATTAGTCCGGTTGGGAAAAAGCGAAGTCATGTTTTCGATAACAGGGCCAATCTCTTCGGCCAGCTCTTTGCTATGCTCCTCCATTGGCAGTACGACGTGCGGATTTCCAATAGTCGCTGCGCAAAACCGATAAGACTTTCCGTTGATCTCCAATTGTTCATCTACCACTTCGCGCGGCTGACCGGCAACGGGAATCACCTCGCTTTGGAAACTGACCGTCCCCATCTCCACTTCGATTCGATCGGCTCCCTCGTGAATCTGACAAACCACCTTGCCACCTGGCGTGGATACAGTGAATGCGTCATGACCAACGAGTTCTTGATCGAAAAGATAGCGAGCGAAAATACGCAGTCCGTTCCCGCTCTTCTCCGCTTCGCTACCATCGGGATTCCAGATTTGCAGACCGAAGTTCGCTTCTGTCGTTTCCAAGGGTCCGTACAAAATACCATCGGAGCCTAAGCCAAAGTTGCGGTGACAGATCGCTTCGATCTGGGCAGGATTGGGCAACGCGGCATCCTTGGAATCCAAGACCAGATAGTCGTTTCCGAGAGCGTGGTATTTGTGAAATCTCATTAAGTTGAAGAACTATTCGGGTGGATTAGATTTCACAGGGTCGAAACGCAAGCGATCTTCATCCGTCAACTTATCAAACTCAGGGAGACGATTAGCTGGCGACAGCTTGCCATAAGCTCAAGATCAACTTGTAGTTACAAATGCGAGAGCTTTTCTTGCACATTATCCCTTGCCGATGGCCCAATTCATTTCAGAACTCGAGTCACTGCTGCCCAAAAACAGAGTCTACACGGACGGGCCCAGCATTCTCCCTTACGAATCGGATGGATTGACAGCCTTTCGAGCTCGTCCCCGCGCCGTGGTCATTCCGGAAAGCGAAGAGGAAGTGGTCTCGATTGTAAAGCTGTGTCACGAACACAACGTCCCCTTTGTCGCCAGAGGAAGTGGCACCAGTCTATCCGGGGGATCGCTGCCAATCGAAGAAGGAATCGTCATCGGCCTGAATCGCCTCAATCGCATCCTAGAAGTGAATACAAAAGATCGCGTCGCCGTTGTACAGACTGGAGTCATCAATCTGCAAGTAAGCGCCGCCGTTGCCCAATACGGTCTCTACTTCGCGCCCGATCCCTCAAGCCAATCGGTTTGCACGATCGGCGGAAACGTAGCCTTCAATTCTGGAGGCGCTCACTGTCTTAAGTACGGCATGACGTCGAATCATATTCTTGGACTTAAGGTAGTGCTTCCCGATGGAGAAGTGATGTTTCTAGGCAACGACAGTCTTGAATCAGTAGGACCAGATGCGGTTGGCCTTTACGTTGGCAACGAAGGGCTTTTCGGCATTGCGACGGAAATCCACCTTCGCTTGCTTCCCCTGCCGGAAACTTATCGCACGGTCATGGCCTCCTACAGCAGCCTACAGACGGCTGGCGATGCTGTTTCCAGGGTTGTCTCCAGCGGCATATTACCAGCTGCCATGGAAATCATGGATAGGCTCACCATGGATGCTGCCGAAGCGGCCGTAAATGCGGGATACCCCAAAGATGCCAAAGCGGCATTGATTGTGGAACTGGATGGCGAGGCCGCCGCAGTAGATGCGGAGTTCGACAGCATCATAAAAATCATCGAGCAATCCGGAGCCGACCACATCCACATCGCCCAAAGCGCCGAGGAGCGTATGCTCATTTGGAAAGGAAGGAAAAGCGCGTTCTCGGCAGTTGGGAGACTGGCTCCTGACTTCCTGGTTCAGGATGGCGTAGTGCCTCGGGGGAAACTGGGGCAAGCCTTGCAGGACATTGAAAAACTAAGCGAAGAATACGGCATTCGGGTGGCCAATGTTTTTCATGCCGGAGACGGCAATCTTCATCCTCTGATCCTTTTCGATGGCTCCATTCCTGGCCAGCTCAAGAAGGCCGAAGAACTGGCTGGGAAGATTTTAAGGCTTTGCCTGCGTCTTGGCGGATCCATTACAGGCGAGCATGGAGTCGGCGTAGAGAAGAAGGAATACATGGCCGAAATGTTCAACGAAGACGATCTAAACGCCTTTAAGCGTATTCGAAAATCGCTAGACCCTAACGAAATCTCGAATCGAGGAAAAATGTTCCCCAGTGGCAACGCTCAATCGCTAGGCCAACACGGTATGCATCCGCTGGAAAAAGCCGGTGTCATCTCGAGAGAATAATTCAAAGAAACGTCCCAAGCATTTACCCGCGGTTCCTCATGCCACTCCCCTCCAAAGAAATCGTTCAACCTCAGACTTTAGATGAACTCCAATCGATCGTCTCAGACAGCGACCGCATCGCTCCCATTGGAGGTCAGTCGAAAAGATCGATAGACAGTTTTGAAGCAACCATCGTCGATACACGCAATCTAGACAACATTCTGGAGTACCAGCCGGATGAATACACCATTACGGTTCAGGCCGGCGCATCGCTTCAAAAAGTAACTGCCGTAATCGAAGAACAAGGACAATGCCTGCCGTTTGATCCGCCACTAGCCAATGAAGGAGCTACCATTGGCGGCATGATCGCAACCGGTTTGAGCGGTCCTGGAAGTCAGCGTTTCGGGGCTATGAGAGACTTTATCATAGGAGTTAAGCATGTCGATGGGCAGGGGAAACTCATTAAGGGAGGTGGCAAGGTTGTGAAAAATGCAGCTGGCTTCGATGTCCCAAAACTGATGGTCGGCAGCTTAGGCGGCCTGGGCATCCTAGCCGAAGCGAGCTTCAAGGTGTTCCCCAAACCCGAATGTTTCGTAACCCTCGTTTTCCAGTACGAACGGGTAGATCAGGCTCATGAGCAATTGCTTCGCCTGAATGCGTCGAAATATGTTCTCGATGCCTTGGATATTGACGACTCTGGAGGCCTGCTGGTTCGCATTGGCGGCAAGGAGGAAGCTTTGGAAGCTCGCATCCAAAATCTGAATGCGTTCTTGGGTCGCGAAGCTGAGCTACTACGTGAAGAAGACGATAAATCGTTCTGGGAGCGTATTCGAGATTTCCAGTCAATCGGAACGGAAGGCCAACTCGTCAAAATTGTTCTATCTCCAAGCAAGCTACCCGCGCTAGATGAACTGCTCGCCTCTCGCCACGCGCCTCGTCATTACAGTTATGGCGGCTCTTGCTCATGGATACACTGGCCAAGTAAAATCCAAACACTGGATACGCTCCTATTAGACAACAAATTAGGAGGGCTTCTGGTTAAAAGCGATAACCCCTCCCCTCTCATCGGCTATCTGCCGGAAAAAGAGTTCATTCGACGAATAAAGCGCGCTCTCGATCCAGAGAACAAATTTCCAA
>JANQKI010000193.1 GCA_028281165.1 Opitutaceae bacterium | reverse complement strand
GCTATGTAGATGGTATCCTCGTTGATGACGGGCGAATTCAGCGCCACGACATCTGGGGTCAACTGGACCAGTCCTGACTGGATTGTCGCTCCATCTGTAGGTCGGATGACTTCGCCTCTTCCCGTGATGAGGAAGGGTTGTCCTTCTACCTCGAATACTGCAGGCGTTCCGTAGGCGGTCTTGCTTGGGATGCGCCAGATCTCTTCGCCCGTTTCAGGATCGAGGGCTGCGATGTCCTGGAATCGGACGATTAGCTTTCCCGCAGCGAGAATCGGAGATGTAGAGCCTCCCCATTGGCGATGAGTGTTGGCGTCGCTTGAGGGCTCCATGAGCTTGCTCCAAACCCGGTTTCCTTCCAGGTCGTAGGCCGCGAGAACGCCTTGGCCGAAGGCTACATAGACGAGGCGACCATCAGAAACGGGCGTGAAGGAGGTGTATCCATTTACTCTATGCGTAGGAGCAAGAGCGGCTCCGCCGAATTTGGGATCGTTGGCAATAGCCTGTCGCTGTTCATTCAAAGCGCTGATTTCCGATCTCTTTTTCTCGACGTTCTCCTTTAGAACAGCGTTTTGCTGGTCGTTTTCCAGGCGTCGATTCAAGCGGCGCAGGTCATTTCTCAATCGATTGATCTCTCTTTGAAGGCCGAAATCCTTCTCCAGCATTTCTCGAGCTTCAACCTTCTCCTCTTCATTGAACCCCAGAAGATCGATGCGACTATTTTCACGCTTCCAAAGAAGCTCTCCGGTCGACCGGTCGGCGCAAATCAAGGTCGACGGTTCTTGGCTGAAAAATAGTTTATCGCCGACGAGGATGGGACAGGCATTGCTGAAATCGTCTAGAGGCGTTTGCCACAAGACATGGTCGTTCCAGTTAACCGGGATGTTGCTTTCGGGGTACTCGCCGTTGCCAGCGTTTCTCCAAGACATGACGTCTGCTTGTAGTGAATAGACAGAGACAAGAATTGCTATGAGCGTCGTGATTCGCATTATTTTTAAGTTGGCTGCTCCTAGGGTTATTCAGGCTGGTTTGGCAATCGGCTATCGATCGCCCTTAATGGCGTAGAGACTCTCATAAGTTCGCAGGTAGGCGATGTCATCAGCGAAGATCGGAGTACTTCGAAAGGTGTCGAATCGACTGCGTCCCAGTTCTTTGTATTCACGACCTGGTTGCAAAGCGATCATGATGCCTTCATCCGAGGAGAAGAAGAGCTTGTCGCCAGCAAGGCTAATGCTGGAGTAGGGAATGCCTTTCAGACCTTCCACTTTTCGCTCATACGTCTTTTCTCCCGTCGCCATTTCGAGCACGGTTAGGACGCTATTCTCATTGTAAACATACATCAGACCTTGGTGGGCGATAGGCGAAGCGTAATAGCGGCCTTCATGCACATTCGTCTTCCAGATCTCCTCGATTCCCGTCGAATAAAGTGTATCCAAATTATGAGGAATACGAAAAGCTTGGGCGTAGCCGTCCGTTTCATCGAAGTCCACTCCGCGGACGGAGTAGATGACGCCATCTTCGATCGCTGGCGTATTGACTGTAGTCCAAGAATACTTTGGATGAAGGGCCACGAGTTCCGATTGAATGGTTTCTCCGTCTTCGGCCCTGATCACATTTCCCCGAGGAGTGAAGAGAAAAGCAACCCCTTCGATTTCAAAAACCGTCGGCGTTCCGTAGGTGACCTCGCTGGGAATGCGCCAGACTTCCTCTCCCGTTTGCGCGTTTAGAGCGGTGTAGTCGTCAAACCTTACGATCAGCTTATCGCCAACTAGAACCGGGGAAGTAGATCCACCCCAGCCGTATCGGCCCATGGCTCGATCTGGCTTTTCCATCAGCTTAGCCCAAGCCTGATTTCCCTGCAAATCGTAGGCGGCGACGATTCCTTGCCCGAAGGCGACGTAGATCTGTTCCCCGTCCGAAACGGGCGTAAATGAGGTGTATCCATTTGTTCCATGCGTTGGAACGAGAGCGGCGGCTCCAAATTTCGGATCGTTGGCAATGGTCTGGCGCTGTTCTCGCAAGGCTGCGATCTCCGATTCTTTTTGCCCAACACTTTCTTTGAGAGTCTCGTTTTCCGCATCGTTTTCCAGACGTCGATTCAAGCGACGCAGGTCGTTTCTCAGTCGATTGATCTCTCTTCGCAGACCGAGATCCTTTTGGAACATTTCTTGGGCTTTCACTTTCTCCTCCTCGTTGAAGCCTAGGAGGTCGATGCGATCATGTACTCGCTTCCATAGAATCTCTCCGGTCGAGCGATCGGCGCAAATCAAGGTCGAGGGTTCCTGGCAGAAGAAAAGCTTGTCGCCGACGAGAATGGGACAAGCATTGCTGAAATCATCAAGCGACGTTTGCCAAAGAACATTTTCGTTCCAGTTTACAGGTGGACTACTTTCTGGATACTCGCCATTGCCGGCGTTCCGCCAGGACATGACGTCGGCTTGTAGCAAAGAAGTGGTGACAAGCATCGCGAGTAGCGTCGGGAGTTTTATTGCTTTTCGATTGGGACTCATAAAGGATGTTTGGTTAGGGTTGTAAATGGTTGTCAATTGGCTTTGATAGCGTAGAGATTCTCATAGGTCCGAAGATAGGCTACATTGTTTACGAAAATGGGCGTGCTGCGAAATTTTTCAAACCGGCTACGCGCGATTTCCTTGTATTCACGACCTGGTTGCAGCTTGATCGCAGTTCCGTCGTCCGATCCAAAGAAGACTGCGTTTTTCGCAAGGGTGAGACTGGGATAAGGCACTCCTTTCAAACCATCGATTTTCTGTTCGTAAATGATTTCGCCAGAATTCGCATCAAGCACCGACAAGACGATGCCTTCGCAGATCGCATAGAATAGACCTTCGTGAACGATTGGGGATGCGAAATAGTTTTTCTCGTGTACTATGGTGTGCCACAGCTCTTCGAGACCAGTCGCGTAGAGTTCTTCCAGGTTCTTAGGGATTCGGAACGCATAGGCATGTCCATCCTTGCCATTATAGTGGCATCCTCTTACTGTATAAATGATGTCTTTTTCGATGACAGGCGAGGTGAAGGCCGAGTACCTTTCTTTGGGATGCATGGCTACGAGTCCCGTTTGAATCTTTTCGCCGTCACGCATGCGGATCACATTGCCACGAGGCGTGAAGGCGAACGACTCGCCCTCCACTTTAAAAATGCAAGGAGTGCCGTAGGCGGGCTTGCTTTCGATGCTCCAAATCTTATCGCCGGTTTTCAGGTCTAGGGCTGAGTAGTCCGAGAAACGTACGAGAAGCTTATCGTCGACAATCAAGGGCGATGTGGAGCCTCCTGTAGCGTACCCCTCGATGTCGAAGGGCCTATCCATTTGCTTGCTCCAGATGTTGTTTCCATCCAAATCATGTGCGGCTACCAGGCCGAATCCGAAAGCCGCATAGATCAATTTGCCGTCCGAAACCGGCGTGTAGGAAGTGTAGCCGGTGGTGGGATGAGTTGGGGCGAGCAGAGCGTCACCAAATTTTGGATAATTCAAAAGATCTTTTCCTTTTGTCTGAAGATTTTGGATATCCACGCTAATTTTCTCTATCGACGACCTAAGCGTTTCGTTGTCTGCTTCGCGTGCCAGGCGTCGACCCAATCTTCGCTGATTGTTCTCCAAGCGATTGATTTCATTCCGGATTTCGACTTGCTGTTTTTTTAGGGCTTCCACTTCCCGTTTCTCATCCTCTGTGAATCCAAGCAGATCCAGCAGGTCGTTGCTGCGTTTCCAAAGAATATTTCCACTCTTGCTGTCGAGGCAAACCAGAGTGGATGGCTCCTGGCAGACGAAGAGTTTGCCGTCTACCAGAATAGGGCTCGCATTGCTCCAATTTTCCAAAGGCGTCTTCCAAAGAATATTCTCGCTCCACTTCAACGGCAACTGACTGTTGAGGTACTCTCCGTTACCTCCGTTTCTCCATGAGATAACGTCTGCCTGTAACAATGAAGTGATTACAAGACTCGTTAATACGGTCGAGAGATGCGCAGCTTTTCGATTGGCATTCACTGGGTCTATTCGATGATCGCTAAAAGGGGGTTTCAGTTGGCTTTGATGGCGTAGAGATTCTCGTAGGTCCGCAGGTAGGCGATGTTGTTCTGAAAGATGGGCGTGCTGCGAAATTGTTCAAACTGGCTACGGGCGATTTCCTTGTATTCACGGCCTGGTTGCAAGGCGATCACGACGCCATCGTCTGCGCCGGCAAAGAGCGTGTCTCCTGCTAGGCTTAGGCTCGGGTAAGCCTTTCCTTTAAAACCTTCGACTTCCTGTTGGTAGAGGATCTCTCCGGTGCTCGCATCGAGGGCCGTGAAGACGAAATCCTGGCTGAAAATATACATGATACCTTGGTGAACGATGGGCGAGGCATAGTACCGTTGATGATGAATTTGGTCTGTGTGCCAGATGAGCTCTAGGCCCTCTGTATTCAGTGTTTCCAGGTCTTCAGGAATTCGGTAGGCGTAGGCGTGGCCGTCCTCGTCTTGCCACTTGAATCCTCTAACCGTGTAAATGATGCCATCTTTGACGAAAGGCGTGTTGAAAACGGTCCAGTCGAATCGATGGTGCAGCTGGACCAGGCCGTCTTGAACGATCTCTCCATCGCTCGCTCGAATAACCCTGCCGCGGGAGGTGAAGAGAAAAGATTGTCCTTCCACTTTGAATACGGCGGGAGTGCCGTATACGACCCCGCTGGAGGTGCGCCAGATTTCTTCGCCGGTATCCGGATTGAGAGCCGTGTAGTCGGCGAAGCGCACGATGAGCTTGCCATCTACGAGGATGGGCGAGGTCGATCCGCCCCAACGAGCTGCTCCACCAGGGCCGTTGGCAGGGTTTGGATGCTCCATCCGCTTGCTCCAGATCTTATTGCCATCAAGATCGTAGGCAGCTAGTACGCCATGTCCGAAAGCCGCGTAAATGTATTCTCCATCGGATACAGGAGTGAACGAGGTGTAACCATTGTCCTGATGCGTCGGAACGATTTCGATGGCTGGGAATTTAGGGTCATTGCTGAGCTCTAGTCGCTGAGCTCTTAGAGATTCGAACTCGGCTCGTTTCTCTTCGATGGTCTTCTTGAGTTCTTCGTTTTCCGGCTCTCTTTCCGACTGCCTTGTTAAGCGTCGCGCTTCGTTGCGACGGCGATTCAGCTCGCGTCTCAGTTCTCGGTTACGTTCGCCCAATTCAAGAGCTTGGGCCTTTTCCTCTTCGTTGAACTCGAAAAAGTCCATGAGTTCATGCTCTCGTTTCCATAGGATCTTGCCAGATTCGCTATCCGCGCAGACCAGAGCATTCGGTTCTTGGCAGAAATAGAGCCGGCCTTTGATCAGGATCGGACTGGAATTGCTTTTCTGTTCGAGTTCGGTTTGCCAGAGGACATTCTCCTGCCAATTTTCAGGGAGCTGATTCGATGCATATTCTCCATTGCCTCCATTTCTCCAGGACATGACGTCCGCCTGTATCGAAGAAGTGGTAACAAAAATGGCGAGGAATGTCGTGATAAGAATTGCTTTTCGATTGGGGTTCATTGGGGCCTTTCGCTTAACAGTTTCACTGGATTTATTTCTCTCTAATGGCGTAGAGCTTCTCATAAGTTCTCAGATAGGCGATGTCATTTTGGAAAATGGGTGTGCTGCGGAAGGTTTCGAACTGGCTTCGCCCGAGCTCCTTGTATTCAGGTCCTGGTTGCAGGGTGATGAGAGTGCCGCTGTCGGAGGCTAGGAAAAGCTTGCCGTCCGCCAGGCTTATGCTGGGGTAGGCCTGGCCTCGTAGACCGGTGATCTTATGCTCAAGAACCTTTTTCCCTGTATCCATTTCCAGAACGGTGAGGATGAAGTATTGGCTCAAGGCATAGAGCAATCCTTCATGGGCGATAGGGGAGGCATAGTAGCGATTCATATGGATTTCTGTGTGCCAGATCTCTTCTAGTCCAGTGGCATACAGTTTATCCAGTGTTTTGGGAATACGAAAGGCGTGAGCATGACCATCTCCCCTGAAGCCTCTCATGGTGTAAATGACATCGCCTTCAATGACCGGTGAATTGAAAACCGACCATGGGTTTTCATTGTGCAGGGCAACCAGTCCGGATTGGAGGACCTTGCCATCGCTCGATTTGATCAGTTCTCCTCGTGGAGTAAATAGAAAGGATTGTCCTTCAACTTCGAATACGGCTGGAGTGCCGTAGACGGGTTCGCTTGGCAAACGCCAGATTTCCTCGCCAGTCTCAGGATCGAGGGCCGTGTAGTCGGAGAAGCGGACGATGAGCTTGCCATCGACGATTAGCGGCGATGTCGAGCCTCCCCATTCATTTCGGCCTTTGGAGGGATTAGGGCGTTCCATGGCCTTTTCCCAGATCTTATTCCCTTCGAGATCAAGGGCTCCCAGTATGCCTTGTCCGAAAGCAACGTAGACACGTTCCCCATCTGAAACGGGCGTAAAGGAAGTGTATCCGTTGGTCGGATGCGTAATGGTAAGGGCCTCCGTTTCGATTCTATCTACTCTGGCGGAGGCGGATCGTCTTTTTCTGATATCGGAAAGCTCATCGTCCTTAGCTTGAAGTTGGTTTTTGAGCTCTTCGTTTTCAGGATCCTGGTTTAGACGATTTCGGATACGCCGGTAATCGGTGGACACTCGATTGATTTCCCTACCGTAAAATGCATCTTGTTCCCGCAAAGCTTCAACTTGCTGGAGTTGCTCTTCTGTGAAGCCAAGTAGCTCCATCTTATCGAGCGATCTTTCCCAAAGCGTCTCGCCCGATTCGCTATCCACACAGACCAGGCTAGAAGGTTCTTGGCAGAAAAAGAGTCGGTTGCCAACGAGAATGGGGCTTGCGTTGCTGGTGTTCTCCAGCGGCGTTTCCCACAGGATATTGTCATTCCAGTTTATCGGGGCTTGGCTTGTCTGGTATTCGCCATTGCCACCGTTACGCCAAGAATGGACATCGCCGAAGGTGGAAAAAATGAATACATTGAATATCGCAATTGAAACAAACCGACTTAAGAATGGTTTCCTCATTTTTTATTCCCATGATTTTGGTTACATTTATTAGCTACATCCGTTTGATCGCCATGATCTCGGAGTAGGTTCTCAAGTAGGCGATCTCGCCATCGAAAATGGGCGTGCTGCGGAATTCGCCAAATTGGCTACGGCCGAGCTCTTTGTATTCACGGCCTGGTTGCAGGACTACCAAAGTACCAGTATCTGAAGCCAGGAAAAGCTTGTCGCCGGCAAGGCTGATGCTTGGATAGGCGACGCCTTTCAGACCCGTAATCTTGTGTTCCAAGACCTTTTCTCCCGTATCCATTTCCAGAACGGTAAAGACGAAGTCCTGGCTCAAGGCGTAAAGCAGTCCTTGGTGAGCGATAGGAGAGGCGTAGTAGCGATTAGTGTGGATTGAAGTGTGCCAGATTTCTTCCAACCCGCTGTCTAATAGCGTATCCAAATCTTTGGGAATCCGAAATGCGTAGGCGTGGCCATCTGTCACATCTCCATTGCGGCCCCGCACTGTATAGATAATGCCATTTTCGATGACCGGCGAGTTGAATACGGCCCATGGATGATTCGGATGGAGAGCAACGAGTCCCTTTTGGAAAATCTTGCCGTCGCTGGCTTGAATGAGTTCGCCGCGTGGCGTGAAAAGAAAAAACTGTCCCTCCACTTCAAATACGGCCGGAGTGCCGTAGACCGGCATGCTAGGCGTACGCCATAGCTCTTCGCCGGTCTCGGGATTCAAGGCCGTGTAATCCGAGAAGCGGACGATCAGTTTGCCATCGACGATTTGCGGCGATGTCGATCCGCCCCAGTCATATTCTCCAAGAGCGGGGTTGGGCTGTTCCATCTGCTTTTGCCAAACTTTGTTTCCCTCCAAGTCGTAGGCAGCGAGTACGCCTTGGCCGAATGCCGCGTAGACGCGTTTCCCATCGGATAAGGGCGTAAAGGAGGTGTATCCATTGGTTTGGTGAGTGTGAACGGTTGCTGCTGCTCCGAATTTCGGATCCTTGGAGGTTTCATCCAGCCAATCATTGATTGATTGGATTTCGCTTTCTTTCTCTTCAATAAGCCGTTTGAGGTCTTCGTTTTCCGGATCGTTTCTCAGCCTTCGAGTCAGTCGATATCTTTCGCCGCGCAATTGACTGCGTTCTTGCCTTTTCATTCGCGCCTGCTCTTGCAGCCGCAATCCCTCCGCTTTCTCCTCTTCGGAAAATCCCAGCACGTCGATCAGTTCATTTGAGCGTTGCCAGAGAACTTCTCCTGTTTGGCTGTCTGCGCAAATCAGGGTAGAAGGTTCCTGGCAGAAATAGAGTCGACCATCAACCAGGATAGGGCTGGCGTTGCTCCAATTTGCCAGTCCGATATTCCATAGCTCGCCGGTTTTCCAGTCCGTTGGCGGATTGGAATCGGCATACTCTCCATTACCGCCGTTGCGCCAGGACAGAACGTTCGCCTGAAGAACGCCCACAGAGCAAAGAACTAGCCAAAAAACGATTTTTTTCCAAACGCCAGCATACAAAGGCATTGCTAGCGGAACACACGAACCACAACGTTTTCCTACCATTTTTCTTGAGTCGCACGTACGAAAACAGCTGTCAACTACATTTGTAGTTGACAGCGAGCTTTATGTTCTCGCATCTCATGAAGCTCACTTTAAAAGGAATCTCATCTTTATGAATAAAACTGGGGCTACTATGCTTAACAACAAAACTGTGGGGATGCTCTGTGGGCTGCTTTTGGCTTCTTGGGCAATGGGTCAGGACAACCCTTCATCTAATAGCGTGATCGAGCTTTCGCCGATTCGCGTTATTGCTCCTGAGGAGCGTTTAGAACGGATGGCGGGTACCAGCAATTTCACTACGGGAGCCATTGATCTTTATCAGATTCAAACGGTTCAGGAAACAACGGCTCTCGTTCCTAATCTCTACGTAAGCTCGAGCGATTCGCGTGGATTTGGCGACGTGATTTCGATACGGGGCATCGGAAACACGATCTTTTTCAGTTCGCCTGGCGTTTCGCTTTATGTGGACGATGTCCCTTCGGGCGACGTGTTCACTTACTCTTCCGAACTGAATTCGGGCAATACGCTAACCTTGCATCGAGGTGGACGCGGGTCCTTTTTCGGCCGCAATGGGCCAGCCGGCGTGATCGAAATTCAGAGTATCCAACCATTGGAGCCTTTCCAGTCGAGCTTGTCAGTCGAGGCGGGTTCGTTTGATAAGCTAGCTTTTCGAGCGAATATTGCGGGCGAGTTGTCAGGATCGGATTTGTCCCATAGCCTGAGCGTTTACCACAATGAGCGTGATGGCTACTTGAACAACGCTTTGTTAAATCGAAAAACGGATACGCGAGAAGCTCAGGGTGGGGAGTGGAGCTTCTTCTGGAATCCGGGCAATGATTGGAGAGTTCGCCTGAAGGCTGCTGCTGAGTCGATCGAAGACGGCAGTCAGCGACTCTCTTCGCTTTTCAGTCCTGATCGTTTTACGGTCGCTTCCGACCTGGAAGGCGAAACCTCCATAGACAAGCGCCAGGTATCCATTCACTTGATGCGCGAATTCGACTGGGGCCTCTTCAAATCCATCAGTTCGCTGCAAGACTGGGAGCTTGACCCATCAACGGTTGATCTTGATTTGAGTCCGGATCCTATTTCGACGTCCACTATCGTGCAGGATCAAAAGCTGACCACTCAGGAATTCCGCTTCGAGTCGCCAGCCTCCGAGAACGATCTGCATTGGAGAGCGGGATTTTTCTTCATGGATAAAGAGACGGACAGCGATGCGACTCGCGTTTTTCCTGCTCCCCCCTTCTTCCCGGTTTTCACGGAACAAACCATTTCGACCCTTGATGAAACAGAGATCAGCGTATTTGGTCACGTAGCTTATCAAGCCAGCGAAACGCTCACTCTCGATGGCGGTATTCGACTGCAGAATACGGAATCCTCGATTGATCGGTCGAAGACCAGTCCGGTCGGCGTGGTGACGATTGTCGATGACGTGGATGAAACGTATTTCGCTCCCGATGCAGGTTTCCAACTGGAGCTGTCCAACGAGCTGACCTTGGTAGGACGGTCTGCTGTTAGTTTTAAGCCGAAAGGTTTCTCTCCATTCACTGACAACCCTGCTATCGCCGCGTTCGAGGACGAGGAGGCTTGGTCGAACGAGATTGGAATCGTTTATCTTTCGCCGGACAGCGAGTTGAGCTTCCGACTGACAGCCTTCGATATAAGTATTGACGATTTTCAGCTGGAGCGATCTGCGCCTAACTCCACGGACTATATTGTCGTGAATGCGGATGAGGTTTCCTCGCAAGGTCTAGAGACGGAATTGATGTGGCAGCCTTTTCCGCGTTTCCAAATCGAAATGGGAATTGGTCTCAGCGATGTGACCTTTGACTCGCACGTCGATGTATTTACCGGGGCCAACTACAGCGGCCTTAATGCGCCATTTGTTCCTGAATACACGATTCGCGGTTCAGTTCAGTACAATTTCGAAAACGGACTATTCGTGCAAGGAGCCTTTCGAGCTATCGGAGCTACTAATTACGACGAAGCCAACAACCCGCTTTTCAGGCAGGGGGACTACAATGTCTTTGATGCTCAATTCGGCTATCGAGGCGAACGTTTCTCCATCGCTGTTTATGGAAAGAACATAGGTGACGAGTTCTATTACAACTTTATCAACCCTCAGGTGTTTGCTGGAACGCCCGGCGATCCAGAAGTCTTTGGAGCGCGATTCGATGCGAAATTCTAGTTTAACTCTATCTGAGGTCTTTCATTCCAACCTGACTTAAAAGCTACTCGCATAGAAATGTGAACTACATGTGTAAGTAAAATGGACAAAGTACGCATAACAGAATCTGAATGGCTAGTGATGGAAGAAGTTTGGAATGGGCACCCCATAACAGCTGCTCAGGTGGTGGAAAATCTTCAGGGGAAGACAGACTGGAAAAATCAAACGATTCGGACGCTCCTCGCTCGTCTTACAAAAAAGAACTTCGTGCGAATGTTGCAGAAGGGCTCTTCCTATTTGTATGAACCGCTAGTGGATCGTAAAAGCGTAGTGGATGAGGAAAGCAGCAGTTTTCTGAATCGCGTATTCGATGGTTCCTGCAAGCCGCTGGTCCTTCACTTCGTGGAGCAAGGACGCTTGACCCCGGAAGAATTGCGAGACCTCAAGCAAGCTCTGGACAAGATCGAGACGGACGAATAATGGAAGACATAGCTTATTTCGTTCGCTTCTTTCAACAGCTTGTCGGTTCTTACGAAAGACTGATCGGGGTCTTGGATCTCCAATTTGCCAATACGCTTCACTGGCTAGAGCGCACCACTTGGCAAGCTTCCTTGCTCATAGCCATTGTGCTGTTGGTTAAGCGGATTTTCGGAAATCGGATCAATCCAACCGTTCATTATTTTCTTTGGGTGCCTGTGCTCGTTCGCCTTACAACTCCCTGGTTTTTCAATGGGTCGATGAGCATATATTCAATAATCGACTACGTGCCCGGAGCGCCCTATTTCTTCCGTCTTTATGTTGGCCAAAGCAGCCAAAGCGGAATGTTTCTGCACAGTCTGGTGTTTCTATGGTTTGTAGGCGTTCTTTTCTTTAGCTTTCTGTTCGCCCTGCGAAGTCTTCGTTTTCAGAAAACGCTTTCCCTGGCGAAGGAGGTCAGCGAAAATTCAATACAAGGACTTTTGGAAGACTGCAAAGAGCGCTTGGGCATTCGCAAGGCTGTGCGGCTTGTGGAGTCCAGCCACCTCTCTACGCCGGCCATCACCGGCATCTTTCGCCCCACTTTGATTCTGCCGCAGGGTTTGGCCAACCAGGTATCGTCAAATGAGCTGCGCTACGTTTTTCTGCACGAGCTCGTTCATTATAAGAGCGGGGATCTCTGGATCTATTGGCTGACCAAAATCATTGGCATTTTGCATTGGTTTAATCCTTTGGCTCATTTCGCGATTTCCGGTCTGCTTAAAGATTGCGAAAAGGCATGCGACTCGCGAGTCCTGGATTGCTTGCAGTCAGGCAAGGAGCGTCGCGACTACGGCGTAGCTCTGTTGAAACTCTCTTATCAGTTGCCTGAAAACAAGACAGCAGCAGTGCCCGCGTTATTCGTCTTCAGTCGGAAGAAGCTGATCAAACAACGGATCGATGTCATCACGCGTTTTCGCTCTTCATGGTTGAACAAGCGAGGATGGGTGTTGGCCTCGGTTTTGCCGCTTTCCCTTGGAGCTGTCTCTCAGCCAACTTCCTACTGCATGTACAATACCTATTGCTCGGAACAAAAGGCTTACTGCGAGTCGGTGAGCGCCCCTGCAAAGGATAAGTCGGAAGCCAAGACGGTAGTCCCTAAAGGATAGAGTTTAGTTGCTGTCTAAGGTTTACTGATACAGTATAAGTATTTGGCGGTTCTGAAAAACAGCTGATTGCCGCTAGCGGCAGGCGTTGAGAGCGTGTAGCCGCCTTCGAGCTTGTTGTTTCCGAGCAATTCGAATTTTGGGCCGGCCTTGATTACGGCGACATCTCCCGTTTCGCTTACAGCGTAAATCTTTCCATCCGCTAGAATAGGGGAAGCGCTGGTTCGGCCTATTCCTGTTTCCTCCGGACCCCAAAGAGAATTGCCGCTTTTAGCGTCAACGCACGTTAGCTGTCCTTGATCATCCAGCATGTAAAAATAACCGCCAGCGCTTAGTGGAGTCGGCACATCGGGCGATCCCGGTTGGTCCCATTTCCAAGCAAAGTGGCTTTTGGTTATATCTCCTTCCCCTCCAGCCTTAAGGGCTATTAAAGGAGTTTTTCTTGTGGGGGCGAAAATCATTCCGTCTGCAACAACAGGAGATGATATAATTCGGTAGTTAGATTCTCGGTACGGATTTATTCCACTTGATCTCCAAAGTTCAGCGCCGCTAGACAAGTCGTGGCCAGTTACGTAGTCTCCGCCGAGTACGACAATCTGAACGGCCCCGTTGTGCATAAGAAGAGCTGGAGTTGTATAGGCGTCAGGCGATTCATCCCGGGCATCCGTTGGTCGCTCTTCTCGCCAAAGGGCTTTGCCTGTTTTCGCGTCAAGAGCAAGCAAGTATGATGGGTCATCGGTACGACGACCGTGCAGAACTTGCAATACCAGTTTACTGTCATGGAGAATTGGTGACGACGCGTAGCCGAACCCTAACCCGAATTGACCATAAGATCTCTGGATGTCGAAGCTCCATTTTTTATTCCCGGAAAGATCGAAGGCCGTCACCACGCCGTTACCGCTCGTAGCCCAAATCATTTGACCGTCCGTTATGGGAGATGGTGAGCTCGAGTTGTGCTTGTTTCGCATCCAGTTGCCACTATCCACCTTGGACTGCCAGATGATCGAACCATTCTTTCGATCGATGCTGAACAACATAATCTCATTGCCTCCAGGGCCCATGATCGTTCCCACAGCTCCGCGTCGCCGCCTTCTTTGTGGCTCATCCTCGTTGATCGGTTTTTCTTCCTCCACCGGCTGTAGTGATGGAGACATGACATAAACGCGATCTCCACTGATAATGGGGGAAGAACCACTCCAGGCCGGAAGATCGATTCTCCAGGCTACGTTCGTTTCCTCGTCCCAGGTAATGGGAAGGTCATTCGCTTCGGCCACTCCCGTACCGTGAGGCCCTCGCCACTGGGGCCAGTCTGCGAGTGTTGAACTGACTGTTAAAGCCAAGATGGCGAAAATGGTGATGAGTCTGGTCATTTGGATAATAATCTGAATCAAGGCTAGCTCTTCTAAAAACCTAATTTTTAGAATTAGTCGATCTTTTGACGGGGGCCTGCTTGCACTTATTTGATGCCGAGAGATGCGAGCAAGGGTTTGAGGATGCCTGAAGCCCCAATACGGAATTTTTCCGGAACTAGGAAGTCGTCGCCCATTATACTCTCAGCGAGTCTAAGATAGCTTTCAGCATCCTCAAGAGATCTTATGCCTCCGGAAACCTTTAGCCCGCAATTTCCACCGTAGTACTTGATGATGAGAAGCATGATTCTGGCAGCTTGAAGGGTGGCTCCGATAGGGGTCTTGCCGGTTGAAGTCTTAATAAAATCAGCTCCTCCAAGTATAGCCAGTTTCGAAGCTTGTTCGATGCGGTCTGGCGTTTTCAATTGGCCCGTTTCCAGGATGACCTTTAAGGTCACGTTTGCGCCACATGTGCCTCTGCAGGCTGCAATGTAGCGCCGAACCGTTTCCTCATCGTCCGCCAGCAGAGCCTCATAGGGAAGAACGGTATCCACTTCGTCCGCGCCAGTCTGGATAGCCGATTTGATTTCCGTGATAGCGGCATCGATGTCGTCGCGACCGTCTGGAAAATTCGATACAGTGGCTACCTTGACGGATTGAGCGTTTGCCTTCACTAAAGCTTCCTTTGCCATTGAAACGAATTTTGGATACACGCAAACAGCTGCGGTTTCTCCGATGGGCGTCTTGGCTTTGCGGCACAACGCTTCGATATCGCTCGCTTCCTCCGAACCGCTTAGCGAGGAGAGATCAAGCAGGCGGATGGCTGTTTTCGCTACCTCATCCAAATTCATGCTTTCCATTTCCTTCCCGTGTTGAAAATGTTAATTTCTAGCGATTTTCAGGCGAAAGCGAGAAAGAAACCTGCAATAGCCGCGCTCATGAAATTCGACAGGGAGGCGGCAAAAACGGCCAGCAAACCCATCCTAGCCACGTCCGCTCTTCGACTTGGAGCCATCCCTCCTAAGCCCCCGAGCAAAATGGCAATCGATGAGAAATTGGCGAATCCGCATAAGGCGAACGTAACCACGGCTTGGGTACGCGGACTGAATGTTTCTTTCATTCCTACGAAATCCGCGTAAGCGACGAACTCGTTGACCACGATTTTTTGCCCAATGAAGCTGCCTGTTTGGATGGCCTCGCTCCAAGGCACACCGAGAAACCAGGCTAGCGGAGCAAAGATGTAACCTAAGATAAGCTGAAGGCTTAGGTCTGGGTTTCCAAACCAGCCCCCCACACCGCCAATCATTCCATTGATAAGGGCAATCAGGCTAATGAAAGCCAACAGCATGGCCCCTACGTTCAAGGCTAGCTTGAGTCCGCTGGCCGCTCCGCCAGCTGCTGCGTCGAGAATATTCGCTGGCTGGTCCGATTCGTCTTCTCCTTCGATAAGCGTCTCGTTGGGGGTGTCGGTTTCGGGAAGGATTATCTTGGCGAAAAGCAGACCGCCCGGCGCGGCCATGAAGCAGGCAGCTAACAGATAGCTAAGATCCACCCCCATCTCGGCGTAGCCTGCCATGACCGACCCAGCGATTGAGGCTAGCCCCCCGCTCATGACGGCGAAGAGCTCGGATTGGGTCATTCTCGGAATATAGGGCTTTACGGCAAGGGGCGCTTCGGTTTGGCCAACGAAGATATTGGCTGTGGCTGAAAGCGATTCGGCTCGACTCGTTCCCAGAAGCTTTCGAATGCCTCCACCGAGCGTATTGATCACCATTTGCATGATCCCTAGGTAATAGAGAATGGCGATAAGGGAGGAGAAAAACACAATGATGGGCAGAACGCGAAAGGCGAAGATAAAACCCAGCCCGCCGAATGTCTCGAACATCTTGTCGCTAACGAGCCCGCCGAACAGAAAGGAAATTCCATCATTGGAATAGTTGATCACGTTTTGCACGCCACCGGTTATGCCTCCTAAGATCGTTTTTCCTAGCGGGACGAAGAGAACAATGCCCCCAACCGAAAATTGGAGCAGGAACGCTCCTAGAACGGTGCGAAGCTTAATGGCATTCCGGTTGCGAGAGGCGGCATAGGCGATGCCAAGCAAGACGAGCATGCCAGTTAGGCTGATGAGAGCGTTCATTACTGTCTGGAAACCTATGGGAAGAGGAAACGGGAAGTAGAACCCAAATGAAGGAGGAGTGGAAGTGAAAAGGTAGGCGAGATCTGCAGACTCCTGTTTATCGTTGGATGGCCGTTAACGTAACTGATGTGGTAGGTAGGAAGATTCCAGCGAGTAGCCTTGGGTTTTCATTCTCCCTTTCTGTTTATTGTATTTATAAATTGGATACTAATCACTACATGGCTTCTGAACTCGTGGGATATCCGGAAGTCTCTCCACCTAAAGGTATCCCTGCTTCTAGGCGTTGGCGGATCGTTGCGAATATACGGCAAGCGCTCTGAAAGGAACTTGAACCCGGTTCTGGGAATCGCTAGAAACAACGAAATACGCTAGAAGCCATCTCATAACTACTCATGCGCCTCGCTCAATCAGATATAGCTCAGAGCCGCCTTGCTGGCAGGCCATTTCGACAACAACGAGGTGTATGATTATTTATGAGATGACTTCTAATGACACGAAAGTTTTTGTCATTGTTAAAATGCTTTCGCTTAGCTTCTTTGCCTGAACCATACCTTTTCGTGGATTAAGCGTGTTTCGTTGTTTTAAAAATCGCTCCAAGCCTTTTACTAAACCTTATGAAAACCCCCTTCTTTTCTTTTATCACTACGGCAGCCCTTGTTTTTCTGACTGGCTGTACACCTTCCGATTCCGGCATCACGTCTTTGTTCAACGGCAAGGACCTCGATGGCTGGGTCATTGAAAACGGAGGCCAGTTTTCCGTCGAAGATGGCCTTCTCAAGATCAACAAGGGGGTAGGCTGGCTGAGGTCGGAAGACACCTTTGCGGATTTCCGTTTGATTATGGAGTTTCGTTTTCTGGAAGCGGAAGCGAATAGCGGCATCTTCGTTCGCACCGGTTCGACCAGCCATGATGACGAAAATGGGTGGCCAAATAATGGATACCAAATTCAATGTCGCGATATTCTAACTACCGAAACCCCTTTGGCTTCCATGATTCCCTATGGAGCGCCTCCCTTTGAACACGAATCGGACATCGAGGCCTTAAAATCAGCCTACAAGCCCACCGGCGAGTGGCATACCTATGATATCATCTGCCAAGGCGAGACGCTAGAGGTCAAGCTAAACGGAACGACCATAACAACCGCTACCAGCATCAAGAATCTTGAAGGCCACATTGGCATCCAAGGCGAACATGGCTTGCTTGAGTTTCGCAAGATCGAAGTTCATAAGCTCTAGAGGTATACTGTAGCGGCGATCGTTGATCGCCGTCTTGGGAAAACGACTCAATTTCGCCGATCGTCGCTACAATGCTATTCTGGCAAGGCAAAGCAGTAGTAGCTGTCGCCGGAGCGGGTTTGCAGGATGCTGCCTCCCCCTCCGGCCATAACGACATATTGGCGACCGTCGACTTCGAAGGTAGCTGGAGTAGCGTATCCAGCGCCTTCCATCTGATAGTACCAGAGCTCTTCCCCTGTTTCCTTGTCGAAGGCTCGGAATCGTTCGTCTTTGGTAGCTCCTATGAAGATGAGTCCGCCGGCGGTAACGACGGGACCGCCGATATTGAAAGTGCCGGTTGGCGGCAAGCCTTTGGCTTCAAGTTCTGGATACGTTCCTAGTGGGACTTGCCACTTAATGTCGCCGGTATTCATATCGAGAGCATTAAGTTGACCCCAGGGTCGTTTGTTGACGGGATAGCCATTTTGATCATGCAAGTCGTGGTGGCCGGTGCTAAGCCAAGGAATGCCTCCGGTAAAGTTGAGATCCAGTCCCTCAGTACTGATTGGCTCTTGGTTGTTTTTCTCGAACAGAAAATCAATAATGCCGTCTTTTTCAACTTGAGCGAACGAAGCGAAGGAAGGCATTTGCCCCTGTCCCTTCTCGATAATGGTTCTTACTTGTTCCTCGCTCAGCCGATCTTTGACCGTCCTGAGAGCGGGCAAAGGCTTATTGACTCCTTCCACCGACTTTGTCGTGGAGAAGCCATGACAGTTGGAGCAAATCGATTGATAAATTTTTTCTCCAAGCTCTGAGAGTAAGACCTCATTTGGCAATTCGGCTTTTTCCATTGAGATCCATTCTGCCTCGTTGCTGCTGTTGATGTAGAGAATGCGCGTTTCGGGATCGAAGGCAGCTCCTGGCCACTCCGATCCACCGTTAAATTGCGGCAGCATGATGGAGGGCTGGGCGCCCGGCGGCATGAACATGTCTCCTAGCTTCATGTTCATGTCCTTGAGCATCTTCAATACGTACTGCCGGGATTCTTCCGAGAGATCAGTGACGTCATCTAGAGTGAAGCTCTGCTTGGTGTAGGCTGGCGGCTTGATAGGGAAAGGCTGAGTGGGGGAGGTGTATTCTCCTGGTATTTCAGAAATGGGTACAGAGCGGTCTTCCGCGCCCCAAATGGGTTCTCCCGTTTCGCGATGCAAAACGAACATGTGGCCCATCTTAGTAGGCTGAGCCAAAGCCGGAACCTCCACTCCGTCTTTTATAGCTGTGATGAGTGTAGGGGCTGCGGGAAGGTCGAAGTCCCAGAGATCGTGACGAACCGCTTGAAAATGCCAGATGCGTTCTCCCGTTTCCGCATTCAGGGCTAGGATACAATTTGCGAAAAGGTTGTCTCCAATGCGATCGCCTCCCCAATGGTCGTAAGTTGCGGAACCCGTGGCCATATAAACAATGCCGCGCTTTTTGTCCAAGGTCAGGCCTCCCCAAGGATTGGTACCGCCTACCTTCTGGTAAGAGTCTGGAGACCACGTTTCGTATCCAAATTCTCCAGGGTGAGGAATGGTATGGAAAATCCATTTTCTCTCGCCCGTTCGAACGTCATAGGCGCGAACGTGGCCGGGAGCTCCTTGGTGAGGACCTTCTCCCACTCGATTGCCCAGAATTATGAGATCCTTGTAGATAACTCCCGGAGCTCGTGACGATACGTATCTGAGAACGCCATCGGTATTCAAGCCCTCTCTCAGATCGATTTTTCCTTTATCGCCAAAGGTCTCAACAGGTCTGCCGGTTTTCGCATCCAGGCAATAATGGTAGTGGCTGACTCCATAGAACAACCTCGCTTTGTCTCCGTCTTTCCAATACTTGAATCCTCTGGACTTTCCTCCGCCTCTCATGCCTCCGTACGGATCGAATTGCCAAATCTTTTCTCCTGTAGCGGCATTGAGGGCGACCGCCTTTTGCCCAGGAGTCGTAAGATACATTATCCCGTCGACGACGATGGGATTGCACTGAATGGTTGAAGTCTGGCCGCTGACGCTGTCGCCTACTCGGAAGCGCCAAACTAACTCGAGTTGATCGACATTGGAGCGGTTAATTTGGCTTAAGCTCGAGTATTTAGTGCCTCCTATATCTCCATTGTAAGCCTGCCATTCTCGATGGCTGGTATCCGGATCCTCGGCCAGGGCTAGAGATAGTGATGAGGCGACTAACGTCCCCCACCATTTGGCGGCGGCATTTCTTTTTCTAAGCTTTAAGGGCATGTTATTTTGTAGAATCTAGGGGTAATTGTATTCGAACTTATATTACTTTGCTAGTCAGACAAATCCTCATCTTTTACTGAGCTGGGCTTAGATGGAAGATAAAGATGAGGAAGAAAATGAAGGTAGAAGATTTAGTTGGGGAAGATTTGCTGAGGGTTGGGGGTATTTAAAATGAAAAACAGCTGATTCATCTAGTCCATTCAACAGGGCGAATCCAAGGCTCGTATTCCATTCCCATGCTATCGATGACGGCTTGCAGTTTTTTGCGAGCGGCTTTGGCCTCTCTAGAAGCGGTTTCAGGTTCGATGGGATTCAGTTCCTCCGGATCGGCTAGAAGATCAAACAGTTCTTCGGTTTGCTCGGAAAGCTTCCAACGCTTGTCGATGGCCCAACGCTGCAGGGTGAAGCTGGTTTTTCCGTTCCCTGGAAGCGGATCGTGGTGGAAAAAGAGCCAGTCTCTATGCTCGCCTTCCTGGCCCTTGATTTGAGCGAGGACGGATTCTCCATCGAATACTTCGTCCTCGGGCAATTCAATGCCGCAGGCTTCAAAAATCGTAGGGAGAATATCATTACAATCAACCAAGTCCTCCACTGCGTGACCTTTTGCGGCGTGACCAGGCCAAGAAACGATTAGCGGAACATGAGTGCCCCGAAGATTGGTGTCGCCCTTTCCTCCAGGCACGATACGACCGTCATTCATCTCCGAAATGGCTCTCCATGGCGATCCGTTATCGCTGTAGAAAATGATGATCGTATTTTCGGCGATTCCTAACTCCTTCGTCTTGCTTTCGATGCGACCGACGAGTGTGTCCATGTACTCGACCATGTCTTTGAAGTAGCGAGGATTCTGTTCGTGACGACGGTCCGGCCATTCGGGGCTGTCTGGCGTTGGCTGGAAGGGATCGTGAGTGAGAGCCATAGGGTAGTAGACAAAAAAGGGCTCGTTCTTGTTTCGTGTCATGAAATCGTTGATATATTCAACGAAAAGGTCGGGACCGTATTTGCCTTCTGTGTTTTCGATATAGGTACCATTGGACTGGATACGTGGATCGGGAAAGCGGCTGCCCTTGTCTTCCGTATGTTCTGTGTGCCAAAGGAAATACTCTTCGAAGCCTGAGTCCTCCGGCGTTTGCCCTGTACCTCTCCATTCGGGAAGAAAATCGGGAGTATTGTAGCTCGCCAGTTGCCATTTGCCGGCAATGCAAGTTCGATAGCCTGCTTCGGTCATCCAATGGCCGAATGTCTTTTCCTCGGGATCCAGGATGCCAAAGGCTTTCCAGTTTCGCCAATTATATTTACCCGTCATGAGGGAAACGCGTGTTGGCGTGCAAAGCGGTAGAGCGTGGGCATTGTCGAAACGGACGCCTTCAGCAGCGAGTCTGTCTAGAACAGGCGTTTTGTAAGTGATCCCGCCGTAGCAGCCAAGAGTCTCGTATCCAAGATCGTCTGCCATGATCAGGACGACATTTGGCTTTCGATCCGCCATTAAGAGAGATGCGGTCAGGGAGAAGATAAGCAAGAAGATGGAGTTTTCGCGATGCAGTCGTGTCATATTGGGGTGGTTGAACGATATGAGCGATAGTAAGATGCGAGTCTCATGCAAATCAGTTCGATAGGTATTTTGTCGATTTTTCAGCAGCTGGGCTTTGGATTTGAGGTAGAACAAATATTAATTGTAACCAAATATCAAATACGCCAATTCCAATTTGCCTCTGGCAAGATAAAGGCATGACCCCTTGTCAAGGACCTGCAGCGGGTTGAAAATAGTTGCCCATTTTTGCGATATCCTAATCATACACAGTCTGTTCGAAAGCCTATTCGCTTTCACGCCTTAACCCCAAAATCCTAAATGCTGCCGTGTGGCTGCCCCATTGAGATACTGATATGCAAAGACGAGACTTCATAAAGAATGTAGCCAAAGCTTCCGCTGCCGTTTCCGCCGCTTCGGTTTTACCGACTACCGCGCTTTCCCAATCTAGAGTTGTTGGCGCGAATGATCGGATCCGCGTAGGCCTTATCGGCTGCGGCTACCGAGGAATGTTCGTAGCCAAGGAAGTAGCTAAGCCCAGAAACGTTGAATTCGCTGCCGTTTGCGATCTTTACCCTGTTCATCTCGATGCCGCCAAAGAATGGACCGGCGGTCGCGCAAAGGCCTTCAAGGATTTCCGCAAGATGCTGGAGATGAAGGATCTCGATGCGGTCCAAATCACTACTCCTGACCACTGGCATGCTATTCCGGCTATTATGGCTGCCGAAGCTGGCAAGCACATGTATCTTGAAAAGCCGATTGGTCACACCATTCGGGAAAATCAGGCAATCTTAAAGGCCGTAAAAAAAGCGGGAGTAATCACGCAAGTCGGTACCCAGCACCGCTCTGCCCCCCACTGGCCGATAATCAGAGACCTCATCGCAGATGGTCATATCGGCGAGGTGAAATACATCAAGGTTTGGAACAATCAGAACACCTATCCTCTGGGCTTGGGCAAGAAGGAGGATTCTAATCCTCCTGAAGGCGTAGACTGGGATTTCTATCTCGGCCCATCGCCTATGGTGCCCTACAACGAGAATCGTTTTGTCGGCACCTATCGCTGGTTCTTGGACTATTGTAATGGCATCATTACCGACTACGGAGCCCACCGCCTAGACAGCATGCACCAAGTCATGGGAGAAGATACGCCAAAGAGTGTTTCAGCGGTTGCCCATCAGCATCTAATGGACGATGGCACCGATGTGCCGGACGTTTTGCATGTAACTTATGAATACCCAAGTTTCATCTGCACTTACGAAGCCTTGAGGATTAACGCCTTTGGTCCTGGTGGCTTTACCAAAGGAGTGCAGTACTACAATTCCAAGGGCTGGAATGACCGTCCTAATGGTTTGGCGTTTCATGGCACAAAGGGCACTCTCTTCGCGGATCGTATTGGTTTCGAAGTCTTTCCCGAGGGAGACCAAACCACGCGCAAATACATGAATGTGGGCGATTCGACGCCGGATCATGCTCGCGATTGGGTGAATAGCATGGTGAACGGCAAGCAGCCTAAGGCGACGATTGAAATGGGCCACAAGGGAGCTACTGCCTGCATGCTAGGAAACATCGCTTGGCAGTATGGCGAGAAACTCGAGTGGGATGGCGAAAAGGAAGTCATCACTAATCATAAGAAAGCCAACAAGCTGCTTGGTCGCGAATCCCGCAAGCCGTGGGACATGATCTGATAGGAAGCATTTGACGCTTCAGGCCGCCTTTCGGGGCGGTCTTTTTGTTGTAACACGTCTATCTGATTCAGTCTTATCAATGTTATTGACCCTAAGCTGGAGACCTTTACCGAAGATCTCCTTTTAGAGCTCGAAATCATGACACTTTCTCAGCCAAAAATCATTTATACTATAACCGACGAGGCGCCGGCGTTGGCGACTTATTCATTGCTTCCTATAATTGAAGCCTTTACCAGCGCGGCGGGGGTTTCGGTTGAGACGAGGGACATCTCATTGGCGGGTCGAATCATCGCGAATTTTCCGGAAAATCTAACCGATGAACAGAAACAGCGCGACGCTTTAGCCGAGTTAGGCGAAATGGCCAAGACTCCTGAAGCGAACATCATAAAGTTGCCCAATATCAGCGCCTCGATTCCGCAGCTCAAAGCGGCCATCAAAGAATTGCAGGGCCAAGGCTACGATTTGCCGGATTATCCGGAGGAGCCTCAGAGCGAAGGAGAAAAGGAGATCAAGTCTCGCTATGCCAAGGTGCTCGGCAGCGCAGTGAATCCTGTTCTGCGCGAAGGAAATTCGGATCGTCGCGCTCCTGGATCCGTCAAGCAGTATGCCAAGAATAATCCACACTCTATGGGAGCTTGGAATTCCGGTTCCAAGTCGCATGTCGCCAGCATGAATAGTGGCGATTTTTACGGAAGTGAAAAATCAACTACAGTATCGGAAGCTTGCGAGGTTTCAATCGAGTTTGTCGATCAGGGTGGTTCCATCCAGTCTCTTAAGAACGGAATTCAACTTCTAGAGGGAGAGGTTATAGACGCCTCGGTCATGAGCCGAAAGGTTTTGCGTACTTTCCTAGCTCAGCAGATCGACGACGCTAAAGACAGCGATGTTCTCTTCTCTTTGCACATGAAGGCTACCATGATGAAGGTTTCCGATCCGATCATCTTTGGCCATGCCGTTTCCGTTTACTATAAAGACGTATTTGAAAAGCATGCTGAGACGTTTGAGAAACTAGGGGTCGACCCGAACAATGGTATTGGCGATGTGTATACAAAGATTGCAAGCCTGCCCGATGCTGAAAGGTCGACCATAGAAGATGATATAAAAGCCTGCTACGCCGTCCGTCCTGCCATGGCCATGGTTAATTCGGACCGTGGCATTACTAACCTTCAGGTTCCTAGCGATATTATTATCGACGCTTCTATGCCTGCGGCTATTAGAGCTTCTGGTCAAATGTGGGGTCCAGACGGAAAGCAGAAGGATACCAAGTTCGTCATTCCCGATCGATCTTATTCTGGAGTCTATCAAGCGACAGTCGATTTTTGCAAAGAGCATGGCGCTTTCAATCCGGCTACCATGGGAAGCGTTCCCAATGTTGGCCTAATGGCTCAGAAAGCCGAGGAATACGGATCTCATGACAAAACTTTCCAATCGTCCGGCAATGGAACAATTCGTGTAGTGAATGATTCAGGACAAGCCCTGATAGAGCAATCCGTTGAAGAAGGCGACATTTTCAGGATGTGCCAAGTGAAGGACGCTCCTATCCAGGATTGGGTTAAGCTAGCAGTCAATCGAGCCAGAGCAACAGGTTCTCCAGCCGTTTTTTGGCTGGATAAGAATCGCGCCCACGATGCCGAGCTTATCAAGAAAGTAGAAGCGTATCTGCCGCATCATGACACGGAGGGATTGGAGATTCATATCATGCCTCCCGTTGAGGCGACTCGCTTTTCTCTCGAACGCATCAAACAGGGCGAAGATACGATCTCTGTCACTGGAAATGTACTACGGGATTATCTGACGGATCTTTTCCCTATTTTAGAGTTGGGTACCAGCGCTAAGATGCTCTCCATCGTCCCGCTTATGAACGGAGGCGGTCTCTTTGAGACGGGAGCTGGCGGTTCGGCGCCCAAACATGTGCAGCAGTTCGAAGAAGAAGGCCATTTGCGTTGGGATTCTTTAGGAGAGTTTCTAGCTCTCGCGGTTTCGCTTGAACACCTTGCTAAGGCCTTTGGGAATGCCAAGGCTCAAGTCCTGGCTAGGACGTTGGATGAAGCGACTGGCAAGTTCCTGCAGAACAACAAGTCCCCTTCGCGGAAGGTCAACGAGCTCGACAACCGTGGAAGCCATTTCTATCTAGCCATGTACTGGGCCGAAGCCTTGGCCAGTCAAACCGACGACAGTGATCTGCAAGCCCTCTTTATTCCAATCGCTAACCAGCTTGAGGAAAACGAGGGGAAGATCATAGAGGAACTTAATGCCGCCCAAGGCCAAGTCGTAGACGTCGGTGGCTACTATCATCCCGACTACGATAAAGCTTCCAAAGCGATGCGTCCCAGCGCGACCTTAAATGGGGCGATTGCTTCACTGGCTTGATTTTAGGTTTGGTGTCGGCGATCAACGATCGCCGCTACAAGTATTTCGTTTTCAGGATTGTAGCGGCGGTCGTCGACCGTCGAGTCCGATTCTATAATTTTTGGCTCTATAGTCATTTGCCTATCCTGCAAAAGCTTTGTACCTTATCGCAACGTCCCAGTTTGCGGGTGATTGACACATGGGCGAGTGTCTCGAAGACTGCTCCATCGTGAGCAAGAAAAAGTCTATTCTACCCTTTCTCGCCATTTTCCTTCCTCTCCCCCTTGTTGGCCAACAGCCCTATTCCGACGAAGCCAACGAAAATATCCTCAGCTCGGAGGAGAAACGAGCTTTACTGGAATCTCATAGCGAAGCTTTTCTGGTGCTCAACGAACGAATACGGGATCCTTTTATCTTGAGAGGTCCTGACGATCATTATTATTTAACGGGTACGACGGCTGGCAGTCATTGGGGAGATACGATTGGCATCCGACTCTGGAGAAGCGCGAATCTCATCGAATGGCAGGATCTTGGCTTTGTTTGGACCCTCTACAAAGACGGTGAATCGCAGGGCAGCTGGCATTTCGATCAGCCTTTGCGAAATCCGGATTTCAAGAACCCTCGAGCCATCTGGGCTCCTGAGGTCCATTATATGAATGGAACGTGGTGGCTTCCGCACTGTATGAACATTGGCGGACATGGCTTGCTGAAAAGCTTGAGCGGTAAGCCTGAAGGTCCCTATGAGGTATTGCCGCCCATTCAAAAAAGACTGATCGACGCTCATTTGTATCAGGAAAATGGGGAAACATACTACCTCTGGCAGGCGGATTGGTTTGCTAAGATGGACTCCGAGATGATTGGATTGGTGGAGGAACCGCGGCAGTTTCCTCACGATGGTAATCACCCAATGGGCTATGAAGGCGTGTTTCTTTTGAAGCTGGAGGATAAATATCTATTTGTGGCTTCGGGACGGTATGGTTATGAACCGACCAATACTTACGATCTTTATTACGCTGTATCCAAAAATCTAGAGGGTCCCTACGGTAAACGACGTATGGCCATAAAAAACGCGGGTCACGGAAATCTCTTTCAAGACCAGAAAGGGAGATGGTGGAGCACCGCTTTCGATCATGAGTATATTCACCCTGACAATCCGAAGCGGTGGAACGTTTGGCTAGTCCCAGTCGATATAAAGGTAACGGAAGACGATATCGTTTTCGATGTGAAAGACCCCCGGTTTCGACCAGCCTCTGAAGACCAAGCGTTTGTCGAGAAATTAGCTGAAACCGGCATCCCGCCGGAATGGGAAGGCAGGTCTCCCTGGTGGCGGCCGGAAAGTGACTGAAAGCGTTTCATCTCCTAAGTCGATATGAGAGAGAGCCAAGTCCTTCGTCAAGTCATGTACATCGAGCCCAATACGCTCGACAAGTCGGGCTTTTCGAACCGTTGGCCTCTTCGACTGGTTTGGCTGATGACGGCGATTCTTGGCCTTCATTTGCTTTGGTTCGTCAATCTGTATGCAAACAATCTTTTGTATCACGATCAGTGGGACCTCTATCGGCCGATGTTCGAGGAGGCGGGGATCGTCGATGCTTTTTTTCATCAACATGGCCCACATCGGCAGGGCCTAGGTGGATCGCTGACTTATCTGCTGGCCAATGCTACGGATTGGTCGGTCGTATCAGAGAGCTATATGATCGCTTGTTGCTTGGTATTCGCATGTGTCCTGGCGATCCGGCTAAAAGGCCAATTGGCGGGCGGTTATTCTTACGCGGATCTCGCCTTGCCGCTTATCATTCTTAATCCAGTTCAAATCGAGACGATTGTTCTGTCTCCAAATATTTCACACAGTATACTTCCTCTTGCGCTGCTGATGCTTATCGCCAATACGTGGATTTCTCCGCCTGGCTGGATTCGCTATGGAGTTTCTTCCGGCGTCGCTTGCCTGGCTCTGTTTACCGGGTTTGGCATCTTCGTCTGGCTCGGCTTTCTTTCGCTGCTCATCTTCGATGCTGTGTTGGAGTATCGCGAGGGCTGGCGGTATCGTTCCTATCAGTCGTTGACTAGTATTGTCGCTCTCTTGCTTTGCATGGGTGTCTTTCTTGTCGGGTATCGCTGGAATCCTGCCAATCCCGACTTCGTTTTTCCTCATCGGCCATTCATCGACTACATTGTCTTTGTGGATTATCTTTTCGGACGTTTGTTTTACCTTCCGAAGCTTGTTCGTCCTTTCGTCGGTTTTCTCGTTTTGCTGAGCGTGATGGGCTCAACCGTCTACATCTTTGTAAAGTACGTGTATTCGAAAAACGAGGATGCCATCTATCCGGTAGTCTATTTGCTGCTGGTATCGGCTATTTCGTTTATCGTTTTCGCTTCGATAGGGCGTGTTTCGATGGGGGTAGATGGAGGAGGGTCTTCGCGTTATCTTACGCTGGCCTTGCCGGCGGTTCTCGCTGTTTATCTCGTTTTTGTCGAGCTTGGACAAAGGTCCACTGGCAAGACGGCTAGTATGGTTTTTGCTTGCGTGATGGGATTTTCCTACTTGTCCAACACGTTCTATGCCCACGAAAAAAGCGAGGAGCGGCACCTGGCAAAGAAACGATGGATACAAGTTTATCTGGAAACGGAGGATCTGGAAAAGACTGAAATGGAATCCGGCCTAAAGGTGTATCCAGAAATCGGTTCAATCGAGGCAAGAATCGAATTTCTGAAAGAACGTAATCTCAATCTGTTTAGAGACAATTAAACGGTTTCGTCTTACGAAAAAAATCCGCGATCTATGACCAGATCGCGGATTCATCTGCTTAGGGAGGCGCTTTGTTAAGCTTTATTCGTCTATTAATATCTTAGCTACCAATGCTGTTTCTTCTCGTATTTCGATTACCTTTACAGGCATCAGCAGCTTGGTCTTCTTGGGATTGCCAGATTTATCAAGAGCTGGTCTGAACTTCCAGGATGTCATAGCATTCGTCATGGCGGCTGCTAGGTCAGCCGTTTCATAGAAAGCGAGTCGGGGTCTTATGTTTATCGTTTGTCCCTTCTCGTTCACCATGAAGCGAATATCGATTTTCTGGCCAATCTTGTCTTTGCCTAGTTTCGGAGCGTCCATTCTCATAGGTACCGGCAGGTCTCGCCCGCCTTCTACCCGCAAATCGGGTAGCTGATAACTCTCAGTTGATGACAGAGCTTTTTCTGGTGAAGAGCCACTGGCTAGAGGAGCGCAGATCAGCCCTATTACAATTAGAATACTCAACAATATGGTTTTCATTTTCTTTTCGGGTTGAAAAATCCTTTGGCGATGGGCGTCGAATGGCCTTTGATTAATGTGAAATAATTGCGAAAACAGCCTGCCGAAGAATGAACGATTCTCCGTTCTTCTCTTTAAATCCCAAATTTTGTGAGCTAACACCATTCCTAGCTTCGCTTGAAGAAAGTTTATCTCCTGACGTACCGATGTAAACACTACACTGCTTTTCGGCGAAGGATTTGAGAATGTCTATTGGGAGAAATTAGAAATCTTAATCCAGACCGGTAAGAAACTGTGAAAATTATAGTGGCGGTCCGTCTGCACTCTAAGCTCCGTCGAGACGCGTCGGTGATCGCCGAATGCCGACATTGGTATGCTCATCGACGATCACCGATCGCCGCTACAACTACTTCCATAAATTGGCTTTGACGCTAGCGAGCCTTCTTCTTCCAGGCGTCGTACCCGCCTTTCAAATTTAGCACTTTGATAAAACCGGCTTTTTTTAGGTTCTTGCAGGCTACACGGCTAGAAACGCCTTTGTAGCAATAGCAGATAATGGGTCTGGCCCGATCTTCGCTATCTAGAATTTCGTGTACCTTGTTTTTATCAGCTGAAATGGCCCCCTCGACATGTGACGCTTCGAAGTCCTTCGGCCTGCGAACGTCGACAAGCAGGGCTTCTTCCTTGTCGATCATTGATTGGGCTTCAGGAACTTCGATTTGCTTTACTCGTATCCAAAACATGGTTCGTGAGAGCACTATATCCCTGTTCGCTTCTTCTGCGAGATTTTAAAGGTCGTTAGCTAAAATTTCCTATCGATGCCCTACCGAGGCCAATGCGACTCGCCCTGATTTCAGTTTTACCGAGCTGTCGAAATTGCATATTGAAGAGGATTAAAACCACAACCGAGCAACGCGACACGTCACTTCGATAGAAGTCCAATTACACTGATGTACAGAGATTTTTTTTGGACTAATTTTTCTGTGAATTTACGCCATCAGTGGTTACATGAAGTCTTCTAGTCGCCACCTTCTCTTATCTTTCTGTTATCGTTTATCGCTTCCCGTACCAGGGATGCATATCGCCGTCTGTTTCCTTCATGATTTCGGCCATTCGCTTCTGAAATCCACGGATCATTTCTTTTAGCCCTTGGTCTTCGATAACGTTGGTGAATTCCGTTGCCCGATGTTCTACGGCGTAAGCTCCGAGGAGGTTGTTCATTTGATCGGGATCGTTTTTCATATCGTAGAGTTCGTCGATATCGTCAAGCCCTTCGTATCGCATATACGAATACTTATGTGTTCGTAGACCGAATACCGTTGGCGTCATGGGGCGATACCGCTCCCATTCGTATTCGTAGAGGAAATCGACTCGCCAGTCTTCAGCTCCCTCAATCAGTTCAAGAAGCGATCTGCCGTGCATGTGTTGTGGAACGGATACGCCCGCAACATCCAGAAGGGTAGGGGCGACATCGATGTTCAAGGCAAAGCCATCTGATTCCATTCCTGCTTCAAAGAGTTCCGGGCAACGCATGATTAGAGGTATGCGGATTGACGGTTCATGCATGTCTCGCTTGTCGACTAGACCTTGCTCTCCCAGAAGATAGCCGTTGTCCGACATGTAGAGTACTAGCGTATTTTCAGCAAGCCCCAGCTCCTTTAGCTTATTCATAACGGTTCCGATGGACTCGTCGAGAGCTACCACAGTTCGAGCATAGTTACGGTAGTGCGTATCCAGATTTGTACGTTTACTGAACATCCCGTCCACTCCATGCGTAGACTTTCTTGCCTTGCGAAGCCATTCTGGTTTGCCGCGATAGGTCTCGTCGGTATCCGGATAGCTGGGCGGCAATGGGATGTCGCCCTCAGTGAATAGGTGTTTATGCCTTTCCGCTGGAGTATTCGGGCTATGAACCAATATGTGAGCCAGATAGAGGAAGAAGGGACCATCCTTATTGTCTTCCATGAATTGGACGGTTTGGTCTGTCAGAATATCTCCAATATAGCCCTTCACTTCCGTTAGCTTTCCATTGATGTCGACAGTCGGGTCGACATGACCGAATCCTGTAGTGGCAAACCAATGATCAAAGCCGTGCTTTGGATCTTCGTTTTTCTCTTTAGCGCCATATTTACCAAGGAACGCCGTTTTGTAACCGGCATCTTTGAGAAGCTCCGTGAAACGAACAGGATTATCTGGATACACGGCCCAGTTATTCATTCCACCTAGCGCATGAGCGTACAATCCGGTGATGATGCTATTGCGGCTGCTCTGGCAAACCGATGTAGTAACAAAGGCGTTATTGAACCAAATGCCCTCAGCTGCAAGCCGGTCCAGGTTAGGAGTCTCGACCCAGGGATGGTTTTCGCGGCTAAAAAAGTCCCACCGGTGATCGTCGCTTAGTATGAATATGATATTTCGCTTCTGTTTGTCAGCTTCCTGACCAACTTCATTTCCGAGCGCTTTTTCTGCGTGTCCGATCGCAGCAGCGATAAAAAACATTGGGCCTAGTAGAAGAGCGACGGTTTGCAAGTGTCTCATGGATAATACCTTTTGGTCTTTCTTAGCGGTTAAGGATACTAGAACCTATCCCAAAACCTATCTTGGTGCCGCTGAGAGCAGTTTTGGCTTAGAGCAAGGCGTGCTTGAAAAGCGAATACCTGGTCGGTATTTGCTTTCAAGCAGAACGCGGCTCTGGGCCAAAAGAGCCTCAGCCCCAAGGGGTTGCGCGAGAAATTGCCTCGGGCTGCGTTCGCTTTGGCGAGGATAGGCCTACGGGCATACCCGTAGCCAAAGCCGCCTTGCCCGAGGCGATTTCTCGCGTAACGGCGTCCAAGATAGGTTTTGGGATAGGTTTTAGGCTCATTATTCATAAGCTACTCCCTGAGACAAGCGTTGAGACCTGGCTGATGTCTCTATCTTTTGCTGTCGGCTGTTAAAATTTATGGAGGCGGCAATGCTGGTTCCGGCGCTTTCTTTGATCAGATTCCCCTTTGGTAGCGGGTATGAGCGAGCGATTAAGCTTTCGAATCTCGTGTTTTACCGTTTCCTAAAAATGCACCCATTGTTGATGAAGCATTTCTCACTCGTTCTAGTGGCCTTTGTCTCTCTCATTTTCGAGGCAGTTGGCTCCCGTCCAAATATTCTGATCGTCTTTACTGACGACCAGCGCTTCGATCAGATGGGTTGCGCAGGGCATCCTATTGCGCAAACGCCTCAGATAGATGCCTTGGCTGAGGAAGGTATTCGCTTTACCCACGCCTATGTAAATTCTCCGATGTGCATGCCGAGTCGCGTCACGCTGCTAACCGGCCTAACCCAGCGGACACATGGCGTTCTTAACCGTATTAAGGCTCCTTTCCTGAAGGCTCAAGCGGCTCAAAGCTTTCCTGCTTTGCTAAGGAAAAATGGATACACGGCTGCGATGTATGGGAAAACGCATTTCATCATCGAAGGCGGCAAGGAAACTTTTGGGGAGATGTTCGACGACTACGTAGGCTATGAGCGACCTTATTGGAGAACAAACAAGGAAACTGGCGAGCGTTGGTATACGGAAGATCGGATACACGCTCACTCCCTCGATTTTCTAAGATCGCAAAAACATTCGAAGAAACCTTTCTGCCTTATCGTTAGTTATAATCTAGCCCATGCCGAAGATCGTGATCGTCGGCCTGGATACGGGCATTTTCCTTGGCCCTCTTCGGTTTCAGAAGAGTTGTACAGTAATGAGTCAGTGCCGCCTCCAGATCTTGGAGACGATCGCTATTTTAAAGCGGCCCCCGAATTTTTACAGACATCTCTAAATCGGATACGCTATTTCTGGCGTTGGGATACAGAAGAAAAGTATCAGGCGAATATCAAGGGTCATTATCGAATGATTACGGGAATCGATCAGATGTTGGGTCAATACCGCGATACGCTGGAAGAAGCTGGGATTGCTGATAACACGATCATTCTTTTCACTTCGGACAATGGCTTCTTCTTGGGGAATCGAGGTTTTGCCGGAAAATGGTCTCATTACGATGAATCAATCCACGTTCCCTTTATCGTATACGATCCTAGGATACGTTCTGAAACGAGTAACCAGACTGATGACGCTCTGATTTCAAATACCGATATCGCTGCAACGGTGTTGGACTGGGCTGGTATCGATATTCCTCAAAGCTATCAAGGCCGAAGCTTCAAGCCATTGATTGAAAGTCCTGGCGGCCTAGAGTGGCGGAAAAGCGTCTATCTCGAGCATTTGCTAGAGCATCCAGACATTCCATCTTGGCGGGGGTTGAAAACGAGCCGCTTCATTTACGCCAATTACTTAGACCAAGAAGCTGGCGAAGTGCTACACGATTTAAATCAAGATCCTGAGCAGCTAGTAAACGTGGCAGGCAATCCTGAATACGCCAGTGATCTTGCTTCTCTTAGAACGGAACTCGAAAACTACAAAAATCTGTATCCAGAGCGGAAGCACTACAGCCAACTGGAGTGAAACTCAAATCTTGTCTAGGCTGCGACCCTTCTAGTCACCTCTGCATTATGGAACTGTCCAATGATCTGATCCTGTTTGCTATATAGCCAACCAAAGGGTTGTACTATGAGGAACACAGGGAAATCGAGACTGGGCATGCTAGTTCTTGCCACGACAGCAATGATCGCAACTTGCTATGCGGGCTTTCTAGAGAAGTACGCCGTAGTCTACGTCGATTCTATCGCCTCTCTTGCTTATGAGGAGAGAAGAGTGTTGCGCTTGGACGAAGGAAATTTGATAGAGACTTGCGCATGAGAGAAAATAAAGAAGGACAGCTGCTGCGGAGCAGGCGATTCAATTTAGATTCGGGTGGTACCGATTTCCGTGAAGCCTGCCACGCGCTTGGCAAGGGCAGCATCTCCTTACTACGGAGTGCAGCTGAAAAAGCCAAAGAATTATAGAGCAGACCTGGGTCCAGGAGAGGTCACCCCAGGCGAGTAGAGGTTATTCGTGTGTAAGGCGAATCGGATTCCAGCAATCAGTAGTTTTAGGCCATAAGTCGGAATAAAATATATGGGAAAATTCGCGGATGCCCCTCGTCTCCTGGATTGTTGGTGTAGTGAAGAAATGGAGATTCTATATTCTGGAGAAATTGCCACGGCAAATAATCGTTTCTAGGCTCTAGCTGGTTTGGAGTTTCATCGTTTGATCGATTTTGGATCGATCGCTCCTTGAAGGGCATCCCCAACGAAGTTGAAGCATATCACCACAATGAAAATCAGGCTTCCTGGCAGGATTGCCAGTAGAGGGGCTTCGTGGATAAGTTCTTGAGCGTTGGTTAGCATATTGCCCCAACTCGCAATGGGCGGTTGAATGCCGAGACCTAAAAAGCTCAAAGCGCTTTCGAACAGAATAGCGTTACCTACTCCTAAGGTTATCGCCACAAGCAATGGAGCCACCACATTCGGCGTTATATGCTGGATTATCATTCTAAAATCCCGAGCTCCCATAGTTTTCGCTGCTAGAACGTATTCGCGATTTCTTACCGTAAGTACGCTTCCGCGTACGAGTCGCGCCGCAGTCATCCATGAGAAGGAACAGAGAATGACGATGATTTTCGCGACACTCTCAGAGGAACCCCCTATGAAGAAGCCCCCTATGAGCGGTAGGCTATTGAAATCGATCGCCGCTAAAATGATAAGCACTGGAATCAAAGGGAGAGCCAACATCGAGTCCGTGACGCGCATCAACATGCCATCCCAAACGCCACCGTAGTACCCAGCCAGACTTCCAATGAGAAGGCCGATCAATCCGGACAAAATCGCCACCGCAAGACCGACGGTAAGCGATATGCGCGTACCGTAGATCAGGCGAATAAGAATATCGCGACCCACTTCGTCTGTACCCAAAATGTGGGGTCTTCCGGCTGTCTTTGGCGGATAGATGACCGATTCGAAATCCGATAAATCGTTATTGCTTACCTTCTCCCTAACTCCCTCTTCGTTGCGTTTTTCCATGAGTATGAAGAGAACTTCTTCTGGATCGCCGCCAGCTTCTCTGACTTCGCTAGATGATAGTATGTCGCTCTTTAGAATTCGATCGGCTAATCCTTCCAACGTGTCCTCATTCTCCTCGATAAAGTTCTCTACTTCGATCTCCATGTCCACCGCGACTGTCGCGGGCTTTTCGAAAGGAGCCAGGTATCGATTTTGTATCGAAGAGATATTCGGTTCCTGTCCAAGGATCATCGAGAAGACCGGTGCGAAGAGAGCGATCAAAGCTAAGGCGGCAATCAGGCCAATCCCCACTACGCCAGCCTTATGTTCAAGAAACTGAACGAGAACGATCCGCCACATTGGCTGGGCTTGCGATTCGCTGCTCTGCAATTCCTCCTCGCTCATTTGTATTCAATCCTTGGATCTAAATAGGCATACAAAATGTCTGCCGCGAGATTCATGACCAGCACCATGCCAATGGTGATAATAAAGGATACCATTGCCACGTTGAAATCGTTGCCCGAGATCGAGTCGAAAACCAGCTTCCCCACGCCTTGATAGGAAAAAAGCGTTTCGGTGATCACCGCGCCCGAGAAGAGGGTAGACAAGCTGAGAGCGACGATCGTCACTACCGGAATGAGCGCGTTCCTCAATCCGTGACGCGCAATGACGATGCTGTTTCGAAGCCCCTTTGCCCTTGCGGTTTTAATAAAGTCCATATGCATGGTGTCGATCATCGAGCTGCGCGTGTATCGAATGTAGTACGCCGTCTGCATCGCGGTTAGCGATAGCACGGGAAGGACTAGATATTTGAGCCGGTCCAACACGTAGGCAAAGCCGTGTAGATTCGCATCTATGGTTTCGGTACCGCCTGCCGGAAATACCTTCCAATAGACGGAAAAACATAGGATCAGGAGAATTCCTAGAAAGAAGGAGGGGATGGAAATCCCCGCAAATGAAAGGAAGTTAACCGAATAATCGACCTTCGAACCTTTCCTAAGAGCGACCAGAACGCCGATTGGAATGCCGATGGACAAGGAGAGCGACAATGCCGCCATCGAAAGGATAAACGTATTCATCAGCCGAGGACCAATGAGATCGGCAACAGGGACTCTATAAACGCGGCTGTATCCAAAGTTTCCCTTCACGGCTGACGACAACCAGTTCGCATAGCGCTCCATGACTGATTTATCTGCGCCGTAGAGCCGCTTTAGGCGTTCGGCATCTTCAATCGTGAAATTCGGGTTGGAGCTAATCAGTATGTCGATCGGATCTCCTGGCATCAATGTCAGAAGATAGTAGCAACAGAATGAAAGAATAAAGGTGACGACAAGGGTCTGGAATATTCTCCTAAGGATGAAAGAGCCCATTAGATGGATTCGAAAAAACTGTTGCCCGAATCAGTTCTTAAGATCCCAGAACTCCGCCCAACTTGTCACCGGAATGAGGGATCCAGACAGACGATACCCCTCCATATTGCTGGGCGTCACCGACACATCGGATCGGTAGTACAGCGGAATGACGGGTACTTCATTTGTGTAGTGGTACAGTACTTGGTGAGCCAAGTCGCGCCGCTTTTCGAAATCGAATTCCAGTTCCAAGGCTTCTATTAGGGCATCGACCTCTTTGTTGACCCATCCCGAACTGTTCTGCCCGGAATAGCTGTTGGCTTCGGTCGGGATCCCCTCGCTATGCAGCGTGGACCGAGGACTGTGTTCCGGCAGCTTTATCCAAGCGTACATCGCCATCGCAGGGTACTTCGCCTTGCGCGTTGTCTCGCCAAAATATACGCGAGCTGGCTCATTTTTGATCGTAATTTCTATTCCCACTTCCTTCCACTGGGACTGAAGAAAGATCTGTACGTTCTCCCGCGTTTTATCCTGAGCGGTTGTCATGAGTTGAAAGCTGAGCCTCTTCCCATCCTTGTAGCGATATCCATCGTCGTTCATCTCCCACCCAGCCGCGTCGAGCAACCTGCGAGCTGTGCGCTTGGAATACCGATACAGTACAATCTTTTCGGGATCATCTGTAAACCAAGGATCCATTGGCGGAGCGTTATGAATGGCCTTCTTTTGCTTTCCGTCGAAAAGCGTGTCGCACAGCAAATCGCGATCTATCGAATGAACCAGAGCTTTGCGTACGTTGAGATCCTTCAGTATTTCATTTTTCCCTACTTGTAGGTCGATGTGCTCATAGACAAGGCTCGGCTTATAGTTCACGGTATAGGGCAAGCCATCCTTTTGCGCGCGCTCGTCGAAAGCCAAGGCTTGGTCGAATCGCAAGCCTATGAGCGAGATCATATCGATGGTGCCGGATTTCAAGTTAGCCTCTAGGGTAGCTGTATTGGGTATGTATTTGAGAATGATTTTCTGGATCGTCGGCTTATGTCCCTTCCAGTGTTCGTTTGGAACGAAAATCACATGGCTGCCAAGCTTCATTTCAGCTATCCGGTAAGGACCGTTGTAGAGACCTGGGTTGGTGGGATCGGTCACATACTTGGTATTCTTGTCGTAGCCCTCGTTTTCGTCTCCAAATTCTTCGAACACAGGTCCTTCGATGTGGGAAGGCACAAAGTAGTGTTGAAATGCCCTGAAGTAGCTGTATTTAGGTTCATCATACACTAAGGCGAATTTCTTGGGATTCTCTGGGTCGATCTCGACCCGTTCTATCTCGTCGAACTTTTCTCGTTCTCCCACCGATACGGTATCGCTCATTCCTATCGTCCAGCCGAGTTTGAAGTCGTGCCCTGTCACTGGAACCCCGTCCCCCCAATGGGCATCCTCTCGAATTTCCCAATGGGCCCTCAATTTTCGCTTTCCATCCTCTTCGAAAAATTCGGCCAATCCATTTTCCAAGGTAGGTGTTTCAACCGCCATCATAGCAACGTCGTTTCCATCTGGATCCATGACGTTGGGGGTTCGACCAACAAACCCATACAGGTAATGCGTGGCCAACATCGTTGCGATAATCGGATTCGGGTTTTCGAATTCCTGAGTGATGCCGATCTTGAGTTCCCGGTTATCGACAGAAAACAGGAGACTGCTCGGAAACAAAGCAGAGCATAAGGCGATTAAGGCGATTTTCTTAGGCATGGCTTATCAGTTTGAGTAAAGGTGACAGGAAACTTGGTGGTTTGTTGTGTTATTTAGTGGTAACAAGGCAGGTACGCGTTGACTGCAGTCTTCGATTTTCACGGGACAACGCGGATGAAATGGACATCCCGATGGCGGATTAATGGGACTTGGAACCTCTCCTTCCAGGGTCTCGCGATTTGTCTTTTTCCCGTCGCCTGGCACAGGAATCGCTCGAATGAGAGCTTGGGTGTAGGGATGCTTTGGATTCGCGAAAAGCTCTTCTCTGGGAGCGATCTCCACGATTTTCCCAAGGTACATGACTGCTACCTCGTCACAGAAATGCTCGATCACCGAAAGGTCATGGGAAATGAATACATAGGTAATTCCCATTTCCTTCTGTAAATTCCTTAGGAGATTTAGAATCTGGGCTTGAATGGAGACGTCTAGGGCGCTCACCGGCTCGTCCGCCACAATCAACGCTGGTTTCAAGGCGATCGCCCGGGCGATGCTGATTCGCTGACGTTGACCACCCGAAAATTCATGCGGGTAGCGATTCATCGTTTCCGGCTTCAGTCCGACCTTCGTAAACAATTCCCGTACCCATTCCTTTCTTTCTGCAGCTGTGCCCACATTATGGATATCAAGTGGTTCCTGCACGATACTCGCCACCGTCATACGTGGATTTAGTGACGAATAGGGATCCTGGAAAATCATTTGAAAATCCTTGCGGAGCTCTCTCAAGTCGGAACGATCCAGCGCGTCGAGATTCTCGCCTTTGAAATGGATCGAACCATCTGTCGGATCGTAAAGGCGCACGATCGTTCTGCCCAAGGTGGACTTGCCGCAGCCGCTCTCTCCAACCAATCCCAGCGTCTCTCCTTTTCTTACTGAAAACGATACGTCATCCACCGCCTTCACGTCGGCAACATGACGCAAAAGCAATCCTCGCCGCACGGGGAAGTACTTCTTCAGCGAAGCCACGTCTAGAATGGTGTCGGTATTCGCGCTCATCTAACCATGCGGATTAAAACAGGAGACTAAACGCCCATCTCCATTTTCCTCCAATTGAGGCGTCTCATTGCGGCAACGATCTTCAACTCGAGGGCAGCGATTTTGGAATGGGCATCCCTTCGGAAGATTGAGAGGATTGGGAACGGAACCTGGAATGGATGGAAGCTCTTCGACTAAATGACCCAGGCGGGGAATCGATTCTATGAGGCCCACTGTGTAGGGATGATGTGGTGACGTGAGGATCTTATCCGCCTGGCCCTTTTCGCAAACCCTCCCCGCATACATGACCAGCACTTCATCGGCTAACTCGGAGATGACGCCAAGGTCATGGGTGATGAACTGAATGGTCATGCCATGCTCTTCCTGCAGTTTTTGCAGCAAATCCAAGATCTGAGCCTGAATCGTAACGTCCAGAGCCGTAGTCGGTTCATCGGCGATCAAAAACTCAGGATTGCATGACAGGGCCATGGCGATCATCGCTCGTTGTCTCATTCCTCCGGAAAACTGGTGCGGGTATTCTTTGATGCGCTGCTCCGGCGAAGGAATTCCCACGAGGCTAAGCATTTCGACTGCCCGGTCCCTGGCTTCCGCCTTGGAAACCTCCCTATGGGCTCGGATTTGCTCGATCAATTGAAAGCCAATGGTGAGAACTGGATTCAAGGCAGTCATCGGTTCCTGAAAAATCATTCCGATCTGATTGCCCCGAACTTTTTGCAGCTCCTGCTCGTTCAACTGAAGCAAGTCCCTTCCATCAAAAATGACCTTTCCTCTGGTTACTTTCCCCGGAGAGTCAATAAGCCTCAAAATCGAAAATGCGGTCACCGACTTGCCGCAACCGCTTTCGCCCACGATCCCCAGCACTTTTCCTCTGGGAATGGAGTAGCTGACATTGTTTACCGCTCGTACTGGCCCTTGACGGGTGAAGAAAGTGGTTTCCAGGTTTTCTACTTTTAAGAGGCTGTCCATAGATCCGATAGGCGCCGCCGAGGGGAATCTCGCTTTCGGATGAGGTGCAGTATTCTTCATGCCGATCATTAGCCAAGGAGAATCGTAAGACGCTGCGATTCTCTCAATACCTCTTCGATTTCCAAGCAAACCGTTTACCCTTCCAGTAGTGGGCGTGCGGAATTCCAGCCTAATTCTTTAGCAAGGCTTCATTCTGTTTCTTCCTTCTGTATTACATTCTTCCCTACGATACTTGTAGAGAAGGACTGATTGCGCTCCGAGCGAACAAAGGGATTTTCGCTAGACCAATTGGCATAGCGTCGGAATCAGGAGGGAATTCGGTCAATTTGGCTCTTCAAGCAAATCTCCAAAGAAGATCGCGTTGACGGGTATCCGTTGGGTGCTCCACCAGAAGGCGCGGAAGTTGGGATTGCTTAGGCAGAGGACGACAGCCCCCTGCCTTGTTGGTCGACGATCACACTGGTGGACTCGGCGATGAGCGCCAGATTTTCCTCTGAAATGTATCCAGAAAGCAATGGCTCCTTGTCGTAAAGAACGGGAGTCGAGATTACGTAGCTGACCAGAGGCCGTCCTCCATGGGAACGAGCATGCTCTCCCAAGAGGGTCATGCGAGGCGAACTCTCTGCTAGCGTATCCAAATATTGGATTATTTGGTGATGATACCAGTGGCGTTCGCCAATTTCCAATCGCATGCTTTCATGCGGAGCCGGTACCGACGCATCGATTTCAGGCAGCGGATCCATCACGTCGTCGAGTCGCAATCGATCCTCTGCCGAGCTATAGGTCAAAAGGAATAGCGAGGCAGGCAATAGAGTAACAAGTCTTTTCATGGGAAGTTCAGTTAGGCAAAGATCGAGTAGGGAAACGGGAAGTTGATTGATGATTTATAAACTCCTCAAGGTCTGAATCTGAAACGGGTAGATTTTTATGTTAGTCGTTTAGCCCAGGTCGAATGCCCCACGTCTATCGGCCCAAGCCGTTCGGTCCGTTTACGCTGCGCGATTTTTCCGTTACTATTCATCCCGAAACGCAACCTTTTAATCTCAATCGCGCAATTCAATGACTACGAAATTCCAATCAATTATCGCGATAGCCGCTATCGCTTTTGCTACAAATTCATCCCTGGCTCAAATGAACGACTCCGAAAGCGTTCTCCAAACGAGCGAGCATGCTGAAATTCAAGCATCGATGCAAGACTGCGCGGATTCAGTTCTTGAGAAGGCTTCCTGCTATCCTCATGAGCTGCGTCAGAAAGGCATCGGTGGGCGAGTCCTGGTTCGTGTAGAACTTGATGAAGCTGGCAAAATGGTAAGAACCCGGGTACTTTCCGCCACCCATCCTCAATTCGCCACCTCGGCTCTCAGATCCGTTTCCAAAATGGATTTCACGGCTTCCGCAAATTCGAAATCTCAGGCTTTGCTGATTCCTTTTTCGTTTGAGGTAACCGATTCAGCTAGACTCTAGAAGCTAGCTTGCAATCTTGATTTTCTAAAGCCCGACTTCGGTCGGGCTTTTTTATTTTCGGCTATCGTTTCGCGTTTAGCGCTTCTAGAGCCATGGCTGCTGCTGCGGTTCTATTCTCCACAGAAAGCTTTTGGAAGATACGCTCCAAGTGCTTTTTGATCGTGGTCAGCTTCACGTCGAGGATGATACAAAGGTCGGAGTTGGATTTTCCTTGAGCCAGCCAAAACAGCGTTTCTGCTTCACGTTCGGTCAAGCCTAGCGGAATCAACATCTCGGGCGAAACTTCGCGATCCTCATCCGACCCTGTAAGTTCGGATTTACGTTTTAGTCGGGATTCGATGGCCGCTAGTAGATCGATCGCTTCGAAAGGTTTCACTAAGTAGTCATCTGCTCCGTGATTCATTCCATCCCGAACTTCTCGCTTCTCGCCACGAGCTGTTAGAAAAATAAAAGGAATTCTGGCCGTCGTTGGCTTTTTTTTGAGCTCTTCCAAAGTTTCATGCCCGTCCATGTTTGGCATGGAAACATCGCAGAGAATTAGATCGGGCAGAATTTCTCTCGCTTTTTCCAGGCCTAGTTTTCCGTCAGAAGCTTCGTGTGTCTCGTAGCCTTCCATTTTGAGGATGGTGGCAATGCTGTCTCGCATTCGCGCTTCGTCTTCGATGACTAGAACTTTTTTTTGTGACATGACTTTTGTCGTTGGATTTTCCTTACGCTTCGATTGTCGCAGGCAGCCAAATGGCTACTTCCGTGCCTTTTCCGGGCTCGCTATCAAGCGAGACTTTGCCTCTAAGATGGTCGATACACCGCTTGAGAATAACGAGACCTAACCCGGTTCCAGAAATAGTACCCACGTTCGATGCTCGATGAAACATGGAGAACAGTTTTGGCTGCTCTTCTTTTGGAATGCCGATTCCATAATCCTTGACTGCTATGCGAACGCCTCCGTTCTGTGGGCCTAGTTTGATGTCAACTGACTTATCGAGAGTGGAGTACTTGAGGGCGTTGCTGATGGTGTTGTTCAATATGTGTCGCAGTAGCTGTTCGTCTGATTTGCATTCTTCCGTTAGGGTTTCGCATTCGATATTCACCACTCGTGGAAAACCAAACTGGGTGACGATCGCTTCAGTGATCTCTCGAATAAGGCTTTCGAGGTCCACAGGGCGATTTTGCAGCTGCATCTTGCCCGAATCAGACTTTCCCAGAAAGAGTACCTCCTCTACGAGATCGGCCAGACGACGGGCGCTCTGCTTAATATCCGCAATGCGATTGAGGCGATCTTCTTTCAGAAGTCGATCATGGTAGCGAGCCAGAATGTCTGCTGAGGAGTTAATGATCCCAAGAGGCGTTCGATACTCGTGAGAGATCATGTTAAGAAAATCGGACTTCATCTGCACCAGCTCGCGCTGCCGTTCGATGGCCAAGAGCATCTCCTCTTCGGTCGCCTTTTGCTCCGTTATGTTCTGAATTGTGGAGAAAACCCTTTCCTCGCTATTTGGCGATTGCTCCTCTCTCAAGGAAACAACGCGTATCCAATGAATGGATCCATCCTTGTGAAGAACTCGATACTGAAGCTCTGATGTCGGATTGCTGCCAAAAAGCGTTTCTTCGATGGCGGCGCGATTCGCCTGAAGGTCCTTCGGGTAGATGGCATTTAGGATCTGCCGTTCCGAAGGAGGTTCGTTCCTCGGCTCGAACCCGTAGAGACGAAAGGTCTGTTCGGACCAAACGCGGCGTTTCGATTTCGGAAAATAGACTGAGTCGCCGATCTGGGCGATTTCCTGGGCCCGTTCGAGTCGATCACGAGCGCTACGCAGACTGGCTACAAGGCTTTCCTCGCCGGATCCTGGTTCTCTATTCGTCAAGACCGACTCTCCTTTCCAGCTTGCGCTTTAGGTTCTGTATCCACATTCATCTTAATGTTACGAAAAGGTGACGAACTGGGCTGCCTTTCGACTCGTAGCGAAAATGCCATTATACTGAAGCTTTGCGAATATTCGGGCTTGAGATAACCCTTAAAAAGCATGGTGATTAATTCAAAACTCCGATGGCCTTGTTTAGGCAAGCCAAAGAATGGTCTAGGGGGGTAATTTGGCCCATTCAAATTCGGGAATTTACGTGATATACTAACGGGTTGATAGTTGTACCAAAATCATGACAGAAGACGAAATTGCCGCCATCCAAACCTCATTTGCGGCCATGGCCCCACTTTCACTTGAGGTTGCTCGACGATTCTATCACCACCTCTTCGAAAAAAATCCGCAACTTATGTCGATTTTTCATGGCGACTTGCATTCCCAGGGGCAAAAATTGATGGATATGCTGGATTTCATCGTCACGAATATCGGAAATCCGGATACATTGTTGCCTGCGGTGCGAGAACTAGGGGTGCGTCATGTCGGTTACCAAGTTAAGACTGAGCATTACGAAATGGTTGGCGAATCACTCATCTTCGCCATGGGCGAACTGCTAGGCGACGCCTTTACTGAGGAAGCGGAAGCGGCTTGGAAAAAGGCCTACGCCTTTTTAGCTGAGGTCATGATCGAAGCGGCCAACGAGGTGATCGCTGAAACAGAAGCATCCTCCTAGGATGAAGTATCCATAACGGCGTTACGAGATGAGCGAGCCCTAGAATGCGTAGACCTTCTCGACTTTTTCAAGGAGGTCGAGATCGAGATGGACTCCGAAGCCGGGGGCTTCCGAGGCGAAGCAACGACCGTTATTGATTGCGTATCCATCTTTTACCATAACCGGGACTCTAATGGAGCCTGGATCGTGCTCGGCTCCATAGTAGTGAGGGATGACATTGCCCATGTGAATCATCACATACCATGCGAACTCGCAGCCCCAGTTATGCGGAGCGATTTGGGCTCCATGTCCGGCTTTCTTCGCTAGCTCCGCTTCGGCGAGAATGCCCTCGATCTGGAACATGCGCATATCGCCCTGCAGGACGTCGATGACGCCGGCGTTGATGATTTCCGGAACTCCCGGATCGTAAGCGGTTTTCCAATTTTCTCCGTCTGCAACAAGGGTTTTGAGGCCCTTCGAATTTATGGCGTCTTTGACTTGCTGATATTTTTCGATGTCCTCCGGAAACATTTCCTCGATGAATTCGAGGTTGAGATCGCCGTGATTCTCGAGAAGCCAGAGCGTGTCGTCCAAGTCGTAGCCGTTGTTCGCATCGACGCCTATCCTCAGATCTGATCCTGCGTATTCGCGTATGAAGCGCAGTACGGCAGCGTCCTGGATATTGCCGGCTTGACGATCCAGGTGCAGATGGCCGCGGCCGATTTTAACTTTCACAAAGTTGTGCCCTTGTTCTCTGGATACATCGATTGCTTCCATGAATATGTCTTTCCAGGAGGGGCGAGGACCATAAGGAGCGTTGGGATTGCGGTAGGCGGAATTAGCGTCTCGGTTGATAAGTTCTTCCATATAGATGCCCCCGTCGTAGACTTGAATGCCTTCAGGCTTTCGCTGGCCGCCAAGCAGCTCGTAGACGGGCTTGCCGAGCGTTTTGCCCGCAAGGTCCCAGACCGCGGTTGTCCCGACCTTATCCGCCGTTTCGGCAAGATGCTTGCCGAGGAGGTCCCCAATGGTTTTTCCCAAAGGAAAATCGGTTGGAGTAGGGCGTCCGTAGCGCGGACATGAGCCAAGTCCGATTTTGCCATTGTTGCCGAAAAGAGCAATCATCCAGTCGTGGCGCTGGCCGCCGGCGAGCTTGTATCCAGAATTTCCCCCTATGATGCGGGGACGATCATAAATAGCTCGAAAACAGTAGATTTTATCGATGCGAACGTCAAGATCGGTCACGGAATTAGAGGCTAATGAGGTTTTCATAAAAGGCATGCTAGCTGAAGCGGCTAGGGTAGTTTTTAGAAACTGGCGTCGTGTAGGTTTGGGATCTTTCATTTAGGTTAGGGTGGAGTGTGGCGTCCTATTTCAATTTGAGCAAGCCTGCCTGAAGGTCGGGCCTATCTATTCAATCCAGATAGGTTGGGTAAAGGCGCTGTTTGCCGCGATGTCCCAGACTTCGATTCGAACCCAGGCGCGATTGTTCCCGGCTATATCGTAACGAATAATACGGAGGCCTTGAGGAAAGATCCAGTCCGAAGTCGCCAAATCCTGGAACGTATCCCAGCTGGTCGTTGGGGCGAACCCGAAGACTTCAAGGGCCCGTCGTTTTTCTTGCCGGCGAGGCTTCTAACTGTGTCACCGGCATTGCCCTGGTTGCCTATGGCGGCTGGATGGGCGGGTAGAAACGAGGTGCGACTGCCATTTCATTTGCGGATTTTAATCTTCAAGAGACGTTGCGGCCGTAAGCTATTCGCCTGAAGACCCACTCCAGGGGGCCTTGCCTAAACTTCTTTAACCATACCGAGGCGAAAAGCGAAAAGCCTAGATAAGCAAGCAGAGCGATTCCGGCAAGCTGCGTTCCGTTAAGCTTCATATAAAACCCGAATCCATGGCTGTAAAAGATTACCGAATACACGAAAGCGCCTCCCATGTAGCCAGTAAGGCTCAAGCGGCCATTGGCGGTCAATGCCTTGAGAATGATGTTATTCCCTTTGGAGGAGTCGTGCCACCACGCTATGAGATAGATGTAAGCGAACATCGAGGCCAGCATGAAAATCGCGTAGAAAAAATAGGCTATCGGATCATACATAAAGATAAAGTCGGTTTGTCCTGCCGCTATTGCGAAAACAGTGAAAGCGACTGTGTAGAGAATTGATATATTAAACGCTTTTCGGTAGTTTTTCAGATTGCGAAGAAAGTTTGTATGATACTTTTCCTTACCAATGACATATCCTATTAGAATCATGGAGATGGACATTCCCAGGTGGAAGCCGTTGTCCGTATAAACGTAGAGATACTTGATCCAGTTCAGCTTTATTTGTTCTAGCAGTGGCCCACGAGTGAAAATTTCGCTCATTCGCTCGAATGGATATTGTTCGTTGAACCACTGGAACCAGGCGATGAGATCGTCTCTGTGATACATTTCGAAATACTGTCCCCAAATCAGATAGAAGAAAAAGGCTATGGATAAAGTGATTCTATAATCGGTTCTGGAAAGAGCCAGGGCTGCCAGTCCGAATAGGGCGTAGACAAGAAGGATCTCTACTGAAAAGAAAAACGTCGTATTGATGATTCCAAGACAAGCGAGAATCAGCATGCGTCTCGTGAAGTAAGGCGTAAACGATTTTCCTTTTTCGATGAAGTTCTGCTGCTGGATAGCGATTCCGATGCCGAATAGAAGAGAAAAGATGCCAATGAATCGCTTGTTTATGAAAAGCGAGCTGGCCCAACTCAAAATGTCATCCAGAGCCCCGCTTTCGACATAAAGGTCCTCGCCGCTATGCGGGCTAGGAGAGTTGAATCCATGAATGATCGAAAGGTAGATGCCGATTAAGGCGAATCCTCGTAAAGCGTCTAGCGTTTCAATACGCCTTTTAATGGGTTTTA